>CAXTJJ010000246.1:0-8991 GCA_964244155.1 uncultured Spirosoma sp.
CGCCACGCGTAATGAACGGCCAATGGGTGCATTACCCTTGCCTGTTACAGTGATTAGTGGGAAGCAAATCCAGCAGATGGGTAGTCTTCGGCTAAACGATGTACTACGGGAACAAACGGGCCTTGCCGTCGTGACAGACCACGGGCAAGGCGTTCAGATACAGGGATTTGGGCCTGACTACACGTTGATTCTGGTTGATGGCGAACCGATGGTGGGCCGAACAGCGGGTACGCTTGATCTGACCCGGCTGGCGGTCGGCAACATCAAACAAATTGAAGTTGTTAAAGGGCCTTCGTCGAGTTTGTACGGGTCAGAAGCGTTAGCGGGCGTTGTAAATATTATTACGCAAACGCCCGGAGAAACATCTGCTCAGGCCAAAGGCAGTTTATCGGCTCGGTATGGGGCGAACAGAACCAGTGATTTGTCGGCCGATGTAAGCAAGCAGTGGACGGTTGGCCGGTCTGGGAAACTGGGTGTTTACCTGTTTGGCGACCGGTATCAGTCGGCGGGTTATTCGCTCACTGAGGGTAGCCAGACCATTGCGCCTTTTACGAATTACACCGGTAGTGGACGACTGACGTATGCCTTTTCACCCAAATTGAAACTGTTTGTATCAGGCAGGTATTTTACCGAAGGCCAATCAAACGACTTTATTGTTAGCCCGGATATTCGGGTGTCCGGCCCCGGAACCGTACGGGACTATTCGTTAAATCCCGTGTTGACTCATCAGCTGTCGCCGGGATGGAAAATGACATACCGATACTATCGAACGGGGTATTTCACCGAAACTGACCTGCGTTATGCAACGACCGGAGAAGCCTATGACGCCAGTTTCTTCCGGCAGACATTCAATCGCCCTGAAGTGGTAGCTGAGCGGATTATTAACCCCAAAAATATCCTGACTGCCGGGGCTGGGGTCATTGCCGAAACAGTAGAGGCAACCCGTTACACCGAACGGAAGCAATTCAACACAACTTATGGGTTTGCTCAATATGAGTGGATGCCCACGCTTCGCTGGACAGTCATTGCCGGTGGACGTTATGATGCCCATAGTCAATACGCCAGTCAGTTCAGTCCCAAGCTATCGGCCCGTTACGCTCTTAGTCCGGTCGTGGCTTTACGGGGTAGTCTGGGCGTTGGATTCAAAGCACCCGATTTCCGGCAGTTGTACCTGAATTTCGATAATGCCGTGGCAGGCTATAGTGTTTTCGGAACACAGGAGGCCGCAGCGGGAATTGCCCGGTTAGCACAGCAGGGACAACTGGCGGAAATTGTTCTTGATCCGTCTCGTCTGGCCACTATTCGGGCTGAGCGATCTGTGGCTTATAATCTTGGCGCACAGCTTAAATCGCCAACGCTTCCGCTAACCGCAAGCCTGAATCTATTTCGAAATGATATTCATGATTTGATTGAAACACAGGTGATCGCCCGGAAAACAAATGGGCAGAATGTGTTCAGTTACAACAACTTAAGTCAGGTATATACGCAGGGTGCTGAGTTGGAAAGTAGCTGGCGATGGACTGTTGGAACGAATTATTTGACCGTAAGCGGTGGTTATCAATACCTGATCGCAAAAGATAAAGCCGTTGTACAGGGAATTAAAGGAGGAACGGTTTATCGCCGTAATCCCGAAACCCTGGCAAGCGAACGCGTAACGTCTGCCGAATACGGTGGATTGTTCAACCGCTCCCGGCACATGGCCAATCTCAAGCTCTTTTACGAACAACCCAAAAATGGTATCTCGGCTTCATTGCGGGCTGTTTATCGGGGTCAATACGGCTTTGCAGATCGTGATGGAAACCTGATTCTGGATTCCGACGCTGAATATGTCCGGGGTTATATGCTCTATAATCTGTCGGCAGCAAAAACATGGAAATCCATTACGCTACAAGCGGGTGTCGATAACCTGGCGGGCTACACCGACCCGGCTTACATCCCCAATCTGGCCGGTCGATTGTGGTATACTACGCTGCGCTGGACCTGGAAATCGTAACCTCTATAATCGAAATAACTAAACGCAATGTAAACCCGAAACGCTCAATGTGTATGAACTGTCAGTGTCACCTGTTATCCGATTCCGCTCATGGGCGAATTACTCTCTACGATGGCATAACTCCCGACGATGTGAAAGCCGGAGCCGCCCCGGCACATAACCAATACAACATATCACTGGAGTTTAACAACATCACCCAATGGCTGTGCTATGAGGATTTCCTGGCACTGGAATGGAATGTGCGAAGTATTGACACCTCGGCCTATTTCGATGCCTATCCCTACGAAGAGCGTATTCACTTAAGTACGCCGTCGCGTTTTCTACGCTTCAGTTTCCGACTGCATGAGTTGCTGGAGCTACGGAAAATGCTGAGCCGGGCGGTGGCGCGGCTGCACTGGTTCGAGGTCTTACGAAACACTCAGAATTAACGCCAGTGTACTATGAATGTCCTCGTTTTTCGAACCAATATCAACACCGACGAACGGGTTCATCGGGCGGCCTGTCGGTTATGCAAATTGCGGGCGATATGCCGCTGGAGTATCGACCTTGAGGACGAAGACTGTGTATTACGAATCGAAGCGGAGTCCCTGACTGAAGCCGATGTGATTCGCCTGTTGACAAGGGCTGGACTGCAATGTTCCATTTTAAATTAACTACCAATTCTATTAACCAAGCAAAAATGAAGATGCGCATCTCTCAATTAATCGTGGCGGTTTGCTTAGGCAGCGCCTTTTTTTCCTGTAAAAAAGAAGACAATCCCATCGTTGTACAGCCGCTGTCAGCAACCACCGTTAAAGATATTCCCGCCGATCCAACCAGTATAACATCGGCGACTGGTCAGCAACCGGTTGCGGCAACCGGTAAATTCACGCTCTTCAGCTTTAAGGATAATAAGCAGATTGCGAACACCGACTCGGCGACAAACAAATGGGATATTGGATTCAGGGGCACCACGATCATTGTTAACGGAGGGCCTATCCGCACTGGCCAGGGAGGGGCTTATGTACATACCGGCACGTTTGAGGAAACAATATCGGTGCCTACGTCGGCAACCTTCGCGCAGGACCAAAGTCCTACCCAATTGGCCATTACGACAGGTTCCGGTAAGGGTTGGTATAACTATGATCAAACAACCAATATCATCTCGTCCATACCCGGCAAAGTGTTCATTATTCGTACCGGCGATGGAAAGTATGCCAAAATGGATATTCTCAGTTATTATCAAGGAGCACCGGCAACCCCTACGGCCACGAGCGTTGCCCGCTATTTTACCTTTCGGTACGTCTACCAACCGGATGGAAGCCAGACATTGAAATGAAAAATTAGTTAATGACCCGACACAAAAAAGGCACCCTCGCAGGTGTCTTTTTTGTGTCAGAAACAAGAATTTATCTATTCGAATGGGTTGCCGTCGTAGGTAACGCTGGCGAGTTTTTTGTCAAGGTAATACACTTGGTCGGCTGGAATCTGATCAATCAATTCCAGGCAGCGACGAGCAATGTACTCTTCTTCCATTTGCTCTTTCACATACCATTTCAGGAGTTCTTCCGTAGCGTAGTCACTTTCACGGCGGCAAATGCCAATGATCCGGTTGATTGAGTCGGTTACGGCAATTTCCTGATCCAGGGCTGTTTCAAATACCGAACGAAGGGTATCGAACTCCTGACTAACGGCCGGAATTTCGGGCGAAAAAGCCATGCCGCCCTGGTCACAGAGGTAATGAAACAGTTTCATGCCATGCTTGCGCTCTTCTTCCGATTGATTATAGAAGAAGCCTGCGCAATGGTCAAGGCCATTCCGGTCGCACCAGCCCGCCATCGCCAGGTATTTCGATGATGAAATCAATTCCATCTGTATTTGCTGGTTCAGGGCCAGCTCAACGCTTTCCTTAACGGAAGTGCGTAATCTTGCTAAGTCTTTCATAGGATGTAACCGGGTTGTTCGCGGTGAGAATTTCGTCTAACAAAACAACACAAAAAAACCGACTGTTGTTGAGCAGTCGGTTGATTATTAATCAATTTATAGACGATTTACTGCTATCTATTCAGCTATTGAACAGCCACATTCACGAAGCATACTATTCAGTTCCAGCATAAGCTTGGCTCCGTTGAGTAGCTCACGCAGGTGTATAACCTCACAAAGTGTTAATACATAACAGCGTTCAGAACGGGGAGGTGCCAGGATTTCGAGGTCGTCGGCAGGGGCGGTACTCAACGCCATCTGCTTCACATCGACCGTTTCGACCATACGCCGAAACTGCGCAAAATCACGCGCTGATAAAGGTGTGCACGTATCCCAAAATTCCAGAATCAGCCGATTGCTTACGTCACATTGATAGACAACTCCTCTATCGGTCCGAAACACTTCCTGGTAGGTTGCTGGTATGTTATTGCTCACCATTTAGTTAAATGAATGAACAAAGATACAATGCAACTCTTAATTTAGATAGCGTCTAAACAATATTTTAATGCGCTAGATATGGGCTAGTTAGGTAATGGTATAGATGCTTCTTCCTAACCCTGCGAAGCCGCAACTGACTTGTTTATTTCCCCGCCACCTGAACCGAAAGCTCATCGAGCACCTGCGCAAGTTGAAGCAATTGACCAACCAAATCAACATCCGACGATTCGTTGGCCGCCTGTTTTGTGAGCTTGCTGAGCGTATGCAATGAGCCAGCAATTTTCGCGTTTTTGCCTTCTGTCAGAGCCTGTTTGAGCGAGAATAGCTCATCGGCAACGTTTTCAAGGGTAAGATTTCCTTCGCCCAGGGCATCGCTCCACTGGCCTATTAAATCGTTGACCGGACTAATATGCTCGGCACCTTGTTGGAGCCGCTGCAAGGTCGAAGCCAGCAGTTGCTGCGGGTCTTGTTTCGTTTGAGTTGGCATAGTTGGGAGAGTGGTTTGCGGTATAGGGTTTTTGGTTTATGGTATATGGTATACGGTTGGCTGACGCTTGCCATTACTGATGCGTCAGCCAACCGTATACCATATACCGAAAACTGAATACCGAATACCTTACTTTGGTAAGGGCATATCCTGCAAATCTTCGTCCGTTAATTTGATGGTAGCGGCCTGAACATTCTCTTCCAGGTGTTTTACCGACGACGTTCCGGCAATGGGCAGCATAACCGGCGATGCGGCCAGTAACCACGCCAGCGCGATTTGATAATCCGTTGCACCGTGGCGTTGGGCTACTTTCTTGATGGCATTATCTGCCGCAACATTTCCGGCATTGAGCGGGAACCAGGGAATAAAGGCGATATTGTTTTGTTCGCAATATTTCAACACGTCATTCCAGCGTTGCTCGCCAAAGTTGTACATGTTCTGTACCGAGACGACATCGAAGTATTGCTTTGCTTCTTCGATCTGGTCGATACTCACTTCCGACAAACCAATGTGCTTGATCTTGCCCTGTTGTTGCGCTTGTTTCAGAAAGCCCAATGTTTCTTCCGACGGTACTTTCGGATCGAACCGGTGCAGTTGATACAGGTCGATCTGGTCGAGCTTCAGGCGTTTGAGGCTGCCATTTAATGCTTCTTCGAGGTGTTTGCGGCTCCCGTCAACCGGCCATTGATTCGGGCCTGTGCGTAACAGACCCCCTTTGGTACCAATAACCAGCCCATCCGGGTAGGGGTGAAGGGCTTCAGCAATAAGCTCTTCCGAAACGTATGGTCCGTAGCTGTCGGCGGTGTCAATAAAGTTAATGCCGAGTTCGAGGGTGCGCTTCAGTACACGGATACACTCGTCATGGTCTTTGGGCGGTCCCCAAATGCCATCGCCGGTAATGCGCATAGCGCCATAAGCTAATCGGTTAACGGTCAGATCACCACCAATGGTGATCGTGCCAGCTTGTACTGCGGGTTGTTGGTCTGTTGCTTGCATAGGTATTTCTGATTGTTGACTAGGCGTACACGATAGTAATTCTCGGTGTACGTGTCATTAACAAACAGAAACACGTTTTGTATAAGTTGCACAATGAAGTTTTTGTGACTTATCGTTTTTCAATCCCATCCAGTACCCGCCGGATGACATTAGCCCGTTGCATAAAATCGAGTGAGTTGGTTACATCCTGATCGTCGATGAGTTGCTTGAAGTGCTGTAAAAACTCGATATAGTCGGCCAGGGCCTGCGATACATTCTGTCGATTCTGGTCGAAAATGGGTGCCCACATAGCCGGTGAGCTTTTGGCCAGCCGAACGGTCGAGCTGAAGCCGGTACTGGCCATGTCGAAAATAGCCTGTTCGTCTTTTTCCTTTTCCAGTACCGTTAAGCCAAGGGCAAAGGCGCTGACGTGGCTCAGGTGCGATACATAGGCCAGGTGCAGATCGTGTTCCTTTGGAGTCATGTAAAACAACTTCATTCCTACATCCCGGAAAAGGCTTTCCATGAGTATAAGGCTGTCGGGAGCACTCTTGTCCCGGTCGCAGATAATGAGGTTTTTTCCAACCAGCAACTCTTTGAAGGCGGCTCCAGGGCCGGAGTTCTCGGTGCCCGCCATGGGGTGAGCGGCTACAAACTGCGCCCGTTTGGGATGGGCATCGGCAACGCTGCAAATAAGCCCTTTTGTCGAGCCTAAGTCGACAACGGTTGCGTCTGGAGGCAAGTGATCCAGTACGATGGGCAGCAAGTCGATGATTATATTGACGGGTGTCGCCATAACTACCAATGTGCTTTGCGCTATAGCTTCCGATAGGGGTAAGACTTCATCGACAATACCTTTGGCCAGCGCCAGTTGCCCATTCACGGTTGATGCATCGACACCTATGAAGCGCATTTTGGGATATTTTTCGCGTACGGCAAGGGCAAACGAACCGCCTAGTAAGCCTATTCCTATAATGGTAACTGTCATGGACCGGGATTTAACAGATTTTGGGATGAAACAGATTTTGTTGACTCTTTTATTCGCCCTCCTGCACTAGTATTATTTTCTATGGAATCGACGAAAGTGAGGATTTAAAACACGCTTAAATTCCAGACTGGATGCCCCAAAATTGATCAGTAGACCAATTTCGAGATTATACGCTTCCAGATAGTTGATAGCCTGTGCTAAATGCACTTCTTCTAATTTAATAATGGCTTTCAGCTCGACCATTACCTTTTCTTCTATCAGAAAATCTGCGCGACGTGTACCCATTAGTATACTCTTATAAAAAATGGGCATGTCGACTTCTCTTGCGAACCCTATAGTTTGTTGCTCTAATTCATACGCTAATGCTCGTTGGTAAATAACTTCTTGAAAGCCATTGCCTAACACACGATGAACTTCCATCGAGCAGCCAATTACACGGTGAGTTAGATCGCCATACTTATAATCCTGTTGCATAGTTACGGTAGTTAAGCAAAAAGCATAATTACCAATAATCTATTAAAAAATAACCTGCTTAAGTTAAGATTGTGCCCAATCTGAAGATTGTCCTGAACAGATGGTTCAAAATCTGTTTTATCCAATAATCCGTTCAATCGCGGTTCGGATACGCTCCTTGGGCATACACAACGACACGCGCACATAGCGGTTTCCTTTCGGGCCAAAAATGAAGCCGGGAGCAATGAATACATGTTTCGTTAGCAGTAAGTCATTCACCAGATCTTCGGCTGATGCCACAGAATCGGGGAGTTTGGCCCAGATAAACAGCCCTTCCTGATCGGTAGAATAGGTACAGCCAAGCGTGTTAAGCAACGCGTGTATGGCATCCAGCCGACCCTGATAAACGGCATTGCGTTCCCGATGCCAGTCGTCCGAATTGGTGAGTGCTTCCGTAGCGGCATCCATCAAGGGCTTGAACTGCCCCGAATCGACGTTACTCTTAATAGTCAGTACCGCATCGACGTAGGCTTTCGCGCCCGCCATCCAGCCAATACGCCAGCCCGCCATGTTGTGCGACTTGCTCAACGAATTCAATTCAATCGCTACCTCCTTCGCACCATCTATCGAGAGCAGGCTAATGGGTGGCTTTTTATTCAGAATCAGGCTGTAGGGATTATCATGACACAACAGCACCTTATGATCGTGGGCAAAACGTACCGCCCGCTCGAACAGGTCGCGGGTAGCGGGGGCACCGGTTGGCATATGCGGGTAATTCAACCAAAGAATTTTGATCGGATTTGATGGGTCTGCCTTTGCCACTAGATCGTCCAGAACAGCCCAGTCGGGTTGCCAGCCACCATGCTCCAGCAGTGGGTACTCCCGCACATTGGCACCAACCATCGTGCTCACGGCACGGTAAGCCGGATAGCCAAGTTCGGGCACAAGTACACCATCGCCATCGTTTAAAAACGTCAGGGAAATGTGGGTAATACCCTCTTTTGAGCCAATAAGCGGCAAAATTTCGGTGTCCGCGTCGAGCGTTACACCGTAAGTATGACTATAGAATTTGGCAATAGCCTGCCGCAACCCCGGCGTACCTTTATAGGGCTGATAGCCATGCGACGCTGGTTGTTGTGCCGATTTTACAAGCGCGTCGATGGTATTGGGCGACGGCATGAGGTCGGGGTTACCAATGCCGAGATTGATAATATCATGACCAGCCGCCTGCAAACGACGGACTTCGGCCAGTTTTACTGAGAAATAATATTCCTGCGTTTGATCGGCGCGGTGGGCGAGGGGGATAATCACAACCGGGATTTTAACTAGATTTAAATAATTAACAAGATTAATGAAAATAGCTGTTGATGCACTTTGGGATTACAAAGATAGAGTTGTAATCAATCTTGTTAATTCTTTAAAACTGAAATGAGCCCGTAATTCGGGCGTATTGAAACTATGTTGGGAAATACAGGATCAAGGAAACCACCTGGGTCCTTCTTTTGTCATTACTCTTGAAAATCTTTTAAATCTTGTTAGAATCCCGCGGGGCCGCCCGTGCGGTTCAGACAGTATTTCAGCAACGGGGCCAAATGCAGTGACTGCATCATTTCCCCCGTGTTAATAATCTCCATCGCCCGTTCGAGCGATACGATATGTACGGTAATTTCTTCCGTCGATTCGAGATGTTGCGTT
>CAXTJJ010000247.1:0-8957 GCA_964244155.1 uncultured Spirosoma sp.
GGTGTTGCGTAAACCATCGCGGGTCAACGACAACTACCGGAAGTACCTGATCGGCCTGTTCGATAGCCCGAACAAGGCCTTCGTTGTCGTGCAGGCGGAGGTCATTCCGGAACCAGTAAATAATGCGATTCATTCGAGTACAGTCTAGTGTTGTCTGTTACTAATGAATGAGCAGGCAAGCTTAGTTCATTTGCGGCCAAGAAATAGAGCGTTGTAGTCTGTGTAACTAACCCCGATAGGGGTTGACTGTGGTTAACCGGGGGCGCAGCCCTCGGATCGGCATGGCACAGCCCTCGGATCGGCATGGCGCAGCCCTCGGATCAGCACAGCTCTCGGGTCTGGGTGGGGTGGTCCGTATGTGCCACCAACCCCGGCAGGGGTTGACCAGTGCTGTACTAGTCAACCCCTGCCGGGGTTAGCGAGTAGGGGTTGACAGGCTAGCCGATCCGAGGGCTATGCCATGCCGATCCGAGGGCTATGCCCCCGGTTATCAGTCGTCAACCCCGTTGGGGTTGTTAGCTATTTTGTGGTGATGGAAACCGTTTTATTGGGTGTGTCTACATCCATTCGGATAATTTTTTCGGACGGAATAGCCTTAAATTCTTTTTCTGTAACAGATTTGCCATTAACCAAATATACATTAATAGCCTTGAACGCTGATTCATTTGTAGCTTGTGGCGCTCCATCCTCAAACTGAAAATTGATCGGCAGATTATATTTTACGTTAACAAGCTGACCATTCTGTTTGGCTGGTGTCCAGTTGGGCATGTTTTGTACGACCCGGATTGCTTCTTCGTCAGTGCCGTACCCAATGCCTTTCAGGATTTGCACATCAGTAATTTCACCCGTTTTTGTAACAATGAAACTGACAAATACCCGTCCACGGACATTCGCCTTCGCTGCGGCTTCGGGGTATTTGAGGTTCTTGGCCATATAGGTTGTGAGCCCCTTCATACCTCCTGGAAACTCTGGCTGTTGTTCAACCACGGTAAAGATTTCACCGTCTGCTTTTGCCGTTTTTCGGGCGGAGGCTTCTGCTGTAGTTGTGGCGGCCTGGTCCTGTTCCGATTGGGTACACATAGTCAATAGGGCGGCCAATGGCAGGGCGAGGGCGTAACCAAGCAGTGCCCGGTAATGAGTTTTCGGTTTGTGTAACATAACAATACGTTGTTTGAGGGTTGATTTAGAAACAAAAGGGGTTGTGAGCGCAGTTATTGGACTATCGAGCGCGTAAGCCACCAACTGCTGAGCGTATGTAGGCCGGTCGAAAGCTCGGTCAGGAGCCAACTCAACCGCCGAAACTGCGGCCCGGTCGGCCAGAAATTCGTGTACTTCCTGCAAGGCACGTTTGTACAGCCATAGTACCGGATTGAACCAGAAAATGGCCTGCGCTACTTCCACGAATAGCACATCGACGGTATGATGCTGGCGAATATGGGCTTCTTCGTGCCGCATCAACGCGTCCGGTTGAGTGAGCGAATCGCTGTGATTAAGCACCAGATACCGCCCAAAGGAAAACGACGGAGCTGAGTTATCTGGAAGCCGGACGAGTGTATAGCGTTGTTTACGGGAGACAATTCCCCGTTTAATAAGAGCCAATACCGACCGCAGATTAATGCTTAGCCGAACAAGCATAACGAATACGCCAAGGCCGTAAACCAACCAAATCCATTGTACAGTCGTCAGGCCATCGCTCTGCGCCGGTTGAAACGTACCGACAACAAAAGTTGGCAGCATTATGGCACCAACGGACAGGGCATCTGTTGTTCCGCCCGGCAATTCGATCAGGGGGAGCAGCAACGACAGGGTTATGGAGAGGAGCAAATAGGCCCGGTTCAACCCGAAAAACGTGTTTCGGCGTAGAAGTAAACCATAGCAGCCATAAAAAAGCAGCAGGTACAGGCTGGCGGTTAAGAGATAGGGAAGTTCGTTCATAACGTTTTGTTTTTGAGATGAATAAGCACGACGCCTTTGTTGGCTATATCGCCATACTGGACTTTATACTTCGCAATGGTTTTGGTGTCTTTAAAGACCTCGATTGACTCAATCGTATTGGCATCGACATCGCCGATACGCTCCACCTGCCTGGTGCCATTGACCAGAATCAGATCCGCTTTGCCACCGGGTCCGTTTATTACCGGAACCGTTACTGTATAGTGACCCGGTGCTGAGTAATGCGATGGCTCGGCCTGTTTTGTTGGTTTAACGGCGGAAGCCCGAGGCTTTACAGGGTGTTTTTTGACAGAGTCGGATTGAGTAATAGACGACTGTCTACCATATGCCCAAACTTGCACACCATCAGGCATCGCTGCCATTGACCGGGTTGATAAAGCAAACAACAAAAGGACTATTGACAGACTAAAGGTGTGGTTCATGCAACGGGAGTTTATTTCTTTTTCGTGGTTATTACTACAACTCCGTTTTTACCTTTTTCACCATAAACAGCTGCCGATTCACCTGTCATTACGGTTGCACTCTCGATATCCTCAGGCTTTAACCGGGCTATGGTTGGCGTCTCAAGTCCGTTAACAATGTAGAGTGGATTACCGATGCTGAACCCTTTATGTCGAATAGTGATGGATGTGTTTGACGGCTGAAGTGAGTCAGGCAATGGGATTGAGTACCACTGCTTGTTCCCCGTTGTGACATCGTTGTAAAGCGCAAAACGCCTATTTTTGCTGTTGTCAACAACAAAATTCAATTGTTTTGATGAATCCGGTTTTGGCGTAAGTAGTCCCGTTCGCTTATCTTCCTTCTTCTCCAGCGTGAACTGGATAGGAAGAACATACTGCATAGCCACGGCTTTTCCATTTTGTTTTCCCGGAAACCAGCGAGGCATTTGTTTGACTATGCGTAACGCTTCTTCGTCGCAGCCGCTACCAATGCCTTTCTTCACTTTTGCCGAGCCAATCGCGCCCGTTGGTAGTACCGTAAACTGTACCAATACATTGCCTTCAACACCAGCGGCTTTGGCCTTTGCCGGATAGTGGAGTGCATGAGCTACATACTGCATGATGCCCGGTATGCCGGTTGGAAAAACAGCTGGTTCCTCAACGGCAGTAAACACCTCCCCGTTGATAGTTTCTGAAGAGGGTGGTGTTCGAATCGGCATTGCCGGGTTGGGCTTGATAGACTTATAAACTGCTGTTGCACCCATCGTAGGCAATTCATTCGGGTCGGTAGGAATTAAGGCTAGATTGACCTTGGGTCGGCCATTAAGGGGGACGAATTGAGTTTCATAACCAATAAAACTTGCTGCCAGCGATTGATTGGCCAAGAGCCCCTTAAGAGTATACCTGCCTTCTGCATCAGTCGAGGTACCTTTATTTGTCCCTGCGACAACAACATTGGCACCCCGCAGCGGCTTCCCGTTGGCACCCGTCACCCGCCCCGACACTGTAATCGTGCCATCCGTTACCTGACTCACAACAGTGGCAATCTTTGCCCGCGCTGTCGTCATGGCCAGCAGACCAAGTGCCAGCGGCAACACCAGTACGTATTTTCCCAATGCCCAGCGTTTGGTGGTTCGCTGATGAAGCATCTGAATACGCAGTTTAAGCAAAGAGGGATTGAAAAAGCCGTTTGTGAGCGCATCGGGCTGTAAACCAAAGGTGTAGGCGACCAGAAAACGTGCGTACTCATTGGGTTGACTGGCTTCCTTGTCGGCCAGAAACTCGTGTACCTGACGTAGCATCCGGTCAAGAAACCACAAAGCCGGGCAAGCCCAGAATACCGCTCGCAGTAGGGCTAATCCCAGCACATCGGCACTGTGACGCTGCCGGATATGAACCAGCTCATGTCGGATAATCAACTCGTTATGCACATCGGACGGGCTAAGAACCAGATAGCGGAAAAAAGAAAAGGTAGGTGTCTCTGATCCCGCTCCGGTCTGATTTATCACATCCACCAGCACATAGCTATCATGTACCTGCCGGGGCGACCGGCGAATCAGCCAAAGCAAGCGCCCCACCCGAAAAGCCAGTTGAAGTACTAAAAACAGCGCAATCAGCGCATAGACCAGTAACCCAATTTGCTCCCAATCGAAAGCGGAAGTTGATTGAATAACTTCGGTAGAGGTCGTGGCTACTGTCGTTACGGGTAGGGCGATAACACCGACTGGCACCGGCCAATTTACGGGGAGTGTTTCGACGGTTTGGGCGGGCAGACTCACCAAGGGCAAGGCCAGCGACAAAACGGCCGATGCGAGTAAGTAGACCCGGTTTAAACTAAAAAACGTATGTCGGCGCAGGAACAACCAATAGCAACCAGCAAACAGCAGACCATAGAGGTTCGCTTTCAGAAAATAGTCGAGGGCGTTCATTGGTCTTTCTGTTTGTTAAGCAGTTTGATGATTTCGTCGGCTTCATTCAGGCTGATGTTTTTGTCCTGTACGAAGAAGGAAACCAGTTTTTTTAGTGAATTATCGAAGTAGTTCGCCATTAATTGCTCCGTCTGAAAACGGCGGTATTCTTCTTCCGATATGAGCGGGTAGTACTCATGAGTTTTGCCGTAAGCGGTATACCCTACCAATCCCTTCTTCTCCAGAATACGGATAATAGTCGAGACTGTATTGTAAGCCGGTTTGCCCGATCCGTCGCTACGATCCGATTCGGGCAACTCAGCTAATACATCTTTCACAAAGCCTTTTTTGAGTTGCCAAAGCACACGCATAATCTCTTCTTCGGCTTTGGTTAATTCGCGTATGGGCATGAGCTACAGTAATTTGATGATTGTGTTCGAAATGTATGACTAATAATTTAGTTTTACAACTAATTTATTAGTTAATTTTTTGGGGAAAATAAAAATGCCCTTTCCGGTGAAGGAAAGAGCATTTTAAAAGGCCCAAACAGCCAGAGGCTGTTTGATGATTAGCCACTGACGCGTCTCAAACAGCCAGAGGCTGTTTGAGCCATTATTTAAACAAAGGCGCGTGAATTTTCTGGAGTGTTTCGACGGGAATCTTGATGATTTCGCGGTCGTAGGTAAGCAGGCCGTTCACTTCGCCTTCCACATCGGTTGTTTGGGTATATACAGCCGCCGATAGCGCGTTCTTCTGATAATACTCCACGATTTTGGCGTATTTTTTCTGATACGCTTTCAGCACAGCATCGGCCGATTGATAGGTCTGGTAGCCCCAGTTTCACATCTCGGGGTTCCACAGATGTCCCTGAACCGGCCAGCCGATGCCGCCAAATTCGCCAATGACAATAACCCGGTTCGTTTTGGCTACGGCCGGTTTTGGTTCTTCCTCGTAGGTGTGAATATCGAAGAAATCGCCCGCGCCGAGGTCGTTCCAGCCGCTGCTGGCGTTGACGGTGCGGCTTGGGTCGAGTGCTTTCACCCAATCGGCCAGGCGCTTGTTGTCATACTGCCCCCAGCCTTCGTTATGCACCACCCAGGTAACAATACTGGGGTGGTTGTGCAGCCGGTTCATCATCCGGCGCAATTCCAGCTCAAACTGTTCTTTCCCTTTCGACCGCCGAATCGGCTCCGACTGATCGCCGGGGGCTTCGTTCTGGCCTTCCAGAAAACCAGAGGGCATATCCTGCCAGACCAGCATCCCCATCTTGTCGCAGAGGTAATAATAGCGGTCGGGCTCTACCTTGATGTGTTTACGGAGCATGTTGAAACCGGATTTTTTGAGGAAGTCCAGTTCAAAGGTCATGGCCTCGTCAGACGGGGGCGTCAGCAAACTACCGGGCCACCAACCCTGGTCGAGGGGGCCGTTCTGAAACACGAATTTGTTGTTTAGCAACAGCACCGGCTGATTGGCCACAGGCCCTTTTCCCATCGCTATCTTACGCATGGCAAAGTAGCCCGTAACGACATCGAGCGAACTGCCCGTTACGGTTGCACTGGCAAAGGCCTTGTTGAGGGCTGCATCCTGACGCGGGCGCTGGTTGCGGGGCGTATCGCCGAAGGGGTCGGTAACGGTCACTAGCTCCGCCTTAATGTCATACAGAAACGGGCTGTCGGGCGACCAGAGTTTTGGGTTTTTCAGCGTTAGGTAAGCGGTTCTCCCCGCCCGAACCAATGTGGTGGCTACCGTTTGCGTGCCGTCTAAAGCCGTGAGTCGGATCGCTGTGGTGTAATTATTGGCGGGTTTGTTAAGCAGAACGTCCACCCGAACGCGGCTTGAATCGAGTTCTGGTGTTAGTTTAACTTCTTCAATATACCCCTGTTTCGGTACGGGCTCCATCCAGACCGTTTGCCAGATGCCCGACACGGGCGTATACCAAATGCTGTTTGGATTCAGTAACTGTTTTCCCCGTGGCTGCTCGCCCATGGAGGTGGGATCGGTAACCCCCAGTACCAACTGATTCTGTCCGTCTTTCAAATAATCCGTCACATCGAAGCTAAACGCATCGGAGCCGCCCGTGTGCGAACCGACCAGTCCACCGTTGACCCACAGGTTGCACTCATAATCTACCGCGCCAAAGTGGAGCAGGACCCGCTGTCCGGCCCAGTCGGCGGGCAGCGTAACGGTACGGCGGTACCACAATCGCTGGTCATCGGTGAGCGGCTTGTTAACCGTTGATACGGTCGATTCAACGCAGAAAGGCACCAGGATTTTTCCCTGGAAATCGGTTGGCTGTGGGGCGGTTTTCGGGGAAATGGCATAATCCCAAAGACCATTCAGGTTTTGCCATTTTGGCCGAACCAGTTGCGGACGTGGGTATTCGCGCCAGGCATTTTCCGGCGTCAACTGTTTTTCCCACCGGCTCATGATGGGAGCCGCCCGCGGTTGGTTTGGGGTGGGTGTTTGCGAATAAGTAAGCTCCGAAGTCAGCAGGAGGAGGCTAAGGGAAAAGAAAAAGAGTCGATTGATGGTCATGGTTGCAAAGGGATTAGGCTGAGTAATAGTCTATTCAGGGTTTCTTTAACAGTGTGTTTTTGTCATTCCGACGGAGGAGGAATCTTAAAGTAAGTTACCCTTAAGATTCCTCCTTCGTCGGAATGACAAAAACGTATTTACTTACTCAATTTCCCTTCCAGCATTTTAATGTAATACCCGCCCACGACCGAACGAGCCTGAAAACCAACCTGTTTGGCGTCTGTCGTTTCGTGCCAGTCGGAGAGGGGCACACGCGATGGGGTTTCGTTGACGTATTTCCAAACAGGTTTAATAAAGGCTTCAAAATCGCGGTCTGATTTAGCGAGCGTGGCCGTCCACATGATCCAGTCCGATTTTGTGTAAGTTTTGCGACTGTCTAAAGGCAGCCCATAAGGCTTCTGTTTTGTCAGGTAGTACTCTATTTCCGTTTTCGGAACGTCTTTAGGGAATACGTCAAGCCCTAATAACTTATCCCAAACGAGGTTGTACTTCTGGCTCCAGCTATCACCCTGATTTTCGAACGTCAGGTCATAGTGTTCTTGTTGAGAAGGTGTTTTGTCGAGGGCGAGTTGTTGCCACTTGACGGCCATATCCCGTGCCGTTTTCAAGTAGCTTTTTGCCGTTTCTTTGTCGCCCAACTGAGCCGCCATTTGTCCGTAAGCCGCAATGCCCAGAATAGCCTTGACAGACAGGTTGGCGTTGCGGGCAATGTGACCGGCGAAATCGTCGGTACAGAGTTGATTGGTGGGGTCGAAACCATCCTTTTTGAGGTAGTCAACCCAGGTTGTCAGCGTTTTCCAATGTTGTTTGGCGTAGTTCGCGTTGCCTTCGGCGCCGGTAATGGCACCAGCCAGGATAAGCATATTGCCGCTCTCTTCAACGGGCATATCTTCGCCGTAGGTCTGGCCGTTGGCTTGCGGATAAGTCCCCACATCATGTGCTGCAAACGGCTTTTTCCAGCGACCACTTTCCGAATACTGGAAAATTGGCTCCATCATGCCCTTCAACAGGGTTGGGTTGTAGAGCAGAAACAGCGGAGCCGAAGGATAGGTGATATCCACCGTACCAATGGAGCCATTGGAAAAATTCTCTTTCGACAGAAAAAGTGTTTCGCCTTTTGGCCCAGCCACAATCTTGTGGGCCGCGATAGCCTGCCGATAGGCCAGCACGCAGAGATCGGCATACTCTTTACCGCCCGCCCGTTTGGCATCGGAACGGAGTCTGTCGTCGAACTTAGCGCATTTCTCCCGAAGGCGGCTGTAGTCTTTCTCTGCGGTTTGCAGCAGGGCGATCATCGTTGTTTTCTCGTCACGTCGCCACCACGGCCGCAGGTTCTGTTTGAAATACTGAACCGAATACAGGTCGTCATACGCCAGCATCAGGTGTTTTTCGGTGGGCTTTGTTACGTTGCCAAAGTCAAGTACGCTGGCTATGGCTACATCGACAGCGGCCCGTGGTTTGTTGGCAGGCACAGACGCTTTTGTATCGGTCGGGAGCTGCCCATTCATCAGAAATGCCTGTTTCAAGCCCGGTGCCATCCCATTGCCGGTCTGGTTGCCGGCTTCCTGCGGAGCGGCCAGATACGCGTACCCCCAGTCGATGCGCACGTTGTCGCCCTTCTTGACCAGAACGGGCTGGGCTGTGGTACCAACGGTTTGATAGATCAGACCGGGTGCCTGTCCGGCCTTCATCACCACTTCCTGCCCAATTGTATTCGAGGCCAGCGTGCCGGATTCACTCACGAACACCTGCACGGAGTGCGCCTTGCGATCCTGCGAACGCGCTTCGAAGGTGACATACGTAATCGGGCGGGCGACAACGTCCAGCTCATCCAGCAGAAGGGGTGACATGAACGTCACCGCCAGATTCACCGGCCCGGCCGAAAACGTGTAGTTGGTTTGCGTGGCCGATACCGTTACGCCCGTTTGGGTGGCCGTCGAAACTGCCGAGCTTGTAACGGGATTGACAATACCTACGTCGATAAACGAGCCACCGCGTGGGCTGACGCAGTGGACTGCCAGTACGTTTTTCCCCTTTTTGAGCGCTTTCTGCCCCGCTGCGGATAGCGGCAGATACGTATATTCGTTGATATAGTCGGGCTTGTCGAGGATTTTGCTGCCAT
>CAXTJJ010000248.1:0-8880 GCA_964244155.1 uncultured Spirosoma sp.
TCCGTTGATGGGTAATGGCCTTTGGCGGCATAACGCAGCGCGACCGCTACCAGCAGCAAGGCCAATGAGGCCAGGGCGGCAGACAGTGAAAAATGTTGAGCGACAAAACCCAGCGAAGCAGGCCCTGCCAGCATACCCGTATAGCCAATGGTTGTAATGGCCGGTATACTAACTGTCGGAGCGATGCCGCGTAGTCTGCCTGCTTCGCTGAAAAACACAGGTACAATATTAGCCGCTCCCAAACCCAGCAGAACAAAGCCAATTAACGCGCCGACTACCCAGGGACTCCAGACGGCGATGGTCAATCCAAAGGCACCCAGCAAACTGCCAACCACTACAACCGTTTTACCATTCAGGCGTGTCACCAGTTTATCCCCCACTAACCGCATCACCGCCATCGCGATGGAAAAAGCCGCATAGCCTGCCCCCGCAAATTCCAGTTCAATCCCTTTGGTGTCTCGCAGAAAGATGGCACTCCAGTCGAGAATAGCGCCTTCTGCCAGAAAAACGGCAAAGCACATAAAGCCCAGGAATAAGACACTACCATGCAGCCAGTTGAATCGCGGACTGCTTTGGGTAAGCGTTTCAGGGGCAGAGAACTCAGCGATGGCCTGCCGCTCTACCTCTAAGGGGAATAACGAGTTATACTGGGTTAGAGTGATGACGATCATCAGAATCGCAATACTGACAATGGCATAGATCGGGTTGAGCCCCAGCTTAATCAAAAAGCCCAATCCTAAAGAACCCAATAAGCCTCCTACACTAAACAGGCCATGTAAGGATGACATGATGGGCCTTCCGTACAGGTTCTGCACCTGTACGCCATGAGCATTCATGGCTACATCGATGGTGCCAATGCTTGACCCGAACACAAACAAGGTTACAGCCATAGCAATGGTAGAAGGGAGAATAAGCAGTAGAGGTAGAACAGAAGCCATGACCAGTGCTGCACAGGCCATGACGACGCGGCTGCCAAATCGACTCACCAGCCAACCCGAAGTAGGCATCATCAGCATAGCTCCGCCCCCCAGCAGTAGCAATAACAAGCCTAGATTGGCGTCGTTCATCGCTAAACGGTCTTTGGCAAACGGAACCATTGGTGCCCAACTGGCCATACCCAGACCGCATACCAGAAAAATCAACTGGGTGGCCCGGCGCGCCTTTAGTACATGGCCTGATGGTATTCCTACGTTCATAACGCAATCGGGCTAAACGCCAAAAAAGGTGGATTTTAGTCCAAGTCTTACTCGCATAAACGGGTAGGCTTGAAGCAGCCGTACTTGGATTTTGGTTTAATCTGTATAGATTAACAACTGCTTACGCCTTGATCGTTACCGGCTTGGTAGGGTCAATTCGCAGCCATAGCAACGCACTGACCAGCAAACAACCCGCAATCATAAAGAGGGGGTAATTAAAATTATTGGTATGCTTGACGATGGTGCCAAATAGAATGGTGATGAAAAAGCCGCCCAACTGCCCGGCGAAATTCATCGAACCCGTTACTGAGCCCGCGTTACGTTGCCCAATATCCACGCACACCGCAAAAGCAACGGGCAAGGCCAGGTCTTTGGCCAACACGCAGGTCGCCAGAAAGTAGCCTGCCAATTGGTTGTCGGTGGTGAGACCCGCCAGCAGGAAGAACAGGCTCGACAGGCCTAGACCACCTACGCCCACCGCCCGACGGCCAATTTTGAGTCCGTAGCGTTTGGTGAGTGCATCACTCAAGATACCGCCCACCAGACAGCCAACGGCTCCCAGGAAATAGGAGAGTGAGATAAAGTTTTTTGTTTGGTCTTCGGTCATCCCGCGCCCCTCCTGAAAATACACCGACGACCAGTTGGTGAAGAAATAGGAGCCATAAAAAAATAGGTGGCACATCAACATCAGCGCCCATAGATCGGGGTTGCGAAGAATGGTTTTCCAGGGAATCAGGTGATCCGAGTCTTTGATTTTTCGTCCCCGTTCAATTTCCCGGACTTCATCGAGGTCGATGCTCGAATGAGCTGCGGGTTCGTCGCGAAACCAGATAAACCAGCCTAAAGCCCACACCACGCCCACTAATCCCAAAGCGCCAAATGCCCAGCGCCAGCCAGCATAATGCACCAGTGGAATAACGAGCAGGGGCGTTAAGGCACCACCTAAGCGACCGGCCGCCCAAATGACAGACTGCGCCCGACCGACTTCAACCGCCGGAAACCAGCGCGCAATGACAATAGAGGCATTCGGGTAAGCGCCCGCTTCGCCAGCCCCGAACAGGAAGCGGACCACCAGCAGGTAAATAAAGGTAAAGGCGGTTCCAGTCAGCATCGTGAAGCCAGACCACCACAGCACCACCCGCGTTAGTACGCGCCGGGGACCAATTTTGTCGCCCATAGAGCCGGTAGGTATTTCGAACAGGGCGTAGGCCAGCGAGAACGCACCCAGAATCCAGCCAAATTGCTCATTGTCGAGGTGGAGGTCGGCTTTAACATATTTGCTCACCACGTTCATGCAAACGCGGTCGAGGTAAGTGATGGTCGAGAGCAGAAATAAACCCGCAAGAACGCGGTAGCGAACCTTCATAAAGGCTATGATGAAGTGTGTAGGAAAAAGGAGTAGGGTAAAGATAAGTTTGCTGACCGAAAAAACAACAAATGTTATTGATAGTCCGTATTGGACACATATTTTCTTTGGCTGGATTGCGAAATTCAATTGATTTGTTTTGGAGAAGTTCGCAAGTCCACCCGCTGGTGGTTTGTCGTCATGTTCGAAAAATAACTTGGTCATCCCTTTACACCAACCGTCGACCGCCGTACTTTTACAGCATGTCGACCGTAACTATTGCCTCACTTGCCGAAAGCCTTCCTGCTTTCCTCGATTCCTACGATTTTTCGGCCATCGCTGTCATTGCCGATAACCACACCTTTCGCTTTTGTTACCCGGAATTGAAAGCGTTTTTGCCGAAACATACGCTTGTTCGGATCAAGTCGGGTGAGGAGCAGAAGCATTTGGCTACCTGCGAAATGATCTGGGACGCGCTGACGCGTGCCAATTTTGACCGTCATGCGCTGGTGCTGAACCTCGGTGGTGGCGTCATTGGTGATATGGGTGGTTTTTGCGCGGCTACCTACAAGCGCGGGATTGCCTTTGCTCAGGTGCCCACTACCTTACTTTCTCAGGTAGATGCTAGCGTAGGTGGCAAACTCGGCATTGATTTCCGGGGCTTCAAAAACCACATTGGCGTGTTTCAGCTACCCAATGCAGTGCTCATTGATACCGCCTTTCTAACTACCTTGCCAGAGCGCGAACTTCGGTCGGGGTTTGCCGAAATAATTAAACATTGCCTTATTGCCGATGCGGCTATGTGGGACGAAATTCGTCGGCGTGACCTTGAGGAACAGGACTGGTCGGCGTTGGTGGCACATTCAGTAGCCGTTAAGCAAAACGTTGTGGCACAGGACCCTACTGAGAAAGGGCTTCGTAAAATCCTGAATTTTGGCCATACGCTGGGCCATGCCGTCGAAACGTATTACCTGACGCAACCTCGGAAACGCCTTTTACATGGCGAGGCCATTGCCGTTGGCATGGTTGCCGAAGCCTTTATTGCCTACCATAAAAAAATGATTGACCAAACGCTGCTGACGCAAATCGAGGAATACGTATTTGCCGTATATGGCAATGTGCGTTTGACCGAAGAAGACATCGAACCGATACTGTCTCTGACCCTGCAGGATAAGAAAAACAGGGGACGTGAGGTTCGTATGGCTTTGTTGGACGGTCCCGGAAATTGTGCTTTCGACATTGCCGTAACGGCTCCTGAAATGCGAAAGGGACTGGAGTTTTACCGAGGGCTAAATAAGTAGATAAATACAGACGTATAGTATTGTTTAAGAAACATTTACGTCTATATTTGAGTTTGTTCAACTGTTATCACTACGATTTATTTAATCTCAGTTATCTATTGAAAACTTTTTACAAACGGGAGTATGAAAAAGTGCATTGGAATTCTGTTTACGCTGGCTGTTATCGTGGTGGCGGGTTGCTCGCCGAGCAGGTTGTTTGTCGAGCATGACTACAGCTACGAAGGTCACTTTAAAAACTACGAATCGTTTAATTTCCTGGAATGTGAATTCGTCGATTCAACACTTCTCTGCTCCGATATTCAGGATGCGATCCGGCATCAGATGGAAGCTCGGGGTTACCGGGTTAGTAATCGGAACCCAAACCTGTTGATCTCCTATAATATATTCCGGTCTGACCTGCGCTTCCGAGGCTATCAGCAACCGGTCATTAAAGATTGGGTGGTGCGTGAAGATGACGACGCTACCTACAAACGGATTGACTACAATCTCGACGAGGGTACACTAATGATTTCGCTCATCGACGCCGAATCGTATCAGGTCATCTGGAAAGGATATGCATCGAAAATGATGCGAAACCAGAACTTCAAGAATAATTATTTTAAAGGTATTGTCCGGTCTATATTCGACCAGTACCCATTGATGGCTACGGTTAAGTAAGGCACAAAGTAACGCGGACATCCTGTCCGCCGTGTATAAAAGACGCTACATCTTCTTACACGGCGGACAGGATGTCCGCGTTACTCGTATTTACAATAAGTATGTGGCCAGTCCTCCCAATTATCAACAAGACCGGCTTTAACTGGATTATTCAGGATGTAGGACGTTATTCGTTCAAATGATTTCGCGTTCCTTACGGAGTGATCATAACTTTCAGGTTGTCAGAACGGCTGGCCAATACGATTTAGTATTCGGTTTGCCCGAACAGCTGTGTACGTTTTTAAACGTTGTAATATTTTGTAAAATGGCACACCTTCGCATAAATTCGTTAACAGCACATGAACGTGATTGTGCATAATACAAAATGCGTGTAGGTCATAAGACGTGTGATCTGCAAAAAATAAGCTTTCCTTAACCAGTTCTGCGATTTCAGCATTTAGCAACCAGTTTATGTTATCCTCACAGGTATCTATATACTGGTCAAACCGCACAAAGTATCTCCCCTCCAGTTGTTTTTTAACAGACTCTACCGATTCATTGTCTTTGATGTGTTGCTGAATAAGCAAATTGTGTTCGGCCTGCATTTGACGTAACACAGAGAAGGGAACTGTACCGTGAAGCCTAAACGTAATAAAAAGTGTTTCGCCGGGCGGCATGATATGTGGCAAGCGTCGATGGTATGGTTCGTGCATAAAGTGTATACGCAAACCGTCTCGAAAAGTAACGCGGACATCCTGTCCGCTGTGTAATGAAGATATGGCGTCTTTTTCACACGGCGGACAGGATGTCCGCGTTACTTTGTTAATTCCTTGAATATCCCTTCCAGTGAATTTTCCTGCTGTCTTAGGCCGACGAGGGTTAGCTTTTGGTCGGCGGCAAGGCGGAAAATTGCTCCCCGAAGGTCAATATTTGGGCCAGCGGTTATTCGGTATTGGCCATGCTCGATCGGCTCTATCCGTTCGACACCCGGTATAGAGGCCAATACATCCGCGTTTGCCAATGCCCCTTCAAATTCGGCGACAACAACGATGCTGGCATCTGTCGATGCGCTTCGGAGTTGACTCAAGGGCTGATCGGCAACAATCTGGCCCCGATTAATAATAATGACCCGGTCGCAAATAGCTTCCACTTCCTGCATGATATGCGTGGAGAACAATACCGTTTTGTCGCGTCCGGCCTCCCGAATAACTTGTCGTATTTCGGCAAGCTGATTCGGGTCAAGGCCCGTTGTCGGTTCATCCAGGATCAAAACGGGCGGATTATGCAGCAAGGCCTGCGCCAGCCCTACGCGCTGGCGGTAGCCTTTAGACAACTGTCCGATGCGCTTATGCTGTTCACGTCCCAGGCCAACCAGTTCAATCATCTCCGAGATACGTCGACCTAGATCGGTGCCGCGCATGCCGTGTAATGACCCGGCAAAGCGCAAATATTCTTTTACGTACAGATCCTGATAAAGGGGGTTGTGTTCGGGCAAATAGCCAACACTTCGCCGAACGTCCATAGACTGCGTCCGAACGTCGAAGCCATTCACCTCTACCGTACCATCGGTAGGAGGGAGGTATCCCGTTGCAATCTTCATGGTCGTGGATTTGCCCGCGCCATTTGGTCCCAGAAAACCGACGATCTCACCCGCTTGAACAGTAAGTGAAATTTGATTCAAAGCCCGTTGGTGATTGTATTCTTTCGTAAGATTCTGGACTCGAATAGACATAGTTTATTGATAAATCTGACTAATGAACGACGAAAGCTACTTTATCAACATAAGACAAATAAGCGCAGCCATAGTGGATGCATTGATTTCTGCTGGACAGGATTACAGGATCAACAGGATTTTGCTTAATCGAAAATCCTGTTGATCCTGTAATCCTGTCCAATAAAAGGCCAACTCCTCGTACTCCTATGCGAAAGTAACGCACAAAAAACCGGAAAGAATTTCTATTTTTATCGGTTTAACATCAATAGACATCGTTTTTCTTTCTCTGCCTATGTCGCTTTTACGCAAAAAGACCGTAACCCAAATCCTGAGTGATGCCGCCGAAGGTGAATCAAGTAAACTGGTAAAGACGCTGGGCGTCCGCGATTTAACCTCGTTCGGCATTGCCGCTATCATTGGGGCTGGTATTTTCAGTACAATTGGTCTGGCAAGTTATAACGGTGGCCCGGCAGTATCGCTGCTATTCGTCTTCACAGCTATTGCCTGCGTATTTACGGCGCTAAGTTATGCACAGTTTGCCAGTACAGTGCCCGTAAGCGGTAGTGCCTACACCTACGCTTACGTGGCTTTCGGTGAAATTTTTGCGTGGATTATCGGCTGGGCACTTATTCTGGAATATGCTGTCAGTAACATGGTTGTTGCCATATCATGGTCGGAGTACTTTACGTCTATGCTCAGCGGGTTTGGTATTACCTTTCCCAAATACTTTGCTACCGATTATGGCTCAGCATCGCGGGCCTTTACACTCGTAGAGCAAACCAAACTGGCCGGCACATCGCTCGACACACTGCCCGAAAATACTCGTTTGCTGGCCAATGCTTTTGCCGATGCGCCGGTCATAGGTAATCTCCATGTGATTGCTAATCTGCCTGCCGGGGCCATAACCGTGCTCATTACGGCTCTGGTTTATATTGGTATTAAGGAATCGCGGACGGCGAGTAATATTTTGGTGGTGTTAAAGCTATCGGTTATTGCCCTGGTGATTGGGGTCGGAGCCTTCTATGTTAAACCGGCCAACTGGTCGCCATTTGCACCGAATGGTATTTCGGGCGTATTGAGTGGAGTGGCTTCTGTATTCTTCGCCTTTATTGGGTTCGACTCAATCTCAACTACGGCCGAAGAGTGCAAAAACCCCCAGCGCGATCTTCCCCGCGCTATGCTTTATTGCCTGGGTATCTGTACTGTTTTATATGTGTTGATTACGCTTGTGTTGACGGGTATGGTCAACTATAAAGAGTTGGGCGTGAGTGATCCGCTGGCTTATGTTTTCCAGAAAGTAAACCTCGATTTTGTGGCTGGTGTGATTTCGGTGAGTGCCGTTGTTGCCATTACCAGTGCACTTTTGGTCTATCAACTCGGCCAGCCGCGCATCTGGATGACCATGAGCCGCGATGGCCTACTCTGGAAGCGTTTTTCGAAGATTCACCCTACTTACAAAACGCCTTCCTTCGCTACCATTGTTACGGGTTTTTTAGTGGCAATTCCGTCGCTGTTTATGGATCTTAAGTTCTTTGTGGATCTTACCAGCGTTGGTACCTTCTTTGCCTTTATCCTTGTGTGTGCCGGTATTTTATTCCTGGATGCCAAAGGGCTTACGGCGCAATCGAAATTTAAGGTGCCTTATGTAAATGGTAAGTACATCATAGGTCTGGTGTTGCTGGCGGTATTGGCTTACGCACTGACAAAAGATGGGCTGGTGCAAACAGTAGAAAGCAAGCCGTTGCTCATCGTATTCTGGGGAGTTTGGGCTTTCCTGGCTGTACAGGGCTTTCGCTATAATTTCTCGCTCTTACCCGTTATCGGTGTGTTAACGAACCTCTACCTCATGACCGAATTAGGGGCCAGTAACTGGAAAATTTTTGGCATCTGGCTGGTACTCGGTTTGATTATTTATTTCTCGTACGGATTCAGAAAGAGTAAATTAGCCATACGGGAAAAGGCATTGGAGGTGTGAAAATTCAACTGTCACCTCCCAAAAAACATAGTATGCTGCTGGGGCAGCCGGTCGTCATTTTTTAATAGTTTTAGACCAATCGCCTTCATTTCTTTAGTTGCCTGCGGTACACTTAGTTTGTGAAGTTCTTTAATCTGCACATTGGGGTCTTCGGCGCGGTATTCGACCAATACGATGCGTCCGCCCGGTTTTAAGGCCGATGCGATATGGCTCATCATTTCGCGAGGGTACGAAAACTCGTGATAGGCGTCGATCAGAATGGCCAGGTCAATGCTGTTAGCCGCCAATTTTGGATCAGACTCAGTACCGAGTACGGGCTGGACATTGGTTATCTTTCGTTTGGCCTTGCCTTCGTTCAGGTACTCGATCATCTCGGGCTGTATGTCAACCGCCAGAACTTTGCCTTTTGCTAGTTTTGGTGCCATCAAGAACGTGAAGTAGCCTGTTCCGGCACCAATATCAGCGACAACATCGGTTGGCTTAAGGGCCAATGATTTTAATAGCAAGTCGGTGCGCTCTTCCTGTTCCCGCTCCGGACGTTCCAGCCACGATGCGCCGAGATGACCCATCACCTGCGCAATTTCGCGGCCCTGGTAAAACTTGCCGATTCCGTCACGACTGGCTTTGTCTACACGGTAAACAGTAGCCGTATCGGTTTGAATGGTGGTAGCGGGTTGTTGCTGCGAGGCTCCCCGGCGACAGGCGAAGAGCAG
>CAXTJJ010000249.1:0-8855 GCA_964244155.1 uncultured Spirosoma sp.
GCTAGCCTATCAACAGAATGACTATAATTCGGTATTTGAAATTTCCCCGATTTATTTAAGTCCGAAAAAAGTGATTCATAATATTCTATTCGATCTCCTATGGCACAAACAACCTGAGACTCAAGCAAACGAGGTTAGTATAACCAAATTTTAAGATAATACGGCTGACCTAATTTAGTTAATTGTTGTTTCCACTGGTCGTAAATATTGAGTAGACCATTAATGATTTGCTGTTTTATTTTGCCCTTTGGCTGGGGTATAGAACTATTTATAATGGTAATAGTCCAAGGGTAAACTTTAAACTTTACGTAAGCAAGTTGGCGTTCTGTCAACCAGTCTATGTGCAAGTATAAGTGATCATTTCGCCATTTTTCAATGGCTTTGATGCGACGTTTATAACCACGTATCTTCTTATAGCGAATCATCTCATCCTTGGAATAAATTTAAATGGAAAGGTTTTGTCTCCGGGTCTAGATGCGATTTAATAATTCATCCAGTAGACTCATGAAAACAAACTTCCTGAATGTTTGTAGCGGAGTTACTTTCGTAGCGGCATTAATTAACAGGCTTACTCTCCAGATAAAGCGTATCAGGGTCCAGGTCGAGATCATTGGGCCAGACAATAGATCCATTGAACGCTCTGATCCCATTAAACAAAGAAGTATCCTGTAATTCCCGAAAAATACCGATTGACAGGTATGGCTTTACATCAAACAGCCTGCGTTCCTGATTTGTGAATTGTAGCTCAAGACAATAATTAGCAAGAGGCTTTACACCGGTTACGCGTGGATTCATGCTCAATTTATTTTAATGGGTCAATTGGAAAGATTCGCTGGCCGTTGATGGCTAATTGCCAATCGGCCATGAGGTTTTCCCGATGAATTTCAATCCAGGCGTCGACTAATTTTGTTTTCCCTCTTGGTAATTTCCCTTCTATCAATTCACCACTTTCAATAGCAAAACAGCTTCCATCTCACCATAACGGACATGAATATGCGGCAAATGGTGCTGTTTGTTGTCAAGGTAATATAAGCTGACAATCAGCCCGTAAAACATCGAAATAACTGGCATAAATTGTCAAATTGGGAATAAATGTGAATTCGACCCGAATTCGAAACAATGAAGCTGTTTAAACTTTTCAAAAAGCTTCATAAGTAAGTGCTTTTTGTCATTCCGACGATAGGAGGAATCTTAAAGCGACTCATTGGGCAAGTTTAAGATTCCTCCTATCGTCGGAATGACAAAAAAACATCCTTTTCGACTTCAAAAGTGAAAGTTTAAACAGGTTCAAGACTTACTTGAACTAACTGTTGCTAAGATAACTAAAATAAGAATAGCGTAGTCCGCTCTGGTTTTGAGCGAACTACGCTATGAATTTATACTGCATCCGACAAACTCGTAAACGTAAACTCCCGGATTTTCATGGCGGGAATCAGGTAGTTTCGATCCGTTTCGGTGCTGACCACACGCTCCGGTTTGCCCAATGATTCGAGGTTGTTGAGCATGATGATCGGGCTTTCGTTGAAGCGGAAGTTCTTCACCGGGTGCTTGATCTTTCCGTTTTCAATGTAGAACGTCCCGTCGCGGGTGAGGCCGGTAAGCAGGATGGTTTGCGGATCGACTTCCCGGATGTACCAGAGCTTTGTGACGAGGATGCCTCGCTGGGTGCTCTTGATCATGTCTTCCAGCGATGACGTGCCGCCCTGCATAATCATGTTGTTTGGGAAAGGAATGGCTTTTTTGCCTTGCTTCTGTGCCCAGTATCGCTCATAGGAAAGGTTTTTGACAACGCCTTTTTCGATCCACATCGTTTTTTCCTGCGGACGGCCATCACCTCCCCAGGGAGATGCGGGTAGTTCCGCATTGGTGGGATCGGAGTAAATCGTGACGCGCTCATCAACGATCTTGTCTCCTATGCGCGATTTGCCACCAGCTTTGCTGAAATAAGATCGGCCTTCATCGGCAGAGCGGGCATCCATATTGAAATAGATGTTTTCAAGCAGTACGATAGCGGCCGTCGGTTCCAGAATGACGGTGTACTTGCCCGGTTCAATGGCGCGGGCTTCGGCTGAACCCTGCGCTTTCTGGATGGCAATCCGGGTTGCGGCTGCCGTGTCCAGTTTAGTGTAATCGCTATAACCCCGCGCTACGTAGCCCGAGCCTTTGCCATCGGGAGTACGGACGGTCAGGGAAAAGTTGACACCCGTACTTGGGTAATATGCAAACAGGCCTTTGGAGTTCATCATGGCTGAATAGCCATAATTATCCTGCAAAAACCCGGCGGCCGTTAAGTTCTTCTCCCGGGAGAGTTGCAAACTTTTGCCGACAGCATCCGCACGCGTGTCGGGCGTGATTTTGGCCGTCGAATCAAAGAAACCACCCGATTTCAGGTACTGTTGCGGGCCGAGTATGCCGACGTATTCCGGGTTTTCGGGTGCCAGTTTCGCTAATTCTTCGGATCGGCGCACCACTTTTTCGAGCGATGCTTCATCGAACTCGTCAATGGTTGCGGTTCCAACGCGTTTGCCGAAGGCCGATTGAACAACTAAATTTTTATTGATAAGCGAGCCGCTGGTCGATACTTCGTTACGGGCGTAACGGAGATTGCCCCGCTCTTCGCCCGAGAGGTTCACTTCGCACTCGTCGGCTTTCGAGTAGCTGAGTACCTTGGTGAGCAGTGCTTTCGCTTCCGCTTCGGTAAGAATGATTGCCATTTTTTTAGTGAAGTAAGTGTAATGGGTGGAGTGTGTACAGTTGTGCATTAAGTGCAGTGGGCAAATGTGGTATAGTGAGTCTAAGTCTTGAACCAACCACACTTGACGTACTCACTACACTTACTTGACCAATTTCACACATTCCACCAACCACTAAATTTTCCGTGCTGTATTGATCACATTAACACCATTAAAGCGGGCGGTTGAACTACCGTGCGATACGGCACTGGATTGTGGCGGCTGGCCTTTGCCATCGAAGAAGGAGCCACCCAGCCGGTAGTCGCTTTCGTCGCATACGGCAACGCACGAATTCCAGAACTCCTGCGTGTTCGACTGGTAGGCTACATCTTTGAGCATGCCAGCAATCTGGCCATCCTTGATCTCGTAAAACAACTGCCCGCCAAACTGGAAGTTATACCGTTGCTGATCAATCGAGAACGAACCGTCGCCGATGATGTAGATGCCTTTTTTGACATCCTTGATCATGTCCTGCACTGAAAGTGGTGTTTTACCAGATGCCAAGGATACGTTGGCCATGCGCTGAAACTGAACTGAACTCCAGCTATCGGCATAGCAGCATCCCTGCGATTCTTTCTCGCCGATGATGTGCACCTGATCCCGGATAGCCTGATAATTCACCAGCGTCCCATCTTTTACTAAGTCCCACTTTTTGGTGGCAACCCCTTCGTCGTCGTAGCCAACGGCACCTAGTGAGCCAACCTGTGTTTTGTCGGCAATGAGATTGACCTGTTTGCTGCCATAGTTGAAGTTTTTCGACTGCCACTTATCGAGCGTCGCGAAGCTGGTTCCGGCAAAATTGGCTTCGTAGCCTAATACGCGGTCAAGTTCAAGGGGGTGACCAACCGATTCGTGGATGGTAAGCCAGAGGTGGGATGGGTCGAGCACCAGGTCATACTTCCCGGCTTCAACGGACTTTGCGCTATGCTTGGCCCGGGCCTGTTTGGCAGCTGCCGTTACGTCTTCGATCATGTCGTACCCTTTGTTGTAGCGGGTGGTAATGCCCGTTACTTTATCGGAAGGGTTCGCTTGCATATAGTCATACCCCATACCCATAGGCGCACTCAGGGAGTTCCGTGTTTCAAATTTTCCGCTTTTAGGGTCGATGGCCGTTACGTTGAAAGTTGGCCAGATCCGGTGAATATCCTGATCGGCATAGGTGCCGTCGGTCGATGCAAAATACTTTTGTTCGTTGACCAAGAACAGCACCGAGTTTACATAATTGGCCCCGTTTTTCAGAGCCGCATCGTTCACGGAAAGCAATAGGTCTACCTTTTCTTTGATGGGCACCTCAAAGGCATTGCGCTTGATTGGCGCTTTCCAGCTTACTTCGCCATAGCCTTTCTGAGCCGCCAGTTGAACAGGCTCCTTCATCAATTTGGCATTTGCTTTGGCAATGGCTACGGCTTTTTCGGCAGCTTTGGCCATATCGTCCTCACTTTTGGCATCCACTACGGCCGCAAAGCCCCAGCAGCCATCCGCAATCACCCGAACGCCAACCCCGTAGGACTCTGTGTTCACAATATTCTGAACCTTGTCTTCACGGGTAATTACGAACTGGTTCAGGTAGCGGCCAATGCGAACATCGGTATAACTGGCTCCTTTGCTTTTAGCGGCATTCATAGCCGCGTCCGCCAGGCGTTTCTTAACAGCTGCATCCAGGCCAGGCTCCAGCAGCGCTTCCGGACTGACGAGGCGGGAAAAAGCGGGCAGATTAGGCAGCAGGATACCAGCGGTTCCCATGCCTATAAGTTGGTTGAAGTCTCGACGATTCAATGGTTGGTTCTCCTATTTATTGAATTAAGTGAAGCGTACTCAAAAACATGACGAATATACAGGTTGAAGCCTGAATCTAGAATTTAAACTCAGGAACCATTTCCCTTGCCAATCTTTATAGAGCAATTGCGAATAAAAACCAAATCGTTAAAAGTTGCGAGTGTTAAATTTTGGACGGTAAAAAATTAGCTTGAACGGCAGTTCGGGTGAAAAAATAAAGGAGCTGTACAGTTCGCACAACTCCCATATTTTATACTTGTGATTAGTTAAACACAGAGCCACAGAGAGCTCAGAGACAATAGTTTATTTTAACACTAAGTTCTCCGTGGCTCTGTGTTCAAATCTACACCGCGTCCGATAGGCTGGTGAACGTAAAATCGCGGGCTTTGACGGGTGGAATCAGGTTGCCGCCAACGCGTATCGGCGCACCTAAGGCTTCCACGTTATTCAGTACGATGACCGCGCTTTCGTTGAACCGGAAATTTTTGATGGGAAATTTGATCTGTCCATTTTCAATGTAAAACGTACCATCCCGGGTCAAGCCCGTTTGTAGCAACGTTTTTGGATCGACCATCCGAACGTACCAGAGACGAGTGACCAAAATTCCTTTATCTGTACTTTTGATCAGATCGGCTAAGGACTGGTCGCCACCCGCCATAATGAAGCCGGTAGGTGGGGGAGTGGCTTTAGCCCCTTTCTGATCGGCCCAGAAGCGGGAATAGCTCATGTTTTTGACAACTCCCTTTTCAAACCAGCTTAGTTTCTCCTGTGGGCGACCGTCACTAACGCCACCACCGCCCAGAAAAGAGCCTGTGCGGTTGCGGCCTTCGCTGGCAAAGGGTTCGCTGGGTGCTTCCAGATTCATGGGGTCAGAGTAAATGGTGACCCGTTCGTCCAGGAGCTTTTCGCCCAGGCGGGTACCACCCCCTTTTTTGCTCAGAAAACTCCGCCCTTCGTCGGCCAGACGCGTATCCATGCCCGACATCATACTTTGGAGCAACGTACTCATGGCCGTGGGTTCCAGAATAACCGTGTATTTGCCCGGTTCTAGGGCCCGAGCGTTGGTAGAAGCCAGGGCTTTCTGCATGGCAATGCTGGTTACAGACCGGGTCTTCAGTTTTGAAATATCATTGAAATCACGGGTAACGTAGCCCGAGCCGGTGGCATCGGCTGTGCGAACCGTAACCGAAAAATCGACCGAGGTGGCTTTGTTATAGCCGAAAAGACCTTTGCTATTGGCGATGGCCGAAAAACCAGTTGTATCCTGCATGAAACCGGCCGCGCTGAGATTCTTTTGTTCGCAGGCGTCAACGCTGTCGAAGGCTACCTGAGCCCGATATTCAGAGTCCATCTTGGCTGTATTTTCGGAATACATCGGCGTGTCGAGGTACTTCTGCGGCCCCAGCATAGGCATGTATTCCGAATTCTCGGGTGCCAGACGGGCAATTTCTTCGGCCCGCCGAACGGTACGTTCAATAGCCTTATCGTCGAATTGATTGATCGTCGCCGAGCCCATTCGTTTGCCAATGCCAGCTGTGATCAACAGCGACATATTGTCGGCTTCGCCACCGGACGAAACACTGTTGAGCGCATAGCGGATGTTGCTGGTTCGCCCACCGCTTAAGCTAACACTCATTTCGTCGGCTTTGGAAAAAGAGAGTACTTTATCCAGAATTTTCTTGGCTGCGTCTTGAGATATGATGGCCATGTTTTGTGAAGTTGAGGAAAGTAGTAGGTGAAGTAGGTGTAGTTAGTGCATTAGGTTAAGCGAGTAAAATAGGTGTTGTGAGGTTTAAATGCGCACTTCACTTATTCCATCAACTCCACTACTTTTACTTACTAAACCAATTCACTTACTCCACTAATGACTATATTTTCCGTCCGGTGTTGAGTACGTTGACGCCGTTGAAGCGGGCCGTTGAGCTGCCGTGCGACACCGAATTGATTTGTGCGGGCTGGCCTTTGCCATCGAAAAATGTGCCCCCCAGGCGGTAGTCGCGTTCATCGCAAACTTTCACGCAGGAGTTCCAGAATTCCTGCGTATTGGATTGATACGCCACATCCCGTAGCATCCCGACAATCTGACCATCCTTGATTTCGTAGAACAACTGCCCGCCGAATTGAAAGTTATAGCGTTGCTGGTCAATGGAATAGGAGCCATCGCCAATTATATAGATGCCTTTTTTGACGTCCTTGATCATCTCATCGACTGTAAGCCGATCTTTTCCCGGTGCCAACGAAATATTCGCCATGCGCTGAAACTGAACGGTGCTCCAACTGTCGGCATAGCAACAGCCCTGCGATTCGGTTTCGCCCAGCATGTGCACCTGGTCGCGGATGGCCTGGTAATTGACCAGAATACCATCTTTGATAATATCCCATTTCTTGGTTTTGACACCTTCATCGTCCCAGCCTACGTCGCCCAGCGAACCGGGCTGTGTTTTGTCGGCGAAGAAGTTGACTTCCTTGCTGCCGTAGTTGAAGTTTTTCGATTTCCATTTGTCAATGGTGGCAAAAGAGGTACCGGCCAGATTGGCTTCGTAGCCCAGAACCCGATCCAGTTCCGTAGCGTGCCCCACCGATTCGTGAATCGTCAAGTAAATGTGTGACGGATCGAGCACTAAATCCCATTTACCTGCTTCTACCGACTTGGCTTTCAGTTTCATACGGGCTTGTTTTGCGGCTGCGGTGGCATCTTCGAGCATGTCGTAGCCCTGATTATAGCGGGTAGTCACGCCAGTAAGCCGGTCGGGTGGGGCTGTTTGCAGGTAATCGTAACTACGGCCCATAGGCGCACTCAGAGAGTCGCGTGTGGCTATAAGACCGCTGGCTTTATCAACGGCGGTGACGGTGAAATTTGGCCAAATCCGGTGAACATCCTGATCGATGTAGGAACCATCGGTGGACGCGAAATACTTCTGCTCATTGATCATGAACAGCACATTGTTGACGAAGTTCGCACCATTTTGCATTGCAGCCGCGTTGGCCGACAGCAACAGATCCACTTTCTCTTTAACGGGGACTTCAAACGAATTTTTCTCAACTTTTGTCTTCCAGCTTACTTCGCCAAAGCCTTTCTGAGGAGCCAGTTGCACGGGAGTTTTCATCAGTCTGGAGTGTGCTTTGGCAAAAGCCACGGCTTTCTCAGCCGTTCTGGCCACCTCTTCTTCGCTCTGCGTATCGCCAATGGCCGCAAACCCCCAGCAACCGTTGGCAATTACCCGGACGCCAACACCAAATGATTCCGTATTGATGATGTTTTGCACCTTGTCTTCTCGGGTCATGACGTACTGATTCAGGTAGCGGCCAATGCGAACATCGGCATAGGTAGCTCCTTTCGCCGTGGCTGCATGGAGACCGGCATCGGCCAGGCGTTTCTTGATGACGATATCCAGACCGGGTTCCAGTAATTCCTCGGCAGTAACCGTGCGGGCAAGGGCGGGCATTTTGGGTAAAAACAGCCCGGCTGCGCCCACGCCAAGTGTCTGCGTAAAGTCTCGACGATTCAAGGTGTATTCCTCCTTTTTGGTTAAGTTAATTGAAAGTGATGGCTGTAAACGGGTGGGATATGGAGAGGATATGAATAGTATTCTTTGTAATAGCCAAATTGTAAAATATAATACCCATAAACAATTGAATAGCTATATTTTATTTTGAATTATTTTATATAGATAATTATTTATTTGTTTACTACTAAAATTCAAAGCTACCAGTAAACGCAATGATTGTTTAGCTATCAATAAGAGCTAATAAGCTGGTCGTTTTAGATTATTAGCTTGCTCAAGGTTTCTTGTAAAAGGGAACACGGATGACACAGATTGAACGGATTTTACTACAACAACGGCCGGCCGGTCATCGGTTTTATCCGCTAAAGACCGTTCAATCTGTATCATCCGTGTTCCTTTTTTTTAGTGCCTTGCCGTCTTGAAAAGAAAGAGGCCATAACCCAACCGGTTATGGCCTCTTTACGTATAATCTGGAAAGAAAAATAGCCTTATACCGCGTCCGACAGGCTAGTGAATGTAAAGTCCCGAATCTTCATGGGAGGGATCAAATTACCGCCCGCCCGAACGGGTTTGCCCATGGCTTCGAGGTTGTTGAGCATAATGACGGGGCTTTCGTTGAAGCGGAAATTCTTGACCGGAAACTTGATCTGCCCGTTTTCAATGTAGAACGTCCCGTCGCGGGTCAGGCCGGTATACAATTGGGTTTGCGGGTCAACGGCCCGAATGTACCAGAAACGAGTGACCAGGATGCCTTTATCGGTGCTCTTGATGAGGTCGGCCAGGGACTGCGTTCCTCCAACCATGATAAAACCACCGGGAGCCGGAATGGGCTGAACGCCTT
>CAXTJJ010000250.1:0-8839 GCA_964244155.1 uncultured Spirosoma sp.
ATCCGGTGCCACAGAAAAGGGCATAAAACGAACGGATAATAGGGACGTGCAAAGTAACATTACCAAAGAATTGCTGAAAGCCAGCAGGACATCGCTTATTTTATCGATTCCGTAGCGATACAAAATGTAGCAGGCCAGCACACTGTAAAACGGCAACAGCAGTTTGATAATAAGTGCTTTCAGCGACCCCGAAAGGACATTTCCGGGTGCCTCAATAGGAGCGCTACCATAAATCCAGGAAGCACGATAATAGTCGGAAATGCCCAGTTGATACTGCGCCACCATGACATACAAGCCTGAGAAGTATAGAGCGAAAAGGTAGAAAAAACCACTGGACCCGATATTGCCGTTTTGAAACGACATCGCCACTACATAGGCAAGACCGAAGCCTAATTGCGGATACGTTTTAAGTTTGAATTTACGATCACGGCCAGTGACTCGCCATGTAAACATGAAGGCAGCTCGTTCAAGTGAATTTCCTGTAAACCAACTTGATAGTGACGTGAGTAAGCTAGTTTGCCCCGGATGCAATTGCCGGGGGTTTTCAAATGATGGTTCCGCTCTGTTTTCATTATCAATCCCACTTAGCTTTTGCGTAAAGCCAGTTGTTAAGTACCGGTTCATAAACCACAGACCGCCGAATGGTACGATGAGTGCCAGCGCCGTAAAGATCAGATGGGTGGAGTTCAGTATGGGTTGAACGAAGATGTCGACAGTGCCCGCCATCCACATTGGCGGAATCAGGTAATGCCACCAATGATGGTTTATAGCCCGCGTCAACACATCCTGAGAGTCGACTAGCCGGGGTAACAATTGATAGCCGCCGTAGAAGAGTACAGCCATCACAATTTGAAAATAATTGATGACTTCCCGCAGTTTCTCTTCGCTGATAAAACGCATTAGCAGTAAATAGAAAATGTTAGTTAAAAAGACCATCAACACCGCCGACAATAAACCCATTAGTAAAAAAGTTAGTCCGGCTATGGGTCCGAACCGGTAGGCGATCACCAGAATACCCCCTACGGATAAAGACAGGGCAATCCCGAATAAGTAGCTCGTGATATGTACGACACGAGCTAGCCACAGCGTCCGGTTGCCTACGGGCCGAGGCATAATAATCTGGTTATCGGACGAGTCCAGTATAACCGACGAAAAATCGGAGATAAGTGTCATGGCGCATAAGGCCATGATGTAAGAGAATTGAAGCGTAAGCGGAAAGAACAGGCGATCTTGATCGGGCGTTGCCAGTACACCCAGACTAATAAACGAACCAAATACGGTATAAATGAGCAGGATACGAGTGAAATTACTGTTGCTTTCTGTCGTTGCTTTTCCATAACGGCCAAGACTTACAGAACTTCTACGGTTGTCCATAGTAAGCTTTACGTGCACAATAGCGCGCAGTTGTCCATAATCCGCGCCCAACAACCGGAACAAAGGTTTTATCCGGTCGAGGAGCCAAAGTATCAGGCTTGTCATGCCATTAGTTCTTAAGTGTGTGGATAAACTCTTCGGCTACACCCGTTTGTCCTTCGCTGCCGGTGAGTTCGGCAAATAGTTGTTCAAGCGATTCGGGACGTTGATGTTGCAATTCGGCGAAGGTGCCGTCGGCAATAATCTGTCCTTTATCAATAATGATTATTCGATCCGAAATTTTTTCCACTACATCCATGATATGCGAACTGTAGAAAATAGTCTTACCACTATTAGCCAACTGACGCATAATTTCTTTAACCAGCACGACCGCGTTAGCATCTAAACCCGACAGAGGTTCATCCAGAAAAATAACATCAGGATTATGTAGCAGGCCCGAAATGAGCAGGACTTTCTGGCGCATACCCTTCGAGAAGGTTGTCATACGGGCGGTGGTGTGGTCGCTGAGTTGAAACAAGCGCAGCAGTTCGAGTGCTTTTCGCTCACTGTGAATGGCATCCAGGTCGTACAACTGACCAATAAACTGAAGGTATTCCATAGGCGTCAGGGTATCATAAAGAGCCGCGTTTTCGGGAACATAGCCAATTCGACGCTTGATGTCGAGTGCCTGGGTTTTTACATCCATACCCAATACAGTCGCTTCTCCGGCAAAATCAGGTAACATGCCAATCAAAATTTTAATCGTTGTCGACTTTCCCGCGCCGTTAGGGCCAATGTAGCCTACAATCTGGCCGGATGATACGCTTAGGTCAATACCTTTCAAAACGGGCGTTGATCCGTAGGATTTATGAATGTTCTGAAGTTGAATAACAGGTGTCATTATGCAGGCGTGTTAACTTGGGCTCAAACAAGCTCCAACTGTTTACTGAACAGCGGCCAAACAGGTGGCGCTTATCTGGACCTGTTTATAGGTCAATCTACGCAAAAAGTCCCGCTCGGCAGCAAGCCAAACGGGACTTTAGGTGAATAGTCAGGAAGCAAGGTTACGCAACCACTTCTTCGCTTTCAACTAAGTTGTGTTTTACCAGGTATTCGGCAATCTGTACAGCGTTTGTTGCGGCTCCTTTGCGAAGGTTATCGGCCACAATCCACATGTTCAACGTGTTGGGCTGGCTTTCATCGCGACGGATTCGACCAACAAATACCTCGTCTTTCCCATGAGCTGTTAAAGGCATCGGATAGATTTTATTGGCTGGGTCATCCTGTACGATAATGCCTTCGGCATTGGTGAGCAGGTCAACTACTTCGCTAAGCTCGAAGTCATTTTCGAACTCGACATTTACAGCTTCTGAGTGGCCACCAATGGTTGGGATACGAACGGTAGTTGCCGTCACCTGGATCGAGTCATCGCCCATGATCTTCTTGGTTTCGTTGACCATTTTCATCTCTTCTTTGGTATAGCCATTGTCGAGGAAGACGTCGATGTGTGGTAATACGTTTAAGTCGATTGGGTGCGGATACACCTTCTCGACGCCCGGTTGACCAGTGCGTTCGGCAAAAAGCTGATCGACAGCCGCTTTGCCTGTTCCTGTTACCGACTGATAGGTCGACACCACAACACGCTTAACTTTATAGCGATCATGAAGTGGTTTCAGTGCCACAACCATCTGAATAGTCGAACAATTTGGGTTGGCGATGATCTTGTCTTCCGGCGTCAGGGTATTCGCATTGATTTCAGGAACGACCAGTTTCTTGGTTGGGTCCATGCGCCAGGCCGATGAGTTGTCGACAACGGTAATACCGGCTTCGGCAAATTTTGGTGCTAGTTTCAGCGATGTACCGCCACCAGCCGAAAAAATCGCAATAGCAGGTTTGGCTGCAATGGCATCTTCAAAGCTAACGACCGTGTACTGTTTACCCTTAAACTCGACCTGTTTACCAACCGATCGCTCGGAAGCGACAGGAATGAGTTCCGACACGGGGAAGTTGCGCTCTGCGAGCACCTTCAGGATTTCGCTACCGACCAAGCCAGTAGCCCCAACGACTGCAATTTTCATTGTTTTAATGCGAGTCTCGGCCTTGGCCGAAAATACCCGCTCTGTTTGGTTAATAAAAACGGGATCATGAGCACTTGCCAATCTCCCGCATGATAATTGGCCTGCAAAAATACGGTAAAACTTTGACGGACAGGAATTGTAGTCTAAAAAAGTTAGAAACGTCCGACCAGGCCAACACCTGAATTTGACAAAGAAGAATAAGGGGTGAGCTGCCAGGAAATACCACGTTGCTTTAACGCTCTGTTATAATACTGAACAGAGCGACGAACATGTTGTCCGGGTAAATTCATGCCCCAACCAATACCCGCTAAAATAGCCCCGCCCAAAAACATGATACCACCTACTGCATATGTGTTTTGCCGATGGGTATCTGTTACAGTCTGATACCCGGCAATCTGACCGCCATACACCGTGCCGGATATACCCGTGCCACCACAGGCATACCCAGTGGGGCAATAGAAGGGCTGTTGTATTGTAAATTTACCATCGCTTCCCGGTCCGTTTGACCCCATAATGATTGCGCCAATTAGAGCAGAGGTAATACCGCCCGCAATTAACCAGCCACCAGTTTTGCGGCTATTGATATAAGCATTAAACTCATGAATAGCATCAGGGTCGCCAGAGGCATAAATGTACTGTCCTAAGTCTTTTGCCCGTCGAACATCGAGGCCATCATACATGTATTGCGCCCGAACGTGCTGACCATACCGGCCGTTGTAAGTAGGTATTAAATCACTTTCTATGGGTTTGAGACTCTCCGCCTGAACCGGGGGAGGAATTCTGTCTTGTTGTGCCCACAGATGCAGCGGACATAAAAAGAGCAAAAGCAGAATTTTTTTCATAGTCGTTGCTATTTTTTAAGAAAGTTAACATCAACAACTATTCATCCCTATTAAAAAGTAAATAAACCTTGATTAAATAGCCTTAATTTGAGGAAAAAGTTTGATGTGGTGTTACTATCATAGTCAATGGAATATCCGTCATTTCTATGTCTGAAATCTCTTCAACAGGGTCAAAGAGTGACAGGCCTATTTTAAGGCAATCCGGACGGCAATCGGCCAGAAAACGATCATAGTAGCCGCCACCATAACCAACGCGATGGCCCTGTTTATCGAAGGCAAGTAAGGGCACAATAACTATGTCAATTTCAGCGCTCTCAACAGGGAACTGCCCATTAGGAACTGGCTCAGGTATGCCCCAACGATTGATCTGCAAGCTAGTCGTTGGGTGTAATAGATAATGTGTAAGGCGATTCGTCCCTGCCTCAGTTATAGAAGCCGCAAACTGGACTTGGGGAAACTGGTCCCATAGTAACCGAATGATTGGCCAGGTGTCAACTTCATTCTGGCGCTGAATTGGCAAAAAGGTGTGAATAAGGCTAATCTTTCTGATTAGTTGATCTCTCTCCAGAAAGTCAACAAAACGTTGAGTAATAAGCTGACTCCAATGGTTGATTTCCTCTACCGTTAACGCTTTGCGTCTGACCAAGAATTCCTGACGTAATTCTGCTTTTGTCATGCTGACTTTTAATCAACTCTTCAGAAGAAAAGAAACTAAATGCAAACGTTTCCCACTCTGGATTATTCCAGGCAAAGTTGCATTCGATAATCGAAGGGGTCGAAGGTAGATAGCATTTTTTGCAGGAATTGGCGGTCACTGAGGTAAAATGTCAGGAAGTTTTCATTTCGCTCCTGCAAGCTTCCGTTTGGGAAGAGGCTGTCTTTAACAGCTAACAACTGCCGAACACCCGTTTCCTGATTGCGCTCTTCGGCCCTGCGCATTTTCTTTTCAAGTCGGGCAACAGCATTGGCAAACCGCTTTGTTTCGGCCAACACCGCTCTTTCGAGTGATGGGTCCACCATTTGCGCCTTGTGCAATATGGCGTCTAACGATTTGTTTATGGTTTTATTCTCGTTGTCGAATTTGAGGGTATGACGCGTATGTGTGTCAACAAATTCTCGTTTGAGCGTGAGGGTGTCCTGAAAAAGTTGTTCAGGTGTGAGGCCCAATTTACGAATCCGTTTGGAACTAACAGACGACACATACATGGCGAAGTTACGAGGCATCAAAATTGGAAAAGGCGTTTGATAATACTCAAATACACTTTTCAACTGTAACCAATAAGGCACTTCTGAGGGTCCTCCGATGTAAGCCAGATTCGGGAGAATGGTTTCCTGATACAACGGGCGCAGTACTACATTAGGGCTAAATTTTTCTGGGTGTTGATTTAGCAGTGTTAGCAGCTCATTTTCAGTAAACTTTAACTTTGTGTGCAGTACCTGATAAGTTCCATCTTCTTTGCGCTCAATACGCTCACGAACCTGGCTGTCAAGATAAAACAGATTGATGTCGCGGGGAGCGATAACCGTTTTATAACCTAGCTCTTCCAGCTCTTTTGTCCGCTTTTGTACCAACTCGGCCGATTTTTGATGAGTTAGTTCATCACGCATGACGGGTGCGAAAACACGTTTTAACGACGCATCATCGGCGTCTAAACAGACCAAGCCCTCTGCGCCGAACAGTTCGTTGACGTAGTAGCGGGCGGCATCGGCAAGCGTATTGTGTTTTAAGTAAGCCTCTTCAAACAGCGACAGCTTCTCGGGAATTTGTGAAAACAGAGTTTTTAACTCCTGCGGATTCATGCGTCCAACAGCGCCACGTTGGTCTGTTTGCCAGGCATAATGCCGGCCCATCAAGGAGAAATGATTGATTTCGGCAAAGTCGTGGTCTTCAGTAGCCATCCAGTAAACCGGCACGAAATTATAATCAGGGTAAGTCTCTTTGAGCTTACGGGCCAGATTGATCGTTGTGATCAGCTTATAGATAATATAAAGGGGCCCTGTAAAAATGTTGAGTTGATGACCTGTAGTAACTGTAAACGTGTTGGGTTGGAGTAATACTGAAAAGTCGGGTTTGGTCGATAAGGAGTAATATTGCCGCTCAAGGGTATCTACCAAAACCTGCCTGTTGGTGGCATCAAACGGTTTGCCGTCTATCTGACCTTTAAAAGATTCTATAGCTGGAAAACGACCGTAAAAAGGTTTTAAGCTGTCTTTATTGGTAATGTAATCGAGGAATAGGGAAGAAAACTGGCCGGTTGAGGCAAGCGGCAGGTACTGACAGTCCATGCGGTAGGCGGGGGTTGCGGTTACCGGGTTTTAACAACGAAAAATCCGGCAAGGTTCGACAGTGTCTTTTTAAGCCTACGACTTAAGTCGTAGGTTAAATAAATTGAATCTGTAGCGTTGAACCGTTTTAACAGTTTTTCACCATTTACTTTTAATATAAACTCATTCCTAAATCGATGGACTAAAACGTGTTTATACGCCAACAACTTCACCATACAAATCAAACTCCTCGGCCTTGTTAATTCTAACGTTTGCGAAGTCGCCCAGCCGCACGTATTGCGAAGCGGATACAAGTACTTCATTGTCTACTTCCGGTGAATCGGCTTCGGTACGGCCAATGAAATAACCACCTTCTTTCCGGTCGAACAGGACTTTGTAGGTCCGCCCAATTTTTTGCTGATTCAGTTCCTGCGAAATGCCTTGCTGCAGATCCATCAACTCGTCGGCGCGTTCCTGCTTGATATCGGCGGGTACATCATCAGGCATGGAATAGGAATGGGTATCGTCCTCGTGCGAGTAAGTAAACACGCCCAGGCGGTCAAAACGCATCCGTTCGACAAAGTCATACGTTTCCTGGAACATCGCTTCCGTTTCGCCGGGGTGTCCGGTAATCAGGGTCGTGCGGAGGGTAATGCCTGGAACACGTTCGCGAATAGTTTGAATCAGGCTCTCGGTTTTTTCGCGGGTAATACCCCGGCGCATGAGTTTCAGCAACTCGGTCGAGCCGGTTTGGAGCGGCATGTCAAGGTAATTACACACCTTGGGACGGTCGCGCATCACATCCAGTACTTCCAGCGGAAAGCCTGATGGGTACGCGTACTGCAACCGAATCCAGTCAATGCCTTCCACGTCGGCCAGTTGGTCGATGAGGTCGGCGAGGTTGCGTTTTTTGTACAGGTCGAGGCCATAATAGGTCAGATCCTGCGCAATTAAAATCAGTTCTTTCGTACCACGACGGGCCAGTGAGCGCGCTTCGGTCAATAACTCGTCAATAGGGCGCGAGACGTGTCCACCACGCATAAGTGGAATGGCGCAGAACGAACAGGGCCTGTCGCAACCTTCCGCAATTTTGAGATACGCAAAATGGGCTGGGGTGGTGAGCAACCGTTCGCCCACGAGTTCGTGTTTGTAATCGGCACGAAGCGTTTTTAACATGCGAGGCAACTCGTTAGTACCAAACCAGGCATCAACGGTCGGCATTTCCACTTCGAGTTCGTCTTTATAGCGGTGTGACAGGCAGCCCGTTACGTAAACTTTGTCCACAATACCGGCTTCTTTGGCGTCGACATAGCGCAGAATGGTATTGATGGATTCTTCCTTGGCGTTGTCGATAAAGCCACACGTATTGATGACAACAATATTCGCGTCGTCTTTCTTCGATTCGTGCGTCACGTTCATGCCATTGCCCTTGAGTTGCGTAAACAGCACTTCCGAATCCACCAGGTTCTTCGAGCAACCAAGCGTGACGATATTGATTTTATTGGTACGTATTCCTTTGGTTTTCATTTAGTAACGCGGGTGGAAACCCACGATTTTGTTAACCAACGCGGACAACTGATCCGCGTTACTGCCGCATCGACGGCTCATTTTAACTACTTAAAAAACAGCCTGATGCGTAATCGACACCGTAACCGTTACTGATTTGTTTTTCTGGACGTTGACCGGAAAAATATTATTATGACTATCGGACAGATTCGCATATAAACCCTTCGGTTCCCGAACCATAACCGTGTATTGACCTGTAGGCAAACTCACGCAAAACTTTCCGTCTTTCCCGGATTTAACAGTTTTGACTGGTTTGGCATTCCCCACTGAGTTAATAAATCCATTTTCACCCGCTTCCACCTGACTCCTGTTTAACAGCGGAAAAATAAGCACCTCGCGCTCAACCGGCGAGCCATCTGGATTTGGCCGTGGCGAGTCAGGGCTTGGCATGTAGTTGCCTCGTTTTTCAAGAACGATACCACATATGCCCTGCTTAACGAGCGGCTTAGTCGATTTTCGACGTGAGTTTTTTTGAGCAGAAACGGCTGTTGAAAAAAACAGTATCAGCAAACTGCCTATAAATAAGGGTAATCCGTTGATTACGATTCGATTGGGTTGAGAAATCATATTTCGAGCTCACGTTTAACTTCATTGAGCGAATGCCATGAAGTTGGCTCATACTTAACTTTTAGGGCATGAGCGCAGTCAAGAAAGTCTTCGAGACTATCAAATGACGCTAAACTCTTCTGCAAAGCTTCGTACTTTTCGTAAGCAATAACTGCGAATTTTGGCTTT
>CAXTJJ010000251.1:0-8799 GCA_964244155.1 uncultured Spirosoma sp.
GCCATATTTTAGCAAGTCAGCCGAAACTTTCTTGACAAGCGACACTGGTACAGCAAAGCCGTAACCACTGTAATAACCTGTAGCCGAAGCAATCGCCGAGTTGATGCCAATCAGTTCACCACGCAGATTCACAAGCGCACCACCTGAATTACCTGGGTTGATGGCGGCATCTGTCTGAATAAACGCTTCTAAAGGAGTATCCGTTTGTTGCTTATCGGTACGACCTTGTTGACGTTGAGCATAATCCTGCTCCAGAATACCAATCTTACGGCCTTTGGCACTAACAATACCGGCAGTAACAGTTGATTCCAAGTCAAGAGGATAACCAACAGCCAGTACCCATTCGCCCAATTTCAACGCGTCAGAATCACCTAACGTAATAGCTGGCAGATCTTTAGCATCGACTTTAATAACGGCTAAGTCTGTTAGGGGATCTGTACCAATAACCTTGGCTTTAAAACTCCGCTTATCGGTCATAATCACTTCTACTTCGTCAGCATCCTGAACCACGTGGTTGTTGGTCACGATATAACCATCTTTACTAATGATTACTCCAGAACCTGAAGCCTGACCCTGCTGCCGACGGGGTTGACGCTGACCGCCAAACTCGTCACCAAAAAATTCCCGGAAAATATCAGGAACTTGTTGCTGTCTTACCGTCCGGGTCATTGTGGTGCGGATATGTACAACCATTGGTGTCACAGCTTCAGCCGCTGTGGAGAAGTCGCCAGGCACCGCCGTAGGTCCACCTGGCATTGAAGCCAACCGACCCGTAATCGCCTGCACTGGCGATGATTCGTTAAAAATTACATCCCGGTTGTTGAAGCCCAACAGGTTGTAAGCGGCCAACGTCACGACGCTCGATAAGAGAGCCATTAACGCGAATAATTTCCAGTTGCTTTTCATGATTAAATGGGAAAATCTAATTGCTTTCTTTTTGTGTTAACGGCAGAGGTTTCTGTCTGATACTATAACGGAAAGTAACTTCTGAAAAATCCGGCTTATATGCGTCCTTAACAAAATTTAACAAGGCATTGTTAACAACATTTGAAGGTAATAAAAAGCCCGTGAGAACTGCACTCACCGGGCTTTTCGATTTGCTGTTTAGGTGTTCAACTAGCCACCTATTTCGATCTGACGTGGGGGTTTAACTTTAGCCTCTTCACGTTTGGGAACATCAATTTTCAAAAGCCCCTCAGCATAGGTTGCCTGAATACGGTCGGCATCAACGGACGTTGGTAAAGTAAATGTCCGCTGGAACGAGGAATAACTAAACTCCCGACGGGTATATTTTTCGTTATTTTTCTCCGGCTCTTCCTTCTGCGTTTCCTGGTAAGCAGAAATCGTCAGGTTGTTATGGTTCAAGTTGAGTTTGAAGTCCTCTTTCTTCAAACCAGGTGCGGCTACCTCGATACGAAAACCATCCTGATGCTCTATTACGTTTACGGCTGGAACACTAGTAAGCCCTGAGGTAGTATTGGTGTTGAAAAATTCGTTCATGTCGCGACCGAAAAGGTTCTCGATCAACGACGGCAAGTGGTTGTTCGTGCGCATTAACGGATTCATGACTTTTGTGGTTTTAGGTTTGAAAATGCGTTATCAAATTCTGATAACTGTTTTTCAAACTTTATGCCAGTCCATTAGGCAGTCATAAATCAGTTATTTTGTCATTTTATTGCCATATATAAGCAATACAAGTCTGCCGAAATGACGCACAAAATGCCAAAATAGCCTTTTCTGTACAACGAGAAGAAGTAAAGACTATGTATTAAAGTGAGGTAGTGGCGCGATTACTTAATGGCCAGCAATTCAAACGCCTTTTCGGCGGCAGCCTGTTCGGCTTTTTTCTTACTGTAGCCGCTGCCTGTGGCAAAGGGCTCATCATCAATAAATACCTGTGAAATAAACTCCCGGAAATGGCTGTTGCCTTTCTCCGAAACAATTTCGAAGCGAATTTCCTTACCATCTCGCTGGGCCCACTCAATCAGGCGACTCTTGTAGTTGCCATTGTTTTGAACAACAGACTCAATATCGTAGTGAGCTAATAACTCTTTAAGAATGAATCCGCGTGAGAACCGAAAGCCTTTGTCCAGATATACCGCTCCAACCAGTGCTTCGAGGGCATCACCGTACATGGAGGTACGGGCCGGTAAACTACGCGTCCGGCTTCCGTCATATTCAATAAGCTGATCGAGACCAATTTTACGGGCAATACCGTTTAGGGTTTCGCGGTTAACAATGCGTGAGCGAATCTCGGTTAGAAAACCTTCATCCTTGTAAGGATACTTCTTGAAGAGAAACTCTGCGATTACCATACCAAGGACAGCATCGCCTAAATACTCTAGCCGCTCATTCGATTCGCGAAATCCCTCAATTGCCGTGGCTTTTGACGCCGAGGTGTGGCGCAGGGCAAGTTGGTAAAGGCCTAGATTTGAGGGACGTGCACCAATAATATGGGCAATTGAGCGACGCAGATTCTTACGCGGATCAGCGTTGCCGGATCGGAACCAATCGAGGGGGTTTAATAAACTACGCGGCAGAGCGATTTGCACAACTCAGCTAAAGTTTACGGAAAATGACGATGGCATTGTGACCACCAAACCCGAATGCATTACTCATCACGGTTGTAATAGACCGTGCCTGCGCCGTATTGAACGTTAAGTTAAAACGTGGGTCAACCTCTTCGTCATCGGTGACGTGATTAATCGTTGGTGGAACCACCTGGTGTTCCATTGCCTTGATACACGCGATGGCTTCAACAGCACCTGCTGCCCCAAGTAGATGGCCGGTCATTGACTTAGTCGAACTGATGTTTAACTTAAAAGAGTGCTCGCCAAACAACTGGTAAATTGCTTTCAATTCCTGTGGATCACCAATAGGCGTTGATGTGCCGTGCGTATTGATATAGTCGATTTCATCCGGTGCGATGCCTGCATCTCTCAGCGCATCTTCCATTGCTAAAAATGCGCCTAATCCGTCGGGGTGAGGAGCTGTGATATGATACGCATCTGACGACATACCACCTCCAATTAACTCAGCATACATTTTAGCTCCGCGCGCTTGTGCATGCTCGTATTCTTCTAATATCAACGAGCCTGCACCCTCGCCCAACACAAACCCATCCCGATCTTTATCATACGGACGTGAAGCTGTTTCGGGCGAGTCGTTTCGCTCTGATAAGGCGCGATTAGCGTTGAAACCTCCAATACCTGCCCGCGTGACGGCAGCTTCAGAGCCACCTACTACGCACATATTGAGCCTCCCCAAGCGGATGTAATTGAAAGCGTCAATGATGGCATTGTTGGTTGATGCACAAGCTGAAACAGTAACATAGTTGGTTCCCCGAAAGCCATATCGCATCGAGATCTGTCCCGACGCGCTATCGGCAATCATGCGAACTATAAAGAACGGGTTAATGCGGGGAGTACCATCCCCTTTGGCATAATCAATCATCTCGTCCTCAAACGATTTGAGACCGCCAATACCAGAGCCCCAAATGACACCAACCTTGTTTTTGTCAATTGAGTCAAGATTAATCCCCGAATCTTTTACCGCTTCGTCAGTAGCGATAAGTGCATAATGGGTAAACGCGTCCATTTTACGCGCTTCCTGACGGGGTATGAACTGGGTAACGTCTACGCCCTTCAATTCGCAGGCAAAGCGTGTGCGAAATTTGCTGGCGTCAAACTTCGTAATGGGACCGGCCCCGCTTACACCGGCGGCTAAGCTGTTCCAGTAAGAGGCTACATCATTGCCGATTGGTGTCAACGCACCGAGGCCGGTCACTACTACTCGCTTGAGTGTCATACGGGTTTACTACGTAATGGGGAAAGAAAATCAACGCCGATACCGTATTTGTTGGCGTTGGCTTCAAGGCTCAGTACCCGTTCCAATTAATTCAATTGGAGAGGTACCGAGTAATGCGTTATGACGTCGTTTAAATCTCGTTGAGACTTATTTGCCGATGTTCTTCTCTAAGTATTCGATGGCTAGGCCAACTGTAGAGATTTTTTCAGCCTCGTCGTCAGGGATAGGCAGGTTGAATTCTTTTTCAAATTCCATGATCAACTCAACTGTGTCCAGTGAATCGGCTCCCAAATCATTGGTGAAGCTTGCCTCTGGCGTCACTTCTGATTCTTCAACGCCTAATTTTTCAACAATGATATTCTTTACTTTCTGTGCAATGTCCGACATTTCAGTATTCTGTTCTGAGTTAAAAAACTGCGCAAAGAAACGTATTTACCTTTGTATTATCAAACAATTTTTTAGCACGGAAATCGTTCGCTAATAGCCTATCTTTAGGCTTATCGTCTTGATTATTAGACTCTTGTGCTTAAAATAAGGCCTCTATTAACGAATTACGACTGACTTAGAAACATAGGTGGGAATAATGCCAGTGCTTCGAATTAGAACCTCTGCATCCTGTGCCTGCGTATTTCCAGTTAATACCAGAGCCGTATCCAGACCAAACTTGTTGCCGCCCAGAATGTCTGTATGAAGTGTATCGCCTACCATGAGGATGTCGCGCTTGCTAATATGAGCCGCATTTTCCAGCCGCTCATAGGCAAACATGAAGAGCTGGGCATCAGGCTTACCAAATTTGATAAACTGCTTGCCAACAATGGTTTCGATCATTTTGGCAACTGCCCCGATTGCAATGGCAATCCGGGTTTTAGAAACAGGATAGGTATTGTCTGTGTTGGCGACAATAACTGGTATGTTTCGTTTTCGAAGTAAATTGACTGTTTTGGTAAGGTCGGTATTCCAGTCGAAGCCTTCATCATCCAGGAGCACCAAGGCATTAATATCGGCCACCTCTTTAAGGTCAACCTGACTAATGGGCAGGGTTTTTAAACCAGTAGTTTCGAGGTAATGAGCCGATTTTTCGGTACCTAAATAAGCTACCGTACCACTGGGCACCTTGAGGTCAAGGTATTCTCGTGCCAGCATACCCGAAGAAATAATGCGTTCGGGTGGGATAGCATAAAAACCTTGCTTGTAATAGGATTCTGCTAATTCCTGCGGACTGCGCGATGCATCATTGGTCAGTACATAAAACGTTTTATCGTTTTCCTTCAACCAATCGAATGTGTGTTCAATTCCTGGCAAAAGGCCTTCCGAATTTTTCAGGACACCGAATGCATCGAAGAATATTACTTTATACTTGGCCGCTACGGTTTTAAAATCAGTGAGTTGCATGGGGGCATACGAAAAATCAATAGCAATAAAGTTGACCTTCACGTGTAAGAAGGAATATTTATTGCGGCATCTTCAAAATAATATTTGTAAAAATACGATATAAGCCGAATTTTCAATTATTTATCTCTTTAGAGAGCTTACCCTAGGTGCATTGCTGTATAATGATTTGTCCATTGCAGCTTCGCTGGATAGCTTACTCAATGTGATAGGTCGTGCGTGTTGGATATATCTTACTGATGATCCAAGCCATTATATACCCAATGCCTTTAGAATTTTGTCTGCATCGAAGGTCTCGATCGACGGAAAGTAAATGTCGTATGCTTCTCGCTGGAGTTTAATGGCGTAGGTGCGGTGGAAAAAATAACGACCGTACTTTATGACGTAGTTCAGTATGAAAAAACGATAAGCTTCAGGTAAAAAACGAATTTCGGTTTCAGTTAGCGGAAACACCCGATGGTATTCCTTTAAAAATAGTATAAAACGATCTTCCATTAGCGGTCCAATAACGTAACTAAAGACTGTTCGGTCGCCAGCATTAGATACTACCCGGCTAAAGAAATAAAAATCCATGACCCGGTAACTAATCCGAAACCAATCGTAGTCCCAACGGGAGTATAGTTCCAGATTGTCTGTAACCGAGAAGTTGCCGATGTTCCAGTCCACAAAAACGGGCATGGTTTCAACTGACTTAGCTACCAGTTTTTGCCGGTTTTCCAGAAATAATTCGCATTGTCGTTTTAACTCGTCTTCATGCATGCGGTGTTCAAACTGTCCGGTTTCTGTTTCCAGTAAATCAAGCAAATCCCAGATATCGGAACGCAGTGTTTTACTCGATTTAGGTAATACTGGACTAACGCGCGAACAGGCTTTATGGAATCGGGCAATTTCCCGGCCAAGCATGCGAATATGGTGTTCATCCAGCCGACGGGGAAGTTTCAGTTGAATGCGAATAGGATTATAAAACACAACCCATGCGTCAATAAACCCATCTTTGTGACGATACGTATAGACTTGTCCGTCGCGCACCAGCGATTTGGCCAGTACATTTTCGAAGGGATAAAGTAAGTTATTAGCCAATGCGTGAATGATGCGGTGATCTTCCAGAAACTGCTCGTAGGTCCCGAAGTAAGATAATTTGGCAATGATATGATCGCCATCTTCAAACGTAACTCTAAAGACGTGATTGGTCGAAACCTTGGCACTGATATCTTCAATTGTATCAATCTGTACGGAGCCATCAAACTCCGCCCAGGCCTTTTTTATAATCGATGAGTAATCAACAAGACGCATAATTCTATTCGGTTTACAGTATTCGGCTTATGGCATTTGGTTGTTGAAGCGGCAAGTATTTCGTGCGTCAGTCAACTAAATACCATAAACCGAATACCGTAAACCTGTCAGATAATCTCAAAATATCGTTTCAATTCCCAATCGCTCACCTGACGGATGTACTGTCGCCATTCCCAGTCGCGCGAGCGGGTAAAGTGGTCAACAAACTCTGCGCCAAACAGTTCAACCGCAACGGGCGAACTGGCCATTGCGTGCGTTGCTTCAGCCAGATTTTTAGGTAGAACGCCGTTTCGTGTATCCGCATAGCCATTGCCTGCTGAAGCAGGAGTGTCGAGCGTCAGCTTGTGACGAATACCATACAAACCTGATGCCAGGGCCGCTGCAATGGCCAGATAAGGATTTGTATCGGAACCCGATACGCGATGTTCGACGCGGGTATAAGCTTCTTTATGGTTCAGGATCCGAAGCGCCGTAGTGCGATTGTCAATTGACCAGGTTATCGTTGTGGGTGCCCAGGCACCTTCAACCAGCCGTTTGTAGCTGTTGATGGTTGGTGCGAACATGGGCGTAATGTGCGGGAGGCAATACAACTGTCCGGCTATGAACTGGCACATCAGTTCGCTCATATGGGCTGGCTGGCCGGGGCGGTCCGACGTTTCGTCATAAAACAGGTTTTTTGTCTTTTCCAGGTTCCAAAGGCTCTGGTGAATGTGGCCGCTGCAACCCGGCAGATCAGCGTTCCATTTGGCCATAAAGGTAGCTACGACACCATGCCGATAACCAATTTCCTTAACAGCCGTTTTAAAAAGGGTTGCTTTGTCGGCAGCCCGAACGACTTCATCGTGCATGATGGCTGCTTCATAAACACCCGGTCCTGTTTCGGTATGTAAGCCTTCGAGGGGTATATCAAATTGAGCCAGTAAGTCGAACAGGTCGTGGTAAAAAGCACTTTCGAGCGATGGGCGAAGAATAGAATAACCAAACATGCCCGGCGTTAAGGGCTCTAACTGCTGGAAGTTCTTTTCTTGTAGACTTTTAGGTGTTTCTCGGAAATTGAACCACTCAAACTCCTGCGCGTATTCGGCATGAAAGCCCATATCAACGCACTGACCCGCGATTCGTTTGAGCAGACTGCGCGGGCAGGCCGCTGTCGAATATGTGCTTGGTTGCCCGGTTGGCGAAGGACTAAAATCGGCCAAAAAAAAGGGGATATTGTCTTCCCAGGGAATCTGGCGAAAGGTAGCAATATCCAGACGAACGGGAGCATCAGGATAGCCGGAATGCCAGCCTGTAGTCTTTCCGTTGTCATAAGGTGTGTCGGCTGAGTCCCATCCCCAAACAACATCACAAAAACCAAAGCCATCGGCCAAGCCATCCAAAAACTTCTGACGATGAATGATCTTACCACGAAGTATGCCGTCGATATCCGTAAACGCATATTTGATTTTCGGACTGTCGCTTTGATTGATGAAGTCGATGATGTCTTGCTGGCTCATGAATTCCTGGGTATTTGCCGAATGGGGGCGGCTAAATATACTGACATCATCCCGAATTTTGCCCATTTGCTCCCAAAGTCCGGGTGGTTCATATACGCTTCCATAGTCGTTTATCCGGTAGATGCCGTTATCTGTTCGAGGGGAGATGGTCATGACCCAAACCTGACCCGTATCTGGGCAGGCTGCGATACACTTTATGGCGTTCTGCGAGTTGTTACATCTGCCTGAATCGGATTTTGCTGAAGGCTCAGGGGATCTAGATGTTGGAGTGAGTTAAGGCTCGAACTGTCTCTGGCTGTTCGAGCCCTTTACTTTACATTATCCAGGTTGAAATGAAGGCCGCTGTTCTCGCGTCGGGCCATTGCCATTTTAATGACCAGATACGCCACCTCGATCATGTTACGGAGTTCGCAGATGGGGGCCGATACTTTCGACTGGCGGTAGAGTTCTTCGTGCTCTAAATAAATGAGTTCGAGTCGGTCCATCGCCCGTTTCAGGCGACGGTTCGAGCGAACAATCCCCACGTAGTTCGACATAATCGACTCTAACTCTTTCTTCATCTCGGTTACCAATACCAACTCTTCGGGGTGAGTCGTGCCTGCATCATTCCAGGCAGGGATATTGTCAGGCATAACGGCCTGATCGAGTAGTTCGACGGTTTTTTCATAAGCCCGGTGGCCAAAGACAACCGCTTCGAGCAGCGAGTTCGACGCCAGTCGATTGGCTCCGTGCAGACCTGTACAGGAACATTCGCCCACGGCATACAGGCATTGAATGTTGGTTTGGCCCCACTCATTGACCCGAATACCTCGGC
>CAXTJJ010000252.1:0-8794 GCA_964244155.1 uncultured Spirosoma sp.
CCGCCGTGTTGTGATAGGCGAACGTCATCAGAAAAAAGCGGCTGGCTAGGTACCCCAGCGGAAGGGCAATAGCCCCGGCAATGAGCAGGAGTTTCAGGAAATCCCACGACAGTAACCAGACGACCTGGCCCACGTTGGCACCCATCACTTTGCGAACGCCCACTTCTTTGGTGCGCAGGGCCGTTGTATACGTAACCATGCCCAACAGGCCCAGGCAGGCAATAGACATGGCTAAGCCAAGCAGCAGGCTCATGAAATTCATGTCGTCAGTATGGCTGTGGCGCTTATATAGAAAGTCATCGTACCACTGCCCGGTAAATGGCTCGTAGGGATTGAGTCGTTTCCAGATGCGGGCAATATCAGCTTTAATGGTTTCGGGGTTTCCGCTGCTGACTTTTACCGTCAGGTACCGGAAGTCGCTGGGCTGGTAGCGGAGAATGAGCGGGTGGAGTTTCCAGACCATCGTTGCAAACTGAAAGTCTTTCACAATGCCGGCAATCTGCACATCCGTACTATCATTGAGCCAGAGCGTTTGTCCGACGGCTGATTTAGGCTCACCCAGTTTGAAAGCCCGCACGGCCTCTTCGTTGATCAGTACTAGCCGTGAGGCTGAATCGGATACAGATACGGGCAGGTTCTGACCTGCCAGTATCGTCAAACCTGTTGTGGCTACCAGATTGGCATCGGCTGCAAAAACATCCGTGGCTGAGGAGTCACCGCCAGCTTTCTGCCGATAGACCATTTGTGGGTTGCCGCCATGATCACCAAACAGGGCGGCTGTTGCGGCTACCCGTTCCACACCCGCCAGTCGGCTAATGTCGGTTGAAAGCCGGGCCGCAGGAAATCCGTTCAGAGGGATGGTTAGCAGGTTGTCCCGCTGAAAACCGTAATCGGCCGTAGCCATGAAATGGTGCTGCCGTTCCATCGCCAGCAGGGCGATCATTGCCAGTAAGGAAATGGAGAACTGAGCAATGATCAACGACTTACGAAGGGTTATCCCTCTAAAGACGCGCAGTCCCGTCTGGCTTCGAAGTACCTGCGACGGTTGAAAACCCGACAGGACACGGGCGGGAAGCAGCCCCGCCAGCAAGCCCGTTACGACGCTGAATGCCACAAAAACCGTCCATAACGTACCGTTGTTCTCCCATTGAACATCACCAATAAGCCATTGCTGGACAAAGGGCATGGGTTTTACCAGTTGCAGCATTGCGGACGCCAGCCCTAGCCCCAGCCCCGACAGAATGACGGATTCGGCCATAAATTGCCCCATCAGTTGCCAGCGTAATGCCCCGGCAACTTTCCGGATGCCGACTTCGCGGGCGCGGCTCAACGACCGGGCAAGGGTGAGATTGATGTAATTAAAGGCCGCCAGCAAGAGTGTCAAAAGACCGACCCCCATCTCGGTTTCCAGCTTTCCGGCGGTGGGTTCGTAGGTCGCGTGCATAAGGTCTTCGCGCGAGGGTGAGATCCTGGTCAACGCCTGACTTCGGAAGGTATAGCCTTTCTCCCCTGCAAACCGGACTCCCTTTGTCGCTCGACTGGCTAAGGCCGGTAAGGCAGCATCGAGCGTTTCAACTGAAACACCGGGCTTGAGTTTAACGTAGGTATATCCTTTGCTGTAGTATTTCCAGTCGGTCAAAGATCGCTGCCACGCTGGCGCAGATAAGGTCGACATGGAAACAAGCATGTCGAAGTTCAGGTGTGATTTAGCTTGATTTTTAGCCAAAACGCCCGAGACCGTCAGGGGACCGAATTCGGAATGATCCATGACTTTACCGACCGGGTTGGCGGTGCCGAAAAAACGGTCGGCGGTTTCCTGGGTCAAGACCACTGTTTTGGGATCAATGGCGGCTCGTCCTGCTGTCAGCCTGAACCCGAAGATTTTAAAGAATCCCGGATCGACTGCGCTGAATACGACGGGTAGCTGTTTTCGGTTGGCGGTCACTTCGCCGTAAATTCGAATCACGCGGGTGGCGGCTTCGACAAAGGGGTAGTTGTGGGATAGATCGTCGGCTAACGGCAGGGGTGTTGTGGCGAATCCCTGCTCGTCGTTTGTGCTGGCTGTTACATCCGTGATGATGCGATACGTTCGGTCGGCGTTCGGGTGAAACGAATCATACTCGAATGCCCCTTTAATGTCGATCATGGCCAGTAAACAGACCAGCATGCCCGATGCCAGACCAAAGACGTTGATAAAGGAAAACAGCTTATGTTTCCACAAATTACGCAGGGCCGTTTTGACGTAGTTTTGCAGCATCGGCTTAGGCAGTGAAAGGTCCGGTAACCCGGCTGATCAATACGCCCAAATGTTATACCAGTATTCTAGTGGTCTGTTATACAGAAGGTTATGCGTGAAAATGAACGTACATTGTCCGTAATCGGACAATGTACGTTCATTTGTGGACAGGGAATACAATATCAGTTAGGCAGCATCACCGCCCGTTCATCGAGCGATTTGGCAATCTGATTGGCCAGGGTGGTTGTGCGAAAAGCCGTTTGGCGGTCACATTCGTTGGAGAACACCACGATACCCATGTTCAGCTCGGGATAATTGACGCATAAGCTGCTGAAACCGGGGATGTTGCCGTCCTGCCAGATGGCCCGGTAGCCGGAAACGTTGCGTATCTGCCAGTTCAACCCCGCCGAATACCGGTTTTCATCGCCCCAGGTTGGCCGGTGAGCCAGCTTTGCCGCTTCGTCCTGCTCGGCTACGTTCCATTGGATGTAATTCAGCATGTCGGCCAGGGTCGATTTCAGAGCACCGGCTCCCTGAAGCTGATCGGGGCTATTCGGCATCAGCACACCGTTGCAGTTATACCCTTTCACCAAACGATTCTGGTCGGCGGGTGTCAATGTGATTTTGGTATTATTCATCGCCAGCGGACGTGTCAGTTTCTCCCGCATAAGTTCTTCGAACGACATGTTGTAGACCCGTTCCAGCATATAACCCAGCAACTGAGCACCCGCATTGGAGTATTTGAAGGTCGACCCCGGTGTATTTTCGAGCCTGACTTTATGTAAATCCGTGAAAAAGTCATTCCGGCTGTAGTTCTGCAAAAGTTCGGTGGCAATAGCCGACGACGGTATGCTGGTATCGGCAAACGCATCCGGGCGATCGGGCAACAGAAACGGCAAACCCGACCGGTGGTTAATGAGGTGAAAAAGCCGGATGGGTTGCCCCTGATAGACCAGATTGGGGTAACTGCCCGTCAGGTATTTACGGATGTCGTCGCCCAGACCTACTTTTTTTTCGACCACGGCCTGCGCCAGCAACGCACCCGTAAAGGTCTTGGTAATGGACGCGAGTGGATAAATCGTTTGACTCGTTGGAAGTTGCTGACTCCCTTTTTCCACAGTGCCGTAATTGTAGACATAAGTTCGCCCATCCTTGAAAATGCCGATCGACAGGCCGACGGCCTGCGGAACTGCCATGAACTGCTGCGCGGCCTGCTCCACAACAGCGTCAACCGGGTTTTTTAATGGGTTATCCGTCAACGCTTTTTTCAGTAACGTAGGCAGCACAGGCGACTGTTTGGGATAGATGAGGGCTGTTGGCAGCAGTAGCAGCGCGGAGGTAAGCCAGGCATTCATGAGTATTCGTCTGGTTTTGGAAGTTTATCAATAGATGCAGTTTTGCGCAAACAGGTTGCGTCTGTAGTTGTCGCAAACAGCTTCTAGCTGTTTGATAGGCTCGTGGTGTCAGCCGGGTCGCCGACCGTCCGCGGCTGCGCGGGGCCGCCCGTGCGGTGCGATTCTCAAACCTGACAGGCGAGGTTTCTTAAAACCTCGTCGATTAACCAGCCGCAATAGGTTTTGAGAAACCTCACGTGTCGGGTTTAAGAACCCGACACCACGGTACAACGACACCGCAAAGTGACGCCGAAATTGGGCGCACAGGCTGAACTTCGCTTACTGTCCAACGTTTTTTAAGTACTCTGTCGCATTCGTGTTCCCTGGGTTCAGGGCCAGCGATTGCTTGTAATTTTTGATAGCTAACGCTCTGTTTCCAAGGCGATCATAGGTCTCGGCCAGGCTGTCGTAGGTGTTGTAGCCTTTCGGGTAGAGACTGACGTTCAGCTTGAAAATTTCCAGCGCTTCGTTGAGCTTACCCTGACCGGCTAATGTATAGCCCCAGATGTTCACGTATTCTTCACTCAAAAACAGTTCCGGATGCTGTTTCTTAACGGCATTTACAACGGCGAGTGCCTGCGCGTAGCCCCGCGATTTTATGCCGGCATTGAGGGCCGTCAGGGCGGCTGGCTCGCCATACAACGCACTGACAATCTTTTGAGAGAGTTCGCCGAGTTGATTTTGAGTCGATTGGCCTGCATCGTTAGCCAGTAAGACAATGCCCAGATTTAAGTCGGGATACAGGTCGCAGTAACTGGCAAAGCCGAACGTACCGCCCGAGTGTTCGAGTCGTTGTTTGCTGTCGATGGTTTTGTGGAGGAACCAGTTCAGGCCAAACGCCTGGCTGTCGGGGCTACCCCAGGTAAGTTGATGGCTTAATTTTACAGCCGGGTCTCTTTCGTCTGCCTGATAAGCAGCATACTTTAGCAAATCGGCTGTGCTATACCGAAGGCCACCAGCCGCCTGCATGGCTTTCAGCGTAAACGCAGGCATTTGAAGGCCTCGCTCGTTATGGCCCAACGCAAACTGATCTGACGGCTGTGGTGAGCCAAAGGTGTTGCGCATGGCCAGGGGTTGTTCAATCTGCGTGGCGATCAACTCGTCAAAAGGTTTCTGGTAGATTTTCTCCAGAATATACCCCAGCAACTGAGCCGCTACGTTGGAGTGACGGGGATTCTGGCCGGGAGCCGCCCTGAGGGTCACGTTGTGCAGGTCACTGAAAAAGTCCTGCCGGGTGTAGTTTCGTAATCCGTTCACAATCAGGAACGGAATGGAATCCGGGTTCGCCTGCTTATACGCGTCGGGTTTATCCGGGAAGTTGTCCGGTAGCTCCGACGTCCAGTTGGTGAGGTTTGCCAGCCGAATGGGTTGGCCGTTGAACGCCAGATTCGAGTAGTCGCCGTCGAGGTAGTGGCGGATGTCATCGTCGAGCCGGACGCGCTTGTCGACAACGGCCCGCGCCAGCAGCAAGCTCCCAAACGTTTTACTGATCGACCCGATCTCGTAGATCGTGTTTTGTGTTGGCAACTGCTCTTTCCCTCTCTCCGTTGTGCCAAAATTGTAGAACGATGTCTTCCCATTTCGGACGATCCCGATGGACAATCCCACGTGCGCCTTTTCCCGTACAAAAGCCGTTCCCAGTTGCTGAATAGTGGTTTCGGGCTGGGTGCTGATGGTGGATGGGGTACGTTGACTGAAAGCCCATGTGCCGGATAATGTCAGTAAGCAGCAGACAAAAAAGAAGCGTATGTTCATCATGGAGAGTATGTCGGGTATAAACTGGTGCAGGTTGTTTCAGCTACTTATGCGCCTGGGCCAGCCGTTTCAGATGCTCGGTCGCGTTTTTGTTATTGGGGTTCAGGGCCAGCGAGCGATTATAATTTTTGACAGCCAGCTCTGAATTACCCAGCCGTTCGTAGCCTTCGGCCAGACTGTCGTAGCCGTTCCAGCTTTCGGGATAGAGGGCAACATTCAGCTTGAAAAGTTCAAGGGCTTCTTTCGTCTGGCCGCTGCTCATCAGGCGGTAGGCCCAGTCGTTCAATTCACCTTCGTTCGGCAGAAGGTTGCGCTTTTTCAATTCGTTTGCCACCGGAATCGCCTGGTCGAAACCGCGTTTCTGTACCTGTAACCGAAGGCTCGTAATCGGGTCAGATGCCGGAATGTCGGGGTTATAATACCCGGCAATTTCCTCGATAAAGTTCTCTGGAGAGCTTCCTCCCAGATTGGTTAATACAATAACCGCCAGGCCATCATCGGGATAGACCAGAAAAGCTGACCGCCCACCTCCCGACATGCCTACAGCCTTATGTTTAGGCCGGAATTTGGTCAATCCCCAGCCCAGCGCCCATTGCGTGGGTGCCCCGTTCTTGTATCGGCCCGCTGTCCACATCGTATCGAGGGCTGCTTTCGTCTTTAACAGCTTACCCTGTTGCAACGCGATAATCCAGTTTGCCATGTCTTCGGCGGTACTATTCAACCCCGAGCCGGTTCGCTGAAAGCCCGGAAATTCTGTGTAGGTACCCGTCAGTTGGGCTTCATTCAGTTTTTTGCCGTCATAGCTATTTTTAGATGTATAGGTTGGGGCAAAATGAGGGATAACGTCGCGGGAATCGCCAAAGAGCGTTCTGGACATTCCGGCTGGATGAAACTGCTGCTCGCTGAATACCTGAGCAAATGGTTTCCCGCCCAACTTGTCGATGACCTGGCCCAACAACACATAATTGGTTTGATTGTAGCTGAATTGTTCGCCCGTCCGAAAGTCCATCGGCATCGCTTTTACTTTCTCCCAGGCCACTGCTTCGGTACCCAAAGCCCCCAGGCCGTGGGTGAATGGGTTGAATACACGCAGAATATCCGGTATGCCCGACACATGAGTGAGTAACTGGGTTATCGTTACCGGCTGCCAGTCGGCCGGAAGATCATCGAGATACCGGGAAATTGGGGCGGACAAGTCGACTTTGCCCGCTTCAACCAATTGCATAATAGCCACGCCCGTAAACGCTTTGGTACAGGAGTTAATCGCAAAAATGCTTTTGCTGGTAACAGGTACGGAATCCTGCAGGTTGGCAAACCCATACGATCGGCTGAACACCAGCTGCCCATGCTGTACAACAGCAACCTGCATACCCGGAATGCCAAGCTGGCGCATCTGGCCATGTAAAAATCTGTCGAGAGCATCCGCTGATTTTTGCATGGCGGCAGAGGAAACAGCCGGAGCAGGACGGTTTTGCCCGAAGCTGAGCGAAAGCGTGGCTACCAATCCCAACAAACAGGTAGCCAGCCTAAATGGATTCGTAACCATGCTGATTACTTCGCTTTGCGGATATAAATATTCCCGTTCATGTTTTTCATCATGATCTCCGGGCCGCCCCCGTTGATCTTGCCGTATACCCAGTCGTCAATCTTCACCTGATACATACCCGACTGGTTGGTGCGGCTCACTTTGGGCTGGTTCTTATCAACATCGATGTCGAAGTCGCTGTAAATATCACCCCGATCGGTTTTGAGTTTGCTGTTGGCTTTCACGTTGGCCGGAAAAGTCACGTCGACGTTGCCGTTGAGGGTCGAAAAGGCCATGGGCGTGTCGGAATCAATGGATTTGAAAGTAGCAATCAGGTTACCATTTACCGTATTGGCGACCGCCGAACCGGCTACGTTGGTCAGGTGAATATATCCGTTTACGTTCGTTGCTTCCAGCGTCCCGCTTACATTCTCGACTTCAATGGCGCCGTTATTGACGGTGCTGACCTTGAGCGAAAAGCGCTGCGGCACTTTGATCGTCAGATCGACCGTTTGCTTTATGGAATTTGCATGAACGTTAACCGTGTTGTTCTTCTCTTCGGCACTAAGGTCGAGCGGCATACCCGCAGCAATCCGTTTCATGCCGTTAGCCGCCCGGTCAGGACGGTCATCGTTATCGTCGTTCCGGCCGCGTCGGGGGCTGGCGGTAATGTCGATCACAACGTCTTTGCCGCTATAGCCGATCACATGGATGGAGCCGTTGATCAGCCCTACTTTCAGGCTGCCGGGCTTGGATGGATCGCTTATGGGGACGACTAACTGCTCTTTTATATCATTCTGAGCGGCTACGGGTCGGGTAGCCAGCAGGCTTAAGAACAAGAGTGCGGTGGTGAGTGTATGCGTTTTCATCAGGATTGTTTTTTAATGTAAATGTTGCCGTTAAACGTTTCGAACTTGAAGGTCTTGCCGCCTTTACCGATGCGAATGGCGGTGTTTTTGTTGAGCTTGTACACCGTGCCTTCGCCTGTTTTCTGCGTTGTTTTAATGGCCTGAACGGGCAAGACCTCAGTGTCGGGAAAATCGGTGAAGAACTTACCCTGAAAGGTTTTGAATTGCAGATCGGCGGATAGGTTGGCCGGGTAGCTCACGTTAATATTCCCGTTGAGGGTATAATACGACGAGTTCTCGGGTGGGTTGGCTACGTAGTCGACATCGAGATTTCCGTTGATGGTATGGGCATCGGTCGTCCCTTTTACGTTCATAAGCGAAATCGCTCCGTTCACATTACGCGCTCGCAGGTTGCCTTCTACGTCCTTCACCGACACGTTACCCCGGTTAACCGTCGATGCGACGAGGTTTATTTTGTTGGGCACTTTCACCGTGAAGTTGAGCGTAAAATCATAATCATCATCCCGGTTGCGGTCACTATCCCGATGCCAGTTGCGCCGGGGCCGCGAATCGAACGGTTCGGCGATGTAAGCGATGATGGTGTCGCCCTGTTGTTCGAATTTGAGCTGGAATTCCTTTTTGCCTAATTCCAGACCCTGATTGCTCTTGGCCGTAATGGACTTGTCGATCTCCAGCACCACCTTATCGCCCGAATACCCCTCGACTTTGATAAAACCGTTGACGTTGTATATGGCCAGCACGCTGCTGGCGGCTTTCGGCACCGTAAATTCCTTACTGATGTGCTCCTTAAATTCCTGAGCGGTGGCTGGCGATTGGGCACAAGAAAGCACCAGCCCCGCCATTACGGGGATTAATAGTCGTTTCATAGGGTTATTGGGATTTGTTTTTTGTCATCCCGACGCAGGAGGGATCTTAAAGCATACTATTCCGAAGATCCCTCCTGCGTCGGGATGACAAAAAAAACTAGGACAGGACTTTGATACTTTGTTCGATCTTGCCCTTCACCAAGCGGTGT
>CAXTJJ010000253.1:0-8764 GCA_964244155.1 uncultured Spirosoma sp.
CATCGGGCTGGTGGCTCACATTCGCCAAAACGTTCGCACAGGTCTTTTTTTAGGGCCAATTCTGTTTCTAAATAATCCGAAAGTTTACTCACGTCTAATTGCCTCAACAGGGTCAAGTCGAGCGGCTCGCATGGCGGGGTAGGTGCCGAAAATAACGCCGATCAGCATCGCAATGACCATGATGATGATAAATGTATTCCAGGTATACGCCATCTGAAAAGGAACATCCGTCAGGGCTTTTACAATCGGCACGAACGCCAGCGTACTCAATAGCCCCAGGCCTAACCCAAGCAGACTGCCAAAGGTGGAGATGGTGATGGATTCAGAGAGAAATTGCCATAAAATATCCTGCCGTTTTGCGCCAAGGGCTTTCCGGACGCCAATTTCGACCGTCCGCTCCGTTACTGAAATCAACAGTACGTTCATCACACCAATCCCGCCCACCAGTACTGAAATACCGACGATCATTCCCATAATCAGGCGAAACAGAAGAAACCCTTTCGCTACCTGACTCACACGCTGCTCGTTGGTGATGATTGAAAAATCGGCCAGTTTGGTTTTCATATGGGTGGTCAACCAGTTCTCGATCTGTTTTTTCAGTTCAGGTACGTCTTCCACGCTCCCGGCTTCAATAACGCACATAGGTGGGATCGCTTTCAGGGCACTATCCGGAAACAGGGTAACGGGCATCATCAACTGCCCAACTTTGGCGTCTTTATCGGCCGAAATTCCGAGTACAGTCAGCACCATGCCTTTATACACAATCTGCTGATTAATAGCCGTTTTTTCTGGTTTCCTGCCCACCAGCTGTTTTGCTAACTGTTGATTGATTACCGCAACCGTGTGCTTGTTCTTCAGGTCCGTTTCGCTAAACGCCTTGCCATACAACATCGCTATGTCCGGGTGCAACGGGAGGCTCATGCCGGTTACGATTGTACCGATAGACCGGTTAGTTGCCCGTGCCGTGATTTCAGCGGGCTGCCGACTGTAGAGGTATCCCGCTGCGGGTTTTGTCAGCGACGACCGCAGTTTCCCGAACGAGTCGTAGTTCAAATAGTCGTAGTTCTGTTTCTTCACGCCTACATCATTCACCAATTTGAAAAGATTAGGTTGGATCAGAATTGCTTTCAGCGAGGTCGTTTTCGTGATTTGCTCCTGGGCATATTGCTCCATCCCATCAATCAACGATAGCATAGCCACCAGCGCGGCCACTCCAATGACAATACCAAGTATCGACAAAATGGTGTGGAAAAAGCGTGTCCGTATATTTTGAAATGCCGTTGCAAACGAAACCAGGATTTTCTTTCCCATAACAGGTGTAGCACTACTAATTAGCGGTATTGAAGAAAGCCTAAGGTAAGGCACTTTATGAACTGACCGGAACGCTTATGTGATAAGCGGACGTACGCATGCATCAGCACACCCTGACGCACGTTATGAGACTGGCCGTTAGAACCGTTCACTAAGGAAATGTATTTTCTAATTTTATAAAAAGCGGTTTGGTCGATCAGGTTGTTAACCATAGATCAACAATTTACCCGTTAACTCAATCGGTATGGATAGCATTAACCAACAGCAACCCGAGAAAAACCACGAAGACCTGATCGGCAGCGAAGCCGGCAAGAAAATCAAGGAGCTGGTCGATAAAAGTAGTACGTGCTTTTTCTGCACAAAGATCAAAACCGGCGAGCCTTTGCAAACAAGACCAATGTCTGTGCAAAAAGTCGATGAAAAGGGCAATTTCTGGTTTCTGAGCGCCAGCGACAGCCACAAAAATGCAAACATTCAGTCCGACAGCAAGGTGCAACTTCTGTTTCAGGGGTCTGACTATTCCGACTTCCTGAGTGTTTACGGGGAAGCCACCATCTCAACCGATAAGGCACTTATCAAAGAGCTTTGGGAACCAATTCTAAAAGCATGGTTCACCGAAGGCGTAGATGATCCCCGTATTACGGTCATAAAAGTAAATACACAGGAAGCCTATTACTGGGATAATAAACACGGTGATGCAGTGGCATTTGTCAAAACAATTGCCGGTGCTATTATGGGCAAAACGCTGGACGACTCCATTGAAGGAACACTCACAGTATAGAGCCGATCTGAATACTTGCCTGATATATGGGCACTTTAGCGCGGGTAACCAACCACGCTGAGGTGCCCATACCTGGTTATCGGCTGGCAGATCTCAGGTATATCCGATAAAATCTCAATGCATACTGACACCAGATTCTTAAAAGATCCGCTTTTTTTGAGAAGCAAAATCCAACAACAACATATAGCTTCTTATCAAAAGCGATGGACTATCAGGACCTGATCAATCGAGCCTATCAAGCCTTTAATACCCGCAATATTGATGGTGTGCTTGAACTCATGCACCCGGATGTACAGTGGCCCAATGGCTGGGAGGGCGGCTATGTACATGGACATGATGAAGTGCGTGCCTACTGGACCCGTCAATGGCAGGAAATAAACCCCGAGGTAACGCCTATATCAATTCGGTCAACTTCTACTGACCAAATCGAAGTCCTTGTCCACCAGTTGATCCACGACAAAAAGGGAAATATCATGACAGATGGTATGGTCAAGCATGTGTACAGGTTTGAGGGTGGTAAGATCAAACGAATGGATATTCAATGACCGGACACTCACTTTGCCCTATTTCTCGATCAGCGCCTGTATCGCTTTTATGATGTCGGCTTTCTTCTCGTGGGCGTTGTTGCAAAGCACAATAATCGTTTTATCGGCGTCGATGTAGCGGACAATCTGGGTTTTGTAGCCGGGGTTGTCGCCGTCATGCCCCACGATTCGGCCAAGTTTAGGACTTTGCGACAACTCCCAGCCGAAGCCGTAGGGTGACAGTGAACCATCATTTAACTTGGCTGGCGTAAACGCGTCTCGCAACGTTTGCTGACTAACCAGTTGATCGGAGTACAGCGCACGGTCCCACTTCAGCAAGTCCTCGGCGGTGGAACTGATTCGTCCTGGCCCCTTACGGTTACCCAGCCAGATGGCGTAGTTGAATTCAGGAAAAGAATCGGCTTGTACGTAGCGTTTCTTTTCGGGTACATAGATATGCCCCCAGGCCACGTCAGGTAGTTTTAGTTTCTCCTCACGGGTACGAATGTCCGTGTGCGTCATGCCAACGGGATTGAAAATACGTGTCCGACAGAACTGGATAAAATCCTGTCCCGATGCCTGTTCGGCAATACTCGCCAGCAGCATATAACCCGTATTGCTGTAGGTGTATTTGGCCCCCGGCTCAAACAGTTTGGCGGGATGGTATTTGATCAGATAGGCAATGTTATCGGCATTGTTGGCAACTTTACTTTTATCCCAATGCTTGTCCATCACGTCCTGATAATCCGGCAAACCGGAGGTGTGATTGAGCAGATGCCGAATGGTAATTCCCGGATACGGCAATCCCGAAATGTATTTATCAATCCGATCATCGTAGGCCAGTTTACCTTCCTGTTTCAGCATCATGATGGTCATGGCCGTAAACTGTTTCGATACCGACGCCAGTTCAAAAACTGACGACGTTGCCAGTGGCGATTTCGTCTCAAAGCGTTTGTAGCCAAAGGTCTTTTCGTAAACGGGTTTGCCTCTGTCGGCAATGAGTACTACGCCACTAAAGTCGGGCGTGCTGGCGAAGAGTTTATCGACCTCGGTAATAAGCGATGTAGGCGAACTGGTTTGGGCCTTGATGGATGATGTAGATAACAATACAGAAATGGATAAGAGGGTAGCTAGTTTGACGTTCATACAGTAGCAGGTTATAAAGGTTAAAGAATTTCATTTTTTGTCATCCCGACGAAGGACCGGGCCGTCGGGATGACAAAAAACGCTTTGAACAAAATCCAAAATAGGTTGGCCACTATGTGCCCTAACTCAATTACCGGCCGCCTTCAACAGAAAATCCCGTACGAGAGTCAATTGGTCGGTACTGATAAAATCGACCCCGGCTTCCCGAAGCCTGGTCCAGACCAGCGGATCTTCGGGCGTGGCCCAGAATCGTAGCTTCCTGCCTTCTTTATGCACCTTGTCGGCCAGCTGACGCAGTTTCGACAACTCATCGGCCGGTATATCGCCCTTCCCTCGCCAGTGAAGCTGGTTTTGGTAAGCATCGCTGATGATGGGCATAACCGCTGGACTATATTCCTTACCCAGATCGTCGGGCCGACCATCAATCGACAGTAATCGTTCTTTGTCGTTTATAATCGTTTGGATGGGTCGGTTGCCTGTCAGAACGACGGTTATAATGCCCGTCTGGGTTTTGCTTCGGCTTCCAATGGTCAGTAGGGAACGATAGCGTTTTAGTAGCCTTGTTAATGCCAGATACGTGCTATCGGCTCCGGTTTTGGCGTCGATCATCAGGTAAAACGGCCCTTTGTAGTTCGCAAACACCTGCCCTCCATTTTGACGTATACGCTCGGCCAGGGGTTTTAGGTACAGGTTTTCGAGCGTCGCTGCGGCATTCTTTATCGTAGGATGGTCATGCGCCACATACAATGTATCGCTCATCAAATGAACATCCGCTTCAACGCTGGCAAACCCATTGTCCAGCGCATCCCAGAGCGGGCGCGACTGCTGATAATCATTATGCGCGTGTGCGTTCGACAGCGCGACAACACCGGCAAGTGGTTGTGGGACAATCGACTGGGCGATGGGCTGCGTCCAGGCCGTTTCGACATCGCCGGGCATAAACGGATTGTATTTGGGCTTGCTCGAAATGATCTTCGCCCGAAGTAACAATAGCTCATCCGTCAGCGCGAAGGTGGCTGCGGTATCGGTCACTTCCCGCACCAACTCGGCCTGCTGACTACCCTTTCGAATTCCGAAAAACTGAATTTTGTACGTTACGTCAGGCTCAGCTTTGACCCGCACCACCAGTGTTTTTCCCACTTGCGGCAATTGTCTGAGCGTAACACCCGACGTGGCATAAAACCGACCAGCTTCCATCGATTCGATCAGGGCGCGGGGTGTCAGTTCGGGGGCATCGACCATAACCCAGCCCCGGCCGGAATTACTGAACGACGGACCAAAAAAGTAATAATTGTGGCTATCGTCGGTGCCCAGGCCATACATCAGCGGCCGGGACTCCTGAAGAAATTTCAGATTAATTTTATCCCACATCGACTCGGTGCCTTCGTGGGTGCTGTCGCCATAATTGTTGACCAGGTGATGACCGTTGAAGACTTCGAAGAAGCGTTCATACCGAAGCTGCATCAGGTCTTCGACCTTGATGGCATAGTAAAAATTAGCGTGGTTGATATGCGGAAACATAGGCTGGCCCGTTAGTCGGCGCTGCGCTATCACCATGTCGATGTTGTTTTGCATCACATCGGCCACACTATTGCCGGGCAATGGCCGAATGAGGGTCCGCACATTGGTAACGTTCATGTGAATCGGTTTGCCCTGATAGCTTGTCGACACCTCTTCGCTTTTAATAATCAGGAACTTACCCGGCTCTTCAAAATAATTTCGGTATTCGTTCAGTTGTTTCAGTCGAACGGTTAGCGAGTCATTCCGGCCTTTGCGATACGTGACCCAGTCCGGTCCGAAGGTGCGTAAATACCGGTCGAATGTACGACGTCGGTCTTGCTGGCGGGGCACGTTCACCCATTTATCGACGTCTTGTAAAATATTATGGTCTGATAAGCCAACGAACTGGTAGCCATTGGCCTTGTACCAGTCCATGATCATTTCCGGGTAATCGTCACCATCGCTCCAGAGGGAGTGCGTATGGAGGTTACCCTTGAACCAGTGTTGAGCATGCGTCAGGTAAGGAAGAAAACAGGCAACGAGTAAACTCAGACAGGCTATTTTTTTCATTTGTGGGTAAGGACTTCGCAGAGGATTTGCCGTGAATGTAGTAAAAGTACCGAATGCCCCATAAATTTAGGCGATTGAATGTCCTATAGCATGAAGGACAATATTAAGTTAGGTTGGTATGAGCACACATTGTGCTTTTCTCCTCAAGAAAGGTTTTTGACAGGCTTAACAGGATTAGCCGAAAAATCTTATAATCCTGTTAAGCCTGTCAAAAACTTTTTAATCCTAGCAATACTTCATCTTATTGTAACAACCACTTGTGCCTACTCATCAACCTGAACTCCGAACCGTTAATGTAACGCGTTACGCCAAACCCCTGCGGGAAGGTGGCTCGCTGCCCGCCCTGGTAGAGGCCGACGACAACTTTTTATACGTCCTCAAGTTTCGCGGGGCCGGGCAAGGAGCCAAAGCCCTGATTGCCGAACTGATAGCGGGAGAGATTGCCCGTTTGCTCGGCCTGCGCATTCCCGAAATTGTGTTCGTCCGGCTCGATGAAGCTTTTGGCCGCACCGAGCCGGACGAGGAAATTCAGGATCTACTCCGCGCCAGCGAAGGGCTTAATCTTGGGCTGCATTACCTGTCGGGGTCAATCACCTTTGACCCGCTGGTGACTACGGTCGATACCAAACTGGCCTCGCAGATCGTCTGGCTGGATTGCCTCGTCACGAACGTAGACCGCACGGCCCGTAACACGAACATGCTCATCTGGCACAAAGAATTATGGCTGATCGACCACGGCGCAGCCCTATATTTCCACCATAACTGGGACAACTGGGAAGCCCAGAGCCAGCGACCGTTTGCCCCGATAAAAGATCACGTCCTGCTGCCCCAGGCATCCGAACTCAGGGCGGTTGATGCCGAGTATCGCGTAGTGCTCACGCCCGAACGCATTCAGGCCATTGTATCGCTAATTCCCGACGAATGGCTGACGAATGAGTCAACTCCGGAGTCGGCAGAGGAGCAACGACAGGTATATACTCAGTTTTTAACGGCTCGCCTGGCCTCGTCAGAAATATTTGTCAACGCAGCAATCGAAGCCAGAAATGCACTTGTTTGAGTATGCCGTCATCCGCGTCATGCCGCGCGTTGAACGAGAGGAATTTATAAATGTGGGTGTCATTGTGTACTGCCGCTCGCTGGGCTTTTTGAAGACGCTGTTTACGCTGAACGAAACCCGGCTGCGTGCCTTATCGGCGGAGCTGGATATTGACGAAGTCCGCGAACGGATTCAGGCGTTCGAGAAGATCTGTGCGGGTCGCAAAGAAGGCGGCACCATTGGCCAACTCGGTATCGCCGAGCGTTTTCGCTGGCTCACGGCCACCCGAAGCACCGTCGTGCAAACGTCACCCGTTCATCCCGGCCTGTGTACCGACGCGAGCGAAACGCTGACGAAGTTGTTTGAGCAACTGGTTTTGTAAATTTTTGTCATCCCGACGAAGGAGGGACCTTAAAGCACACACTTACCGAAGATCCCTCCTTCGTCGGGATGACAAAAAAATCCACCATGCTATCACTAAAAAATTGTTTTACCGGCCTTTTCTTCTTTGTTAGTCTCCTGGGCTTCGCCCAGCCGCGAACGGACGCGTTCCTGAAAAATTTATTCGCAACGAACAAAAGTCCTGTTTTTCAGGAGGTCATCAACCACTCCGAAACGTATCGGCTCCAAATCATCTACACGAAAATTGACCGGGATAAGAACAATACGCCTTCATTTACGAATTATTATTTTCGGGCAGATAGCACCGAGTATTTCAACCCGGCATCGACGGTAAAATTACCGCTTGCGCTGTTGTCGCTGGACAAATTGAATTGCCTGAAAAATCCGAAGCTGACCAAGTTCACGGCCATGCAATTCGATAGTGCGTATAGCGGGCAAACGAAAGAATGGACGGACAAGACGGCTCAAAATGGCTATCCATCTATTGCTCACCTTATAAAAAAAGCCTTCCTGGTGAGTGAAAATGACCCGTATAGCCGGATGTATGAATTTGTGGGACAGGGCGAGATCAACCGGACGTTACACGCGAAAGGATATCTGGATACACGTATTACGCACCGATTCGTGCGGATGACGGCCGAAGAAAACCGTCATACGAATCCAGTTCGGTTTATTCAGGAAAATGGAACATTGATTTATGCACAACCGGCAGCGTACAATAAAGATCCGTTCGATTTCAGTCGAACAGCCAGATTAGGAAAAGGGTATTATGTGAAAGACAGCTTGGTACATGAGCCGTTTAACTTCACCGAACGCAACAAATTTCCGCTCGAAAGCTTTCAGCAAGTTCTGCAATCGGTCATGTTCCCGCTTTCGGTTCCGGCGAAACAGCGATTTAATCTGACCAGCGACGATTATCAATTCCTGCGTCAGTACCTGTCGCAGTTCCCCGGCGAAACCAATTATCCTAAATACGACGCCAAACAATATTACGACAGCTACGTAAAGTTCTTTTTCCAGGACAGCCTGCATCATCAGTTACCAAAAGATGTCCGGGTGTTCAACAAGGTTGGCTGGGCATATGGCTTTCTGACGGATGCGTCTTACGTGGCCGATTTTGCCAACAAAGTCGAATACATGCTAACCGCAACGATCTACACAAACAGCGACGGCATCCTGAACGACGACAAATACGAGTACGAATCCGTTGGTCATCCATTTTTGTATCAATTGGGCCAAACGATTTACCAACACGAACTAAAACGAAAGCGAACGCACGCGCCCGATTTGAGCCAATTTCGCATTCCCTACGAAAAGCGCCTGAACGACAATAGGCCGGTGGTGAAGGACGTCGACAATTGAAATAGACTGGTGCGGGTATTCACCAAAAAATCCATTATTTTACAGGCAACAAATCCCTTACCCTCAAACCTTTAGCTGAATGATATCTTTACACAGACTCCGGCCCACGGTGCTCCTGCCCGCGCTGACGAC
>CAXTJJ010000254.1:0-8748 GCA_964244155.1 uncultured Spirosoma sp.
GGAAAGAACAGGCCACTCAGCCCGGCCCCTGGAACATGGGTATTATGGGATTCGCGGAATGTTTGCCCTACGAAGATAACCAGGTTACCCTCAACCGTAACCGACTCGACAAATGGGGACTACCAACGTTGACTTTCGATGTACGATTCCGCGAGAACGAGCATCTTATGCAGAAGGATATGATGAACGATGCTGCCGAAATGCTTGAAGCCGCCGGCCTGAAAAACATCAGTACCTACAACAATCACTCCGTACCCGGCGGGGCCGTTCACGAAACGGGTGGAGCGCGTATGGGACGCGACCCGAAAACCTCGATGCTTAACGCCAATAACCAACTTTGGACCGCTAAGAACGTATTCGTTACAGATGGGGCTTCCTTTGCGTCGGTTGCCTGCCAGAACCCTTCACTCACGTTTATGGCCCTGACAGCCCGAGCTGCTGATTTTGCCGTTGGTGAACTAAAAAGAAAGAATTTATAAGCTGAAAGGGGAACCCCAGTGGCAGACCGCAAAATCCGTTAGTTGGGTTATGCTTTAGAGTCCTGCATCGGCGGCCCGACTGCGGTGGCGGACCAGACGAAGAAGTTTTCATGTATTGTCTCAGGTTATCGCGCATTTGAAGAGCCCGCCGGATAACATACGTCCCACCGACGTATATTGGTAAGCCAATATCTGCCAAAGAACGAAAATTCCTTTCCGATAATTTTCTTTCGGTGTACAACCCCAAATGGTTACCGGGCCCGATTTGTTACAATCGACCGGTTCACTACTGACATAGGGCTGTCACTCCCCCGGCTTTTCTTTGTGGTGTCAACCAATCGACAACTTTAACCAATAGCAAGTCATGGAAAACACAGCGCAGCTTAGCCAGACGATGGATCAGATCGTCATCTCACCCGAGCAACTTCTTGCCCATTGGCAGGGACACCGGGGACTCACCCGCCGGTTGATCGAAGCCTACCCTGAAGAGCATTTCTTTTCGTATACCCTGGGCGGCATGCGACCCTGCTCGGCACTGGTGGATGAAGTCCTTCAGATGGCCAACCAGAGCATGCAGGGCGTTATTTCGGGCGAATGGCCTTCCTTTGGCGAGGGTTCGGAGGCACTTCCCAAAGCAACAACGAAGGAACAGGTACTGGCGCAGTGGGATCGGGTGACTGAAGCGATTAATACGTACTGGCCACAGATTCCACCCGCTCGCTTCCAGGAAGTCGATAAAGCTTTTGGCCTGTATGAAGGCCCTATCTACTGGTTTCTTTTCTACCTGATCGATAATGAAATTCATCATCGGGGGCAGGCCTATGTCTACCTGCGTACCCTGGGCGTAGAACCGCCTGCCTTCTGGGATCGCCCCCAGGCCTAGTCTGCCGGTAAGCCCTCAGGAAATAAGCCGTTTTATAAAAGCCTTTGCCGCGGTAACGATTGGCAAGGGCTTTTGTAAAACGGATCATCCAAACAGTAGTTAGCCGAACGTTGCCTACTTTGACCAACTGAGTGGCGCATCTGAGACAGGTTCTGAGTGCAGGGGCAAACGATTGTTCATCTACTATACTTATTCGATGAAGCTAACTGTCAAATTGATTCATTTCACGCTTTGCGGGCTGCTTTGGTGGCCATCACTGGCTCAATCCAGGCTCACCCGGCTTCAGCAGGCTTTACCCTCCATGATGGACAGCACGGGTATACCGGGTCTGTCCATTGCTCTCATCGAGGAAGGTAAAATAACCTGGAGTCGGGGATGGGGCATCAAAAACAAGATAACCCGAGAGCCCGTTTCTACCCGGACCATATTTCGGGGGGCCTCTCTGGGAAAGCCCCTTTTCGCTTATGCAGTGCTCAAACTGAGTGAGCAGGGCAAAATTGGTTTAGATACGCCCTTGCTCAGCTATGTGCCGCCTGCCTACCTGGAAACTCACTTTTTAAAAGGTCCGGTAGACGACCCGCAAATCAGGCTGATTACCGCCCGTATGGTGTTAAATCACACCAGTGGCCTACCCAACTGGCGTACCGAAGGCAAGCCATTAACCACTATGTTCATGCCGGGTAGTCGCTACAGCTATTCGGGCGAAGGCTATTATCTGCTACAGACAGTGGTGGAATACCTGGTCAGGGAACCCATCGAATCGTTCATGCAACGAACGGTATTTAAGCCAATGGGTATGCATCATACCAGTTATGCCTATCAAGCGGTTGATTCGTTGCAGTATGCCCGCTCCTACGATATGGCCGGTAAGTTGGTGGCCGATGAGCAAGAGACGGTAAACGTAGCCCACACCCTGCGAACGACCGCCGATGACTATGCCCGCTTCATTGTTGCGGTGATGATGAACCCCGGGCCGGGGCAACAACCGGCCAACACGTTGGTAAGCTCACAGGTGAAAACGGACATATGTCAGCCGGGGCAGGTATCCTGGGGATCAGGTTTTGCGGTGCAGCACAGTGCTCAGGGAGACCTGTTTTGTCAATGGGCCAAAAGCCCGGCTGCCAGCGGGTATGTCATTGGTTCTACCGATCAACGAACCGCCTTGATTTACTTCGTCAATGTGGCCAATCAAGGGCTGCGCATTGCCGAACGGGTCGTTAAATTGGGCATCAATTATACTGATCCCTTATTTTCCTGTTTCGGGGTTCGCCCTTATAATGCCAGACCGTAACCAGATAAAGTGCCTGCACAGGGCTTGTTGAGTCTGCCCATTTGGTGAACTACATCACTACAAAGACTTTCGGATGGTTAACTTCCAGGGATTTGCGACCGTATGGATCGCTCGCTGCTCAATCAGGGCTGCCATTGTTTTACCCATTTGGGTAAAATCAGTAGACAAGGTCGTTATGCCGCCAGCCAGAATCTCTTTAAGGGGCGTGTCATTGTAGGAAATAATGCCAATATCCCGACCCAGTACCAGGTGATGGCGATCCACCTGTTTTAAGGCGTCAACCAGATCATTGTCCCGCACAACAATATACACCTCACCGGCAACCATGACTCGGTTCGCCGTTGTGTCAAGATAATCACAGTCAAAATTATGTTCGCAGCAGAATGCCTGTAAACCCTTATAGCGTTCTAGCGGCTCCTTTGTTTCCTGCTGCACCATAAAGATGCGTTTGTACTTTCGAAGATGAGGCAAGCCAAAAGTCAGTGCTTCGTAGGTATCCTTCTCGAAATCCTGGGCTACCGACGAATATTTACCCTGTAATTCCGGATGGAAATGATCCAATAGGAAAACCTGTCCCGACAAGGTTTGCAGCAGCGGCTTTATGCCTTCAAACTTACCCGACATAATCACGTATGTCGTGTATTTTCCGTTGGCTTCGTTGAGCAGCGTTTCAAAGACCTTTCGGTTATAATTATGGAAAAATAAATCGACGGTTACGTCTTTGGCGACTGACTCAACGAACGAGCAATAAAGGGATTCCTTAAACTCATTGAACTCATTAAACAGCAAAAAAACATTTTGGCCGGTACGTACTTTCGTACTGGCGACAAAACTACCCACGCCTGGATTCGAGTCAATAATTCCTTTCAGACGCAACTCTCGCAAACCGGCGTAAACGGTGTCGCGCGAGAGATTGTATAGATTTCTGAACTCGTTAATCGATGGTATCCAATCCCCTTTCTTATATTCCTCGCTAGCGATTCGATCCGTTACGTGGCTAACGATCAGGTTATATTTTGATTTGTTTTCTTTCACGTCTGCACGGCTATGCCGCAAAGATACGTGGATGGAAGACCGCCAATGTGACGAATTAACTGTATTTAGCTCGTCTGCGCTGATTTTACCTAATGGGCAATAAAAAGTCGTACCAGTTCGTACCAGTAGGAACATTTCTTTATCTTTGTGAAGTAGGCCTGGGCTTTACACAGGCTACGTAAATCATAAAGCCTGAGTGGCCCGTGATCCGTGCTTTACTCATCTACCCCTAACCCAATGAGACATTATTCCATTGCCCTGAGCATCTGTATTGGGCTAAGTACTTTAGGTTGCTCCACAAACCGGCGTGTTCATTCAACCAGCCACGGCAAGTCTGATCAATTAACTAAAGTTCGGCACGTAACGGTGAAGGACTCGTTCTGGAGCCCTCAATTTGGGCGCTGGCGAACCACAACAGCCAACGACGTACTCGATAAATTTGAAGCCAAAAACCTGCCTTCGGCCAGCGAACAGGCAAAAAATAACGTCTTTATCAATTTTGACCAGGTGGCCCAGGGCAAGAAAGGTACGGGGCACCATGCGGGTCTGCCCTGGTTCGATGGCCTGATCTACGAAACGATCCGGGGCATTGGCGATCTGCACCCCGACCCGACGTTGATCGCTCGCTTGGACGGCTACATTGATCGGATTGAGGCCGCTCAGCAAGCCGACCCCAGGGGTTATCTTAACACCTATACAGACCTTATGGAACCCACCCACCGCTGGGGCGATAACGGGGGTATGCTTCGCTGGCAGCATGATGTCTACAACGCCGGTATGCTCATCGAAGCAGGTGTCCACTATTACCAGGCAACGGGTAAAACGAAACTGCTGACTGTGGCCACCCGGTATGCGAACTATATGAGTGAGCTGATGGGACCGGCCCCCCGGCGCAACATTGTTCCGGCCCATTCGGGCCCGGAAGAAGCGGTGCTCAAACTATACTGGCTCTTCAAACAACAGCCTGATTTGAAAACTAAACTCCATGTGCCGGTTCATGAGAAGGCCTATTACGAGCTGGCTCAGTTCTGGATTGAAAACCGGGGGGTGAATGTCGGCTACCCGCTGTGGCTCGCCTGGGGTAATGAGAAATCCGAAAAGTGGATCAAAGAGCAGCACTATAAAACCGATAAGGCAACGGCTCAGACGCGTCCGAGCTGGGGCGATTACGCGCAGGATTCCGTGTCTGTATTTAAGCAGACGACCATTGAAGGGCACGCTGTCCGGGCTACCCTGCTGGCCACCGGCATCACAGCGATGGCACTGGAAAATCATGCACCAGCCTACGTCAATACGGCAACAAAGCTGTGGAATAATATGGTTGGTCGGCGCATGTTTGTTACAGGCGGAGTTGGTGCCATTCACAACGATGAAAAATTTGGGCCTGATTATTTTCTGCCGACGGATGCTTACCTGGAAACCTGTGCCGCCGTGGGCGCCGGTTTCTTTAGTCAGCGGATGAACGAGTTGACCGGCGATGGCAAGTACATGGATGAGTTTGAACGGGTGCTTTATAATAACGTACTGACAGGCGTTTCCCTTTCCGGCACGCAGTACACCTACCAAAGGCCACTGAACGCCCACCACCACGCCCGGTGGAACTGGCACTCGTGTCCGTGCTGCCCACCGATGTTTTTGAAGATGGTTTCTTCCTTACCCGATTATATCTATGCATCGACCGCCGATAAGCTATACGTGAATCTATTTGTTGGCAGTTCGGCCACAATTGCGTTGACCGATAATACCGTTGCGCTCACGCAAAAAACAAACTACCCCTGGGATGGCAACATAACGCTTGATCTAAGCCCGAAAAAAGCGGCTACGTTTGCTGTCCATCTGCGCATTCCCGGCTGGGCACGGGGGCTGGAAAATCCGTATGGGCTATACCGGTCAAGCCTCACATCGACCGTTACCTTCCGAATCAATGGCAAGCCCGCGAACGTACCCATAATGGATGGCTACGCCGTTCTCGAGCGAAACTGGAAAAAGGGGGATCGGATCGAGGTGAACCTGCCCATGCAGCCTCGCCTGATTACAGCCACCGAGCAGGTGAAAGATTTAAACGGCATGGTTGCCATGGCGTCGGGACCGATTATTTACTGCCTGGAAAGCGTCGATAACCATCAGCTAGACAGCCTGAAAATAGACACCTCATCCCCCCTTCAACTAACCTATCAGACTGCGATGCTAAATGGCGTAAACGTCATCACCGGTGTGGCCCGAAACGCTCAGTCACAGGCAGTATCTATTACGGCAATTCCCTACTACGCCGTCGGTAACCGGGAGGGTGAAGGGTATAAAGTGTGGCTTCCCAAAGCGAAATAAGGCAGTTCATACCGCCTTATATCCCAACTTTTTAATCTGTATCCAAGGCGCGATCTTTCGGTATGCCCTATTGCCTAGCAGCTACCTGCCTGGCTCAACCCAGCCAAATCACTCTCCCCGGATGAATGCCATCATCTGCTAATCAACAGCATATGTTGGCGGGCCTTTGCCTTCCTCCCCGAATGTGGAGTTTATCCGGATTGCGCACGTACAACAGCCGAGCAATTCCGTCAGCATCCCATACTATATAAGACATAGAATCTAAAGCACCCGTTGACCGCCGAAAGAGCAGGGCTGTAGGTATCCCGTTAGCAAAAGCCGACCGGTATTCAAATTCATTACCCTGATTTTCCGGAAGCTGCATAATGCCTAACAGGAACTTCAACACTTTGTCAAGGCCATAAAGTGGTTTCAGCGCGGCCGCGCGTTTCCCCCCCCCGTCACTGAATAATTCAATATCCGCTCGAAGCAATTGGTTGAGTGCCTGACGATCCTGATACTGTAAGGCTAACAGAAACGCTTCGGTCCGGGTGCGTTGGGTAGCAGGCTCTACAGGCTGGATTTTGTTGCGGCCCAGTTTTTCGTGCGCCCGATGCAACAGCTGGCGGCAGTTGTCAACTGAAAGTCCCGTAAGGTCAGCGATGTTCGTATACTCTTCCAAAAAGCTTTCCCGCAGGATAAACACGGCCCGTTCGAAGGGGTTCAGGCGTTCCAGCAGAAACAACAGGCCATATTCGATGGTTGGAGACGGATCGGGATCGAGGGTGATATAAGGCTCAGGCAACCAGGGGCCTATATAGCTTTCCCGATACTTCTTCAGTTCATTAAGCCGGTTGATACTCCTGTTCACTGTCATACGCCCCAGGTAGGCCTTAGGCGCCTGGACGTGTTGAACGGAAATCCATTTTTCAAACACGTCCTGAACAATATCTTCCGCTTCTTCAACGACACCGAGCATGTCGTAGGCAATGCGAAACAAGTAAGAATGAAGATGAAGAATTTCAGTTGTTAGTACCATATGCAGCTAAAAGACAGCCCGATTTTCATAACCGGTCCAGTTGTTGATTCACAGGGTATGGGCCAGATCAGTAGCCTGCTGATTGGCCCTTTTCCGGGCAATATCGCAGATCATGTCGGAGTGAATATTCAACCCGATATTACCGATGTTGTAGTAAAATTCGGTGGCTACAATCCAGATAATTTCACAGATCGAACGGTCGTCATAGTGTTGAGCGAGCTTATTGAATAGATCAGCGTCCATTTTCCGGTCACGGGCCAGCCTGGTAACAAAATCCAGCAGTACTTTTTCTTCTGGGGCAAAGAGCGGGCTGGTTTGGTACTCATTCAAGGCGTCGAATTTAGCCTGGTTCATAGCCGACATGATGGTAAAGGCCCGTCCAATATCAATACAAAAAAGGCATACATTAATTTGGGCGACCCGTTCCCGGACGAGCATGACCGTTTCGGTCGGCAGTTGCAGCTTTTTGTCGAGTTGGCCGATTTTTCCCGAAAACGAACCGAAGGCGACCGGTAGTCGGGCGGCCATTACTTTCAATGGCGTGATTACTTTACCGAATCGTCGACGGGTTAAGAAGTAGAGCACTTTCCAGACGAAGCTTTTTGGCTTTTCAATGGGGGGCAGAAACGGAGTATCCATGTCGGTTGAACGTTTATACCAAGGACTGAATAGCCTCCGTTTTGTGACAATGAGGAGAAAAAAAAATTTGTCCTGTTGCCCATTTGGTGGTGCTCAACCTCTCATTGTCTATTCAACTTAATCCGTTCTTTACTCAGCCACCGTCCAGAAACCTTTACTAAGCGTCCATAAAAACAAACAGGTGCGCTACTTTTTCATTTTCTACGACGAAGAAATCCATGCCGGTCAAGACATTCGGCTGGGGACCAGTATGAATAGTCCAGTATAGCCGGGCACCATTTTGCGTACTTTCCATAGGTTTTGTTACTGCAAAATTAAAATTGACATCGCCCGCAAACAGCTTATCAATAAAGTCAGAAATGGCGGAAATACCGGTAAGGATAAAATCCTTGTCGTACATTTTTATATCGTTGGCATAGATGGTTTGCATCCATGCATCACGCCTTGTACGGTCTTTTTCATTCCAGACAGATGTATGGGTTTGCTGAAGATTAATCATTGACTGAGTATCCATATGTAGACTGGTTAGTTTGTTTCTCAAAGGGCGCCTGTACCACAACATATTTATCATGTTTCAGGTAGATGTTCAGGCGCAGTACTAGTTAAACAGCAAAGGGGCAAGCTCGTGCAGGCTCCGGCGCCAGGTCAGAAATTCGTGGGCTGTCTTGTCAGAAACATAGGAGACGGCATTATACCCGGCTCCCTTTAAGTCTGTCACGGCTTTGGTTACGCCATCTGGTTTTTCCTTGCTGCCGCAGCTAATGAAAACGAGCTTCGGTTTGGCTTTATCTTTCAAATCTTCCGGTGCATAAACGCCACCGCTCAGCAGTCCATAGTAGCCGAACATATCCGGCTTGTTGAGGGTGATCATTTTGGTTTCCATGCCGCCCATCGACAGCCCCGCCATTGCCCGGTTGTCCCGGTTGGCTATTGTGCGAAAATTGGCATCGACGTACGGAATCAACTCGTCGGTCAATACCGTCTGGAAGGCGTCGATCTTGAAATCGCGGATTTTACCCCACTTCACCTCGTTGGTCATGCCGTAGGTCATTACGATGATGAAGGGCTTGATTTTGCC
>CAXTJJ010000255.1:0-8696 GCA_964244155.1 uncultured Spirosoma sp.
ACTTTATCACTTGTAAAAGCAGACGTACCGTACGGGTACTTTTTTGTATTTCTATACCTCTCCCTGTCGTGGTTTCTCGTTAAAAAGTGGCAAATTTACCTGTCGCTACCGCCCTAACCCAACGCATGGCACAACCAACCACATCACCCCGCCAGAATACACTCCGGCGGCCAAGTGAACGCAATGAACCCCGTCCGCGCGTAAATCGTGACGGTAGTTCGCCTTCCAGTCGTCCCAAAACGCCATCCTTCAACTGGGGAGCCGCGCTTGATCGCTGGCTTACCGATCAACGCTCAGCCCTGACCCTGGGTGTATTGCTGATGGGCCTAGCACTGGGATTGATGGTGGCGTTTGTATCCTACCTTATAAACGGTGCTGCCGACCAAAGCGTGGTAGGAGCCGCTTTTACAGAACCATTGGCCGAAGCCGGTACGGAAACCCGTAACTGGGTCGGACTGGTGGGTGCTTATGTGGCGCAGGCATTTGTTTTTCGCTGGTTTGGTGTAGGAGCACTCGCCTTACCGATTATCGTTTTTCTGTCGGGTTATAAACTTACCTTCGGGAGTGAATTACTGCCGCTGAGCCGGGCTACAAAAGGCCTGTTATTTGCCGCTGTCTGGTGCAGCCTCATGCTAGGCTACATTGTGCTTGTTACAGACTCTGCCGAAACCGCCAGTGTCTGGTGTGGTGGTATTGGCTATGAGGTAAACGTAGCCTTGTATAGTTTGTTTGGCTGGGGTAATCTGGCTTTTATTGGCTTTTTACTGTTTTTCTTCGTCGTTTATTTCTTTGACGTTCAGTCAATTAAACTACCCAACTTTTCTCGACCTGCTCAATCAAGATCTCAAAAGCGCACTGATGATCCGCTACAAACCTACGAAGACAGTGAATCAGAACCTTACGAAGACGAGGAAACGGAGCCTGTCGATTCAGCCCATATTGAACCTTTGGCCGAACATAGCCAATCGGTGAACTCGTTTGTTGCCCCTGAGCCTTTTACTGCTGCTGAACCCGAAAAAGCCGTTCCCGATGTTATTGCCCAAACTACGGGAGTCGTTCTGACTATTAAAAATCGTGAGATTCTACCCGACACCGGATCAGAGACTGGCGAACTCAGCGCCACTCCTGCACCCACATTCGAACCCGATCCGTTTGAAGATGATGATCTTGTAGCTACACATGGTTTGTATGACTCAACCCTTGACCTGCCCCACTATCAGTACCCCGTTTTTGATCTTCTGACCGATTATCCGAATAGCCGAAAGGCACAGGTTTCTGACGATGAACTGACGGTCAATAAAGAAAAGATTGAAAATACCCTGCGCAACTTCGGCATTGAAATCGACTCAATTCAAGCTTCCATCGGGCCAACAGTTACACTCTACGAAATCATTCCTGCCAAAGGGGTTCGAATTTCGAAGATCAAGAGCCTGGAAGATGACATTGCGCTGAGCTTGTCGGCACTGGGTATTCGTATTATTGCGCCAATGCCTGGCATGGGCACAATAGGCATTGAAGTACCGAATAAAAACCGCGAAATGGTGTCGATGCGGTCGGTTATTACCAGCGACGTTTTCAATAATAACAAATTCGATTTGCCTGTTGTACTGGGTAAGACCATTTCGAACGAGATTTATGTGGCCGATTTGGCTAAGATGCCTCACTTACTCATGGCTGGTGCTACCGGACAGGGTAAATCGGTTGGATTGAATGTGTTGTTGACATCACTTATCTATAAAAAGCACCCGTCGCAGCTTAAACTGGTGCTGGTTGACCCAAAAAAGGTAGAGCTGACCCTCTTTAACAAGCTGGAGCGACATTTTCTGGCTAAACTGCCCGACTCTGAAGAACCCATTATTACGGATACAAAGAAGGTTGTCAATACGCTTAACTCGCTGTGTATTGAGATGGATAACCGATACAACCTATTGAAAGACGCTGGTTGTCGGAACCTGAAAGAATACAATGCCAAATTTGTAAAGCGCCGTCTTAACCCCGAGAAGGGCCACCGCTTCTTACCTTATATTGTCCTGATTATTGACGAGCTGGCCGATCTGATGATGACGGCGGGCAAGGAGGTCGAACAGCCTATTGCCCGTTTGGCACAGTTGGCGCGTGCTATTGGTATTCACCTGGTTGTAGCAACCCAACGGCCTTCCGTTAACGTTATTACAGGTCTGATCAAAGCTAACTTCCCCGCCCGGCTCTCATTCAAAGTGACCTCTAAAATTGACTCCCGCACGATTCTGGATGCGGGTGGTGCCGAACAACTCGTGGGCATGGGTGATATGTTGCTTTCGTCAAATTCTGACATTATTCGTTTGCAGTGTCCTTTCGTTGATACTAACGAAATTGAAGACATCTGCGAATTCGTTGGTAATCAGCGGGGCTACGATGATGCCTATGCATTGCCGGAATTTGTGGGCGACGATGGGGGCCAGGGCGATGATAAAGATGTAGACATGGATAATCGTGATCCAATGTTCGACGAAGCGGCACGCCTTATCGTCATTCATCAACAGGGCAGTACATCTCTGATTCAACGGAAGCTTAAGCTTGGCTACAACCGTGCCGGCCGTTTGGTTGATCAACTGGAAGCGGCACGAATTGTAGGCTCGTTTGAGGGAAGTAAAGCGCGTGATGTCCTGGTACAAGATCTGCAAACCCTGGAGGAAATCCTGAAACGGCTGAAGGGTGAGTAACTAGCAGTCTCCATAACACCGACTATAAGGCTGATTAATTAATATTAAACTTTTCCCCTTACTTTCTCGTCTAATTACAGTACGACAGGTGTTTAGCCTGCTCTGAAACGTTTAATTGACGGGTAATACCAATTGATAATGAAGAAAATTGCGTTGATGCTAAGTTTGGCGTTTGTACTAACGCTACCTGCCATTGCTCAGAAAGACAAACGGGCACAGGATATTTTGGATTCGATGAGCAAGAAATACAAATCGCTGAAATCGTATCAGGCCAGCTTCACGTTTGCCAGCGTGGGTGCTGGTGCGAAAGAATCATACAAAGGCGATTTGACTGTAAAAAATGAAAAATTCCGGTTGCTGCTAGGTGGACAGGAAGTCTTTACGGATGGGAAGACGATGTCTACTTACATTAAAGAGTCTAACGAAGTCAACGTACAGGATTATGACGCCAGCGGCAACAGCGATCTGAATCCAACGCAAATCTATACGATCTACAAACGCGGCTTCGACTATCGGTTTCTGAAAGAACAAAAGCAAGGCGGCCGCACCCTCGAAGTAATTGAATTGACCTCAAACCGGCCGAAAAGTGCGATCAAAACCGTACAGATTTCAGTTGACAAAGCTGACAAGTCGATTCGCAATTGGATTATCATCAATAAAGACGGAAAACAAACATCTTATACCATCACTAAATTTACACCTAATGTAAACGCGCCGGACACCTTTTTTGTCTTCGACAAATCGAAGTACCCAGGCGTTGAAGTAGTCGATTTACGTTAATGACATAGGATGTATGGTGTATGATGTTGAGTAACTATATGATACATCATACATCATACATCCTATACCAATTCATATTTTCCCACCAAAGGCCAGGTCGCCCGAGTCGCCCAAACCGGGAACTATATAAGCGTGTTCGTTCAGATGGTCGTCGATGGCACCAAGCCATAAGTGACATTGAGGTAACTGCTGTTGTACATATCGGACACCTTCGGGGCTGGCGATGATGGCGGCAATATGCGTTTGAGCAGGAATTCCGTACCTTAGTAAGGCGTGATACACTTTTTCGAGCGAACGGCCCGTAGCCAGCATCGGATCACAAAGTATAAGTGTTCTACCGCTTAAATCGGGACTAACGATATAGTCCATAGCGATTTCAAATGTATCGTCTCCATCAGCGCTATACCCTCTGTAAGCACCTGCAAAGGCGTTATCCGCCAGATCAAAATAGTTAACAAACCCCTGATGAAACGGTAGCCCTGCCCGCATAATAGTTGCCAAAACAGGCTGTTTTCGAAGGACTTGTGTGTTGGCTATGCCCAAAGGCGTTTGCACAGCAACGGCCTGATAAGATAACGTCTTAGAAATTTCATACGCCATCAATTCACCGAGTCTTTCCAGATTCCGTCGAAACCGCAGTCGGTCCTGCTGAATGGAAACATCACGGAGTTCGGCCATGTATTGATTGGCTAAGGAAGGCTGCTGGGTAAAAACAAACATAGCTTGAGGGATTCTTTCGCCGTAAATTAGCCGCAAGGTTGGCGTATATCCAAACCAATTCCCTAATTTAACCGGCTTATAGTACGTAGCAGACCCTAAAAAAAGCCTAATAGCACCGCCAGTCAGTAAGTTACATGCGTATCAACGGTTACCTTTTCTGTTTTCTTTTTCTTTCGTTGTCGGTGCGGGCGCAGAGTCCTTTTGTACCGCTCAACGCTGATTATTACCATCTCATCGACCGACTGGAAATTCGCCAAAACAAATGGGCTGAAGGGTTTCATAGTTCGATCAAACCCTATAATCGGGAGAGCATCATTCGACTGACCGATAGTGTGGCGGCTCATCCGAGTCGCGACTTTTCTGATACTGACTATTTTAATTTTGATTATCTGCGTAATGATAGCTGGGAGTGGGTAGCTCCACGCGATTCACTTAAACCGGACCCGTTTGTTAGCCATCTAAAACCACCTACATCGGCCGGCGATAGTCGACAGCCTTTACTAACGTATTTTTACAAGAAGAAGGCTGACTTCTATAATTTACAGACCCCCGATGTGGACCTTCATGTCAACCCTGTTGTGTCTCTTGGTTTTGGTGCAGAAAACACCTCCAGCCCGGCAGGTATCATAAAAAACGGAAATCAGGCTCTCTTCGTAAACACACGCGGGTTAGAAGTTAGAGGCTCTATTGGCCGTAAACTAGGCTTCTACACATTCTTTGCCGACAACCAGGCCATCTATCCTGAGTACATTCAGCGGTATGGATTGACCTATGGGCAGGGTAATAATGCAACGCCACAGGTAACGGCCCCAGGCGAAGGGTTTGTGAAGCCTTATCGCACTACCGGAGCCGACTTTTTAACCGCTCGGGGATACATTACCTTCAATACACTTAAAGTCATCAATGTGCAGTTTGGCCATGATCGCAATTTCTTCGGCAATGGTTTCCGTTCACTGTTTCTGTCAGACAATAGTCCGGCTTATCTATTCCTGAAACTATCAACACGGTTGGGGCGACGAATTCAATACACAAACCTGTTCACCTCTCTGCAAAACACCCAGGCCCCCCGCGCTCAGGATGATAAACTCATCCCGCCTAAGTTTGCCGCTATGCACCACTTAAGCATTAACTTGGGTGACCACATGAATCTGGGCGTGTTTGAAGCCGAGGTATTCAGCCGTGACCGTCTGGACCTTAGCTATCTGAACCCGATCATTCTCTACCGCTATGTTGAGTCCAGCCTCGGCAGCAGCGATAATGCATTTATAGGTATTGATTTCAAGGCTAATTTCCTCTCGCAGTTTCTGGTCTACACTCAATTTATGCTGGACGAATTTCGACTGCAACCCTTATTGGCCGGTAAAGGCGACTGGACGAACAAGTTTGCCTTACAAGTCGGTGCTAAATACATTGATGCATTCACGGTACCGAACCTCGATTTACAGGCAGAATTCAATCTGGCTCGTCCATATACTTATTCACACGAATCGTCGCCAACTGTCACTTCCGGACAAACGAACTACGCCCACTATAGCCAGCCATTGGCGCATCCGCTGGGTGGCAATTTTATGGAGGGCCTGGGTATTGTGCGGTTTCAGCGTAAAAAACTATCCGTTAACGGTATTTTTGGTATCATGATGTATGGTACTGACCAAAGCGCCGACGTTAACTATGGAGGTAACATCTTAAAAGATTATAACACCCGGTTTCGAAACGAGGGAAACTATATCGGGCAGGGTCGTAAAACGGTCGTCACCTATGCCGATGTGCGTGCATCGTATATGATCCGGCACAATATATTTCTGGAAGGCCGTTACCTTTACCGATACCAGGATAGTCAATATCGACCCGATAGTTACACCGATCAGACAGCCAGTTTTGCCCTGCGCTGGAACTTGCCCTACAGAAACTGGGTATTTTAATTAACGCGTTTTATGCTTGATATTATCCGCCGGGAACTGACTGAAGCTCAGTCAGTTTTAGACTCATTCCTTGGCAATCCAGATCATCTTTCAGCCATTGAACAAGCGGCAACGCTTATGGCCGATGCGCTCAAAAATGGTCGTAAAATTATTTCCTGCGGTAATGGTGGCTCTCATTGCGATGCCATGCATTTTGCTGAGGAACTCTCCGGACGTTATCGGGACAACCGCCGGGCACTGGCCGCTATTGCCATTTCAGATGTTAGCCATCTTTCCTGTGTAAGCAATGACTACGGTTATGAGTTTGTGTTCTCTCGTTTTGTCGAAGGCTTAGGCAACGAAGGAGACGTTCTCCTGGGACTTAGCACCAGTGGTAATTCGGATAATGTGATCCGCGCTGTTGACGCGGCCCGACAAAAAGGAATGAAGGTTGTGCTGTTAACTGGCAAAGATGGCGGCAAATTAGCTGGCCGGGCCGATGTTGAAGTGCGGGTTCCCCATTTCGGCTACGCCGACCGCATTCAGGAGATTCACATTAAAATTATTCATCTGTTTATCCTGCTGATTGAAAAACAGGTTGTTTGAACCGCAGGGGCCGCCCGTGCGGTCTAGAACTGCTTCAAATACGAAAGCTTGCCAATAATATGCTGCTCCTGCTGGCGATCGATTGTTCGAACGGAGCCAGCATAGGTGCCATAGTTGTACACGATATACAGAAATGAAAGTGGCTGGAACTCCCAGGCCAGCCGGATGTTCCAGGCATTTTTGTCGGTATAAGTGTTCCGTTGAAAAAAGCTGATTAGTTGTAAACGCGGGTTCACTGCCATCCTGCTCTCTACACTGTACAGTGATATGGTACCAGTATAGCTACCTACAGATTTAAAATCATTCACCTCGGCGTTAAGCGTAAAAGCCGCATGCGGGATAGGTGCTACAAGAAGTGAGGCCCGTGCATAATTCAGATTGCCGTCATAATATTGGCCCGTTTCGCCGTTAAGTTGAAATGATACTTTTTTCGATGGGTCAGTGCCGAACATGACGCTATACCGAACATAGCGGTATATGTTTGAGGCAATGGCCAGATCAAGCGGACGATAGTCACCTTCATCGAGTCGCTGAAAGGTTGGATTGACAAACAGGCCCAGGTTGCCGCCATTCTGAAACGTTAGCCAGACTGGGTTAAAACTTAATTGAGACTCCTGTAAATAGCCTGTTGAAGCTTTATGGTAAAGTTCCAGAAAAGCACCGGGCTCAAAATTTCGGACCCATTTAGGTAACCATTTTCCTCGGTTCACCAGATACAGACCCGGTGTCGTAGCGATCACGTCGCCCCGTGAAACGAAGCCCATTTCGGGATTGAAACTCTTGGTTACAATTGATTGCGTCCACCAGCCTACCAGTTGATTCGTGCGATATATAAGTTGACTATAGGCCGACAGCCCTCGATCCGTGTTCCCGGAACTCATTGTGCCAATGAGCATGGCGTTATACGTCCATTTCTGACTCAGGCGGAAAAATCCGTCTACAGCAAGGGTGCTGTTTTGGCGGCCGATAGTCGTATCCGTCCTGTATACATTTTTCAGGGTGAACAGTGCACCAATCCGATTTTGCCGACCAACATTTTCAACATACCGTCCCACAAAAAAATCGGTCGTTGGACTACCCGGAATGCCACGTTGCCGGATAATCATGCCGCCGTAGTTCCGATTCAGAGACCGGTAAACCAACCTGGCTCCGGCATCAATCGGTACGGGTGTGCTGGTACCATCGGGAAGGGTCGCCAAACCAATCGTTCGGCTGAAGAACGGTTGAATCACCATACTGCCACCCTCGCCGGTATTCCTGTTACCGGGCAAACCAGCCCCAAATAAGCTGGCATTCTCCAGAAAAAACGCTCGCCGTTCGGGAAACAGAACCGAAAACCGAGTTAAATTATTAACCTGACGATCCACATCAGCCTGCGCAAAATCGGTATTCAGAGTTAGGTCGAGAACGGTGTTGGGGTTGAGAGCCCATTTTAGATCACCGCCTAGTTTAAGCTTGGCACTTTGCCCATACCCTACTTCCGAACCATTATATCGGTCATCGCTAACCAGCACATAGGGCTGAATACGGATATTTGGCGAAGGCGGGGGAGGTTTTAAACCGGTAATTATTCCTGCATACTCCATTCGGCTCGACGTGAATGCACGTGGGAAAGGGGACCATGACGACAGTTCGTTAGAATATCGGCGGTTTCGGAAGAAGTTAATCCCCCACGATTGCGTCGAATCAGCCGAACGGGCGTAGCGTAATGTTTGCCACGGTATTTGCATTTCGGCGACCCAGCCCGAATCGGTTCGGCTGGTTCGTACTTTCCAGAAGCCATCCCAATCTTCATCGTAGAGTAGATCATCGAAGGATAGTAAATCACGCTGCGTACCGTGCGGATTAGTAATGAAGGTCATCGCATTCCGCTTATCATTAAACCCGTCGATAGATACGCCGAACAGATCGTGCGCCCGACTACTGAAATCACGCTTGAAGTTAGGAACCCGCAGTGCTTTTCGACCCAAGGAGGCGTGATTGATAG
>CAXTJJ010000256.1:0-8670 GCA_964244155.1 uncultured Spirosoma sp.
CCAGAAAAACGGCATTATGGATTTCCCATATTATGCCAATGTTGACCAAATTTCGGCTTACCAAGTTATTGTAGGTGAGAAAGATAAAGAAATTGCTGGTGTAATACGTGAATATACCGTTGACGTACCAGAAATCGCTGACCTTTAAAATATTTTCCTTCGGCTGACCTGATAACTGTTGTCCGTAATAAAACAGGCAGCCAAAAGTGATTAGCAGGCTTACCGCCCCAAATGGTACACTGGTAAAAGCAGCTACTGTACTCGATAACTGTAAGGTGTACATTAAGTTTAGCTGATATAAGCTGACAAAGCCTACGATTAACCTCTTCAGTATGGGCGATGCATAAAGCTTGGCGAAATACAATGATAAGATGAAATAGGCCCAGGAGAAATTAAGCGAGTAAGCAAATAAATTATCCTTTTTTAACTCATTCAGGAGATTAGCGTAACCGTTAAAAAATAATTGACAGCATAAGTAGTATACAATATAATCCCTCCCCGGCCGACGCATCGTGGAAACGGCCATGATGAGCAACAACAAAGGAGGGACGGTATCGAAATAATCAATGGCTTTGGTGATATATGGCCACATTAGAGTGAATCAGCTAGTTGTTACTGGGGCACTGTTCTGGTTAACCACAGCCGGGAGGGCGAGGGCAGCCCATAACTTGCGAACTGCTGCTTTCGCTCATATCGCCCGTTTTTTGGCAACGAGCAATGACCGTTGCCGGAAAGATACTGTCTTTACCCATACTAAACGCTAATCGAACAAGCACCTCATCCTGATCTTCCGGCGATGCATCAATCAACGCTTTCAATTTTGCTTTGTCAAATACAAATTCCAACATAGTTATAAGGTTTAAAGACGTGAAGGCAATACTTTCAGGAAGCTACCAAGCGAGACTTTGAATTAAAAGGACAGCTAATATAGCCCAGCCCCTATTGTACATCTAAACTATTGGTTTTCAATCATCTATCTCAAATTCATACCATGCATTTACAGTAAATACGGGAAATACCCCGTATTTAATACCGTAATTTTCCCACCTTATAAAGGGCTGTTCTCCCCTATTATTCTATGTAGCCATCTACCATATTTGTAGAGTTAATTCTATCTGCATTCATCCGCATCACCTTCCTGATCATACAGACCGCTGGGTAATAACCCGGCGGTTTGTTTATATTAAGCCCTCCCGAAAACGATGGCAGGGCAGTCTCAACCGATCGTCTTCGTGCAGAAGACGATCGCTGAGTCGTAGAAGTCGCGATTGAACTGTTATCTTTGTGTATTACTTCGATTTAGCAATTCTCCCGCTATGAAATTTGGCGTTGTTGTATTTCCCGGCTCTAACTGCGATCAGGACGCAGTAGACGCCCTGGAACTGATGGACCAGGAAGTCGTAAAACTCTGGCATAAAGATCATGACCTGCAAGGCTGCGATTTTATTATCTTGCCCGGCGGTTTCTCCTACGGCGATTACCTGCGTACAGGTGCTGTAGCCCGTTTCTCGCCAATCATGAACGAGGTGATTGCCCATGCCAACCGGGGCGGCTACCTGATGGGTATCTGCAATGGTTTTCAGATTCTGGCAGAGGCTCGTTTGGTGCCGGGTGTGCTGCTTCAGAACAGCAGTCAGAAATATGTCTGTAAGAACATTTACCTGAAACCCGAATCGACGGATGCCCTGCTAACAGCTGGCCTCGATAAGGTTGCCTACAAAATACCCGTTGCCCACGGCGATGGCCGGTATTTTGCTGATGCCGATACGTTAAAAGCACTGAACGACAATAATCAGGTGTTGTTCCGCTACTGCGACGAAACAGGTGCTGTTACAGAAGCCGCTAACCCCAACGGAAGCCTCGAAAATATTGCGGGCGTAGCTAACAAAGAAAAAAACGTATTCGGCATGATGCCCCACCCCGAGCGGGCCGCAGACGCTGTACTCGGCAATACAAATGGGCGGCTTATCCTTGAGCAACTGCTGAAGACAGTATTGGTATAAAAAAGGAGAAAAGGGAGGAGGGGGAGTAAGGGGAAGAAAGGAAGAACTACGTTGTGCGTTAGTATCCCTTTCTTCCCCTTACTCCCCCTCCTCCCTTTTCTCCTTTCCTTAAGCTTTTACTGACTCCAGCACGGGATAATCTGTATATCCTTGTTCGCCGGGGGTATAGAAAGTGGAGAAATCAGGCTGGTTCAACTCGGCACCCGTTTTCAGACGCTCAACGAAATCAGGGTTAGCAATGAATGGTCGGCCAAACGCGATCAGATCTGCTTTGCCACTTTCCAAAGCGGCTTCTGCCCGCTCAAGATCATAGCCCCCACTCAGGATCAGTTTACCTGTATACTTATCACGAATAGCCTCAACAATGGCCGGATCTACTGCCGGTGCGCCCATTGACTGATGATCGACAAGGTGCACGTACACGACATATTCAGACAGCTTTTCGGCGACATAATGATAGATTTTGTCGTCCTCGGGCGAGTACGGCATATCGTTAAATGGGCCGTAAGGCGATAGCCGGATACCTGTTTTTTCTTTTCCGATAGCCAGCGCTATCTGCTCAGCTACTTCCAGGGCAAAACGGGCATTGTTCTCAGCCGAGCCACCGTATTCGTCTGTCCGCTGGTTTGTTGTTGACCGCAGGAACTGTTCAACTAAATACCCGTTAGCACCGTGAATTTCTACACCGTCGAAACCGGCTTCGATGGCATTTTTTGCCGACTGAACAAACTCCTGTACGGTTTTCTTCACTTCATCGGTTGTCAGAGCGCGGGGAGTTGGGTGATCCAGCATCCCGTCGGTATCGGTGTAAATCTGCCCGGCAGCAGCAATGGCTGAAGGAGCGATAACCTCACCACCATCATGCATATTAACGGTATGGCCAACGCGCCCGCTATGCATCAACTGGGCAAAAATCTTCCCGCCTTTTGCATGCACAGCATCCGTAATGGCTTTCCAACCGGCTATTTGTGCCTGTGTATACAGACCGGGCACACGAGCATATCCATTGCCGTTGGGCGAGGGCGCAATACCTTCGGTAATAATCAGGCCAGCCGATGCCCGTTGCGCATAGTAGGTCGCCATGATGGGCGTTACAGCGTGATCCGTCGTGGCACGATTGCGGGTCATGGGAGCCATGACAATGTGATTCTGAAGCGTCAGGTTGCCCAGCGTTGCAGCTGAAAAAAGTTTTTGTGTCATGTGAACTTTCGTAACGATACGGTTTTGAATATTGAACGTCGGGCTGAAAACACTTTGAAACATTTAAAAGTTTAAATGTTTTTGGTAAAAAATCAAGTCAGCTTTGCCAGGAAGAGTGACAATTGGCGAGTCGTATCTTTATTGAGTTTCAGGTAAACGTTTCGACCTTCTTTGGCTGCGGTGACTAAGTCACTCTCCGTTAGTAATCGAACGTGGTGCGACACGCAAGGCTGTGACAAACCCGTTAGCTCCTGAATTTCAGAAGGTGTCATACTTTCCCGCTTCGCCAGTTCCAATAAAATCGAGAGCCGATATTTATCAGCAATAGCACCGGTTGCCTTCTCGCATGATTTAGAATCCATAGTACAAACGTAACAAAAAAGGGGCTTCTAAGGTGCTGTCTGCGAGAGAAGTCTATGCTTGACTTCTCTTTATTCGTTGACAGGATTACAGGATTTGCAGGATTTTAACACAACCTTCTTCTTTCTCTATGGTTAACATAGAACAACAAAACACTCAATGAGTATGGAAACGCAGCAACGATTGCAGGGAAAGAAAGTGGCGATTCTGCTTACCGATGGATTCGAACAGGTCGAAATGACCGAGCCTCGTAAAGCTTTGCAGGACGCCGGTGCTACCACGCACCTGATCGCTCCAAACGGCGGTGAAGTGAAAGGATGGGACGAAACCGAATGGGGCGACAGTTTCCCGGTTGATCTACCCCTCGCCGGAGCAGATCCTAGCCAGTACGACGCTTTATTATTACCGGGTGGCGTTATGAATCCTGACAAACTCCGGACAGATCCCAAAGCGGTGCAGTTTGTCCGGCACTTCTTTGAAGCGCATAAGCCGGTAGCGGCCATCTGCCACGCCCCAATTATGCTTATTGAAGCCGATGTAGTTAGGGGCCGAAAACTTACTTCCTACCCGTCTATCAAGACCGACCTCATCAACGCCGGTGCCAACTGGGTTGACGAAGAAGTGGTAACGGATCAGGGTCTGGTAACGAGCCGCAAACCCGATGATATACCGGCTTTCAACCGGAAGATGATTGAAGAAATACGGGAAGGCAAGCATCAGGGTCAACACGCCTAGCCAGAGAGGCCGACCCGACAGGGTTGGCCTTTTTTGTTGGTAATTGAATTGCCGTGGTGTCGGGTTTAAGAAACCGACACCACAACATCACCCGGTTCGGGCAGCCGCACACGCTACAGCTAAACTTCGGATGAATCATGTTTAATGATCTTCCAATTAATTCTTCTTATTTAGGGCTTTCGTTGGCAGCTTCGTGCATAACATCCTAAACCAGAAGAGAATGACTATCAGAATTTGGCTCGTAGCCTGCTGGCTCGTAGCGCAAAATACCGTTGCCCAAATCAACACCCTACCCATATACAAGCCAGCTATTGTCAAAAGTGACTGGCTTGTTATACCCGTAACGCAGAAAGCGGGTGTGTATCAGGCAAACGGGGGCAAGGACTTAATTCTATCAAATGGGCTACTTACACGTCGGTTCAGGATTAACCCCAATCTGGCAACGGTCGATTACCATAATTTATCCACGAACGAGCAGTTTATCCGGGCAGTAGGTCCCGAAGCGAAGGTGACGCTGAACGGAATAACCTACGCCGTTGGTGGTCTTTATGGACAGAAAGAACGGGCTTACCTGCGCGAAGAATGGCTCGATGGGTTCACCGCTAACCCTGCCGATTTTCAGTATACATCCTACCGTGTTTCTCCGATACAGCCGTATATCAACTGGCAATCCCGCACCTGGACACTCAATCGAAAGCAACCCACCGGCCAGGAACTCACTCTGCATTTTGTCTCGAAACAGACCGATCTACAGGGCATTGACGTTGCGATTCATTACGCGCTTTACGACGGACTGCCTATGCTCAGCAAGTGGGTGACCATCTCGAACAGAACACAGAAGTCTCTTCACATTAATCAGGTCGTCAATGAAATTCTGGCAACGCCCGAAGAAGAGTCGGCGGTGGTGGGCAAGCCCGAGCAGATGAAGAAGCCCCAGCGAATCTACATCGAGAACAACTTTGCTTTCAACAATGCCATGCGGTACGATCTTTCCGACCAGGCAACGCACTGGAAAACAGATTCACTCTATACCTCGCAGGTGAATTACAATTGCGAAACGCCCTGCGTGCTGGAGGTCTATCCGGGCCTCGGGGTTGGTATTGATCTCGAAGCGGGGCAGACATACACGTCGATCCGCACATACGAACTCCTTCTGGATGGCTACGACCGGGAGCGAAACGGGCTGGCCCGGCGGCAGTTTTACAAGACCGTCACGCCCTGGACAACCCAGAACCCCATTTTCATGCACCTCGTCAGTACTGACCCGACTATCGTGAAACGGGCCATCGATCAATGTGTTGATACCGGTTATGAGATGGTTATTCTTAGTTTCGGCAGTGGCCTGAATATGGAAGACGCCAGCGACGCGAACATCAAAAAATTCAAGGACCTGGCTGATTACGCTCACGCGAAGGGTATTTTACTAGGTGGCTATTCGCTGTTCAGCAGCCGCCGGATCGACGATGAGAACGACGTGATCGACCCGAAAACCGGTCTGCCCGACAAAGGGGCCTTCTTCGGAAATGCGCCCTGTCTGGCCAGTAAATGGGGCATCAATTACCTCAACAGCCTGAAGAAGTTCATCACCGAAACCGGCTTCGACCTGCTCGAACACGACGGTCCCTACCCCGGCGATGTGTGTGCCTCGACCAAACACCCCAGCCACAAAGGACTTGACGATTCGCAGTGGGTGCAGATGGAGATGCAGAAAGGGTTTTACCGATTTCTGAACGAAAAAGGCGTGTACATCAACGCCCCCGACTGGTATTTCATGGACGGCACCAACAAGATTGCCCTGGGCTATCGGGAAGTCAATTTTTCGCTTTCGCGCGAGCAACAGAAAATCCTGAACCGGCAGAACATCTTCGACGGCACCTGGGAGAAAACACCCGCGATGTGTTGGGGATTTGTGCCCCTGACCAAATACCAGGGCGGAGGCCCCGAAGCCGTACTGGAACCCCTCAGCGAACACCTCACCGACTATAAACAGTTGATGATGCAGTATTACGGCGCGGGTGTGCAAGCCTGCTACCGGGGCCCGCGACTCTACGACACCGAAGCCACCAAACAGACCGTGAAGCAAGTCATCGACTGGTACAAAAAATACCGGATCATACTCAACGCCGATCTCATTCACCTCCGCCGGGCCGATGGTCGCGATTGGGACGGATTCATGCACGTTAGCCCAACGGGCAAAGAGAAAGGCCTTGTCATGTTGTTCAACCCGCTAAAAACGAAAGTCACCCGCACCATCAAACTGCCGCTGTATTACACCGGATTGCGCGAAACGGCCATGATACGTCAGGGAGAAGGCAAAGCAAAAGCCTATAAACTGAATCGGAATTACGACGTTGAGATTCCGGTGGAGATCGAGCCGGAGAGTTATGGCTGGTGGGTTGTGGAGTGAGAGAGTAGTGATTTGATTTATAAATTTCAAACGAATGTTACGAGTTATACTGGACGAACAAGGAAGTTACACGAATGATTTATTCGTTAAGATTGATGGCCGCCCAAGCCGAGTCTTCATAGGTGATACTACTTGGCTAGGTTCGTTTTTTGACCCCACATACTTTCCTGCTACTGGCACTAGTCCGGTATGGAGTGAGGATGAAATAATTGCTGGCAAAAAGTCTAATGTTGCCTTGTTAATCCGTCTATGGCAAGAAATGCTACTTTCTGACCAACCTGTTTGTTATTTACCTTTCGATCTGGCAGACCAATGCGCTGCTGCATTACAAATTACGAAGAGGAAGAAGCTGTGTCATGTTACGCCAGTCTCGACAGTTGATATTATAGATGGTACATCAAAAACATATTACCTCCAGGTTCAGCGAAACATTATATGGCGTCCATCCGATAATCAAGTTTTAGAGTGGGAGCTAGCTCCTTCATCTATATTGACAGGGCTAGACTGGAGTTTAGCCAACTTAGAACGGCCTGTTATCCCACTTAAGTACGGTTGAATTTAAGACCCCGCCCACCGAAACCTATAACCCAAAAACCGTCCCCCTACTTCTTCAACTTGTTCTCAAACAGAAACACGCCGTTCTTATTAGCGATGACGATGTCGGGTTTGCGGTCGCCGTTCATGTCCTGGGCTACGATGTTAAGGCCTGCGCCGGAGTCGTTGTCGATGATGTGCTCTTTGTAGTACGGAGCCTTGCCGGGCGTGAACTCAAACCACATCAGGATGCCCGGATCACTGTCGCCGGGGTCGCGGCCGTGGTGCGCCAGAAAGCGCTTGCCCGTAATGTAATCGGCGCGACCGTCGCCGTTGAGGTCGGACATGATGGACGAGTGGGTCTGGGCAGTGGTGTTGCTCATCAGGTGGGTTTTAAAGTTAATGCCCCCCTGCTCGTCGGTGACCTGCTCGTGCCACCAGACGCCAAGCTGATGCGCCGATGCACTGACAACGTCGTTTTTCCCATCGCCATTCACATCCAGCACCTGCATATGTGAGCAGGGTTCCCCCAGGTCGGCGGGGTGAAAAACCCAGTCGCCGGATTTGGTATCCGCTGTTCCTTTAAACCATCCTTCCCGAATCACAACGTCTTTGATACCATCTTTATCCACATCGCCGTAGCCAATACCGTGGGAGAAAATTTCCGTACCGGGCACGTTTTCTTTGCTCAGCGGATACCGTTTCCAGGCCGTTTCGCCAGGTTTCGACGGTGGTTTTAACCAGACGATCTGCTTTTTAGCCTTATCACCACACAGAATATCGAGCCGCCCATCGCCGTCTATGTCAATAAACCCCGGCGATTCATTAGCGATTCCAACCGAGTCGGCAATGATGTGCTTTTTCCACTCGCCGGGTGTGGATGCGCCTGACTTGCTCTTCGGATTCTCGAACCAGAAAGCAGGCTTACCGGGAAAATCAATAATGACCACGTCGTCCCATCCATCCAAATTCACATCCATGCCCAGATTGAGGAACGACTCACTGTATTCTTTTCGGGGGTCGAACGTACGGGAGGGGGCCATCTCGTGGCGTTTCCAGTTGGGAGCTTCGAACCAGTAGTACCCGGCCACAATATCCATGCGTCCGTCTTTGTTCAGATCGGCCACGGCGACGCCTTCCGAAATGAAGTCACGGGTGAGAGTCGTCTTTTTGAAATCGCCAGCCGGAACAACCGGGGTTGCTGTCGCTCGCGCGGATGTGCTTTCTGCCTGCTGTTGGCGCACCTTGAACAGCGGCTTTGCCTCCTGACTGTAGGCCATTGTCAGGCAACTGCAGAGGAGGATGGTATGTAGGGTCTGGTTGGTTAGGCTCATGGTCGTGATGAGGGTCATGCTTGCTACCGAGGGCTACGCCCCCGGTTATCCATAGTCAACCCCTTCGGGGTTATTAAGTACTGTCTGTCACATCACA
>CAXTJJ010000257.1:0-8667 GCA_964244155.1 uncultured Spirosoma sp.
TTACGTTGTTGTTTAGAATGAGCCAACCGAACGTGACAGAAGAAAAAACGACCGAGCGCCAGGCCGGTCTGACTGATATTGATCTGACGGGCTACGACCAGATTGAAGTGCTGGGAGCCCGCGAACATAATCTCAAAAACATCGACGTCGTTGTTCCCCGCAACAAGCTGGTGGTCGTAACGGGTATTAGCGGCAGCGGTAAATCGTCGCTGGCCTTCGATACGATTTATGCCGAAGGACAACGCCGATATATGGAGAGCTTTTCGGCTTATGCCCGCTCGTTCATTGGCGATATGGAGCGGCCTGATGTGGACAAGATCAACGGCCTGAGTCCGGTGATTTCCATCGAGCAGAAAACGACTTCCAAGAACCCCCGGTCTACGGTAGGGACTACCACCGAAATCTACGATTTTCTGCGTCTGCTCTACGCCCGGGCGGGTGAAGCGTATTCATACGTAACGGGCCGGAAGATGGAACGTCAGTCGCAGGACCAGATTATCGACACGATTCTAAGTCAGTACGAAGGCCAGAAAATAACCTTGCTGGCTCCCATCATCCGAAGTCGGAAAGGGCACTACCGCGAACTGTTCGTGCAGATCGCCAAAACGGGCTATACCAAAGTCCGGGTAGATGGCGCGGTGCAGGACATTGTGCCGAAGATGCAGCTCGACCGCTACAAAATCCACGACATCGAAATCGTTATTGACCGACTGGTGCCGAAAGCAGAGGACCGGTATCGGCTCAGTCAGTCGATACAAACGGCCATGAAGCAGGGGAAAGGCGCGATGCAGATGCTGGATGCCGACGGGAAACTGGTATATTTCTCGCAGAACCTGATGGACCCTGAATCGGGCATTAGCTACGACGAACCCTCGCCCAACTCATTTTCGTTCAACTCGCCCTATGGCGCCTGCCCGGTTTGTAATGGGCTGGGTGTTATTGAAGAAATAACGGAAGAATCGGTCATTCCTGATAAGTCACTGAGTATTAGTAGGGGAGCCATTGCTCCGCTGGGTGAATACCGCGAGTTGTGGATATTTAAGGAGATCGAAGCGATTCTGAAAAAATACAAGCTGAACCTTACCTCGCCGGTAAACAAATTTCCCGACGACCTGATGCATGCCCTCATGTACGGCACGGAAGAAGAAGCCACTGTGCCCTCGAAAAAGTATGTGGGTGAGGATTATTACAGCTTTAAGTTTGAAGGTATTGTCAACTTTCTGAAACGCCAGCAGGAAAACAGCACCGATAAAATACAGGAGTGGCTCAAGGACTTCATGGTCATTAAGTCCTGCCCGGAGTGTCATGGCGCCCGATTGAAGAAAGAGTCACTTTTCTTCAAGATCGACGAGAAAAACATCTCCGAACTGGCCCGCATGGACATTTCGGAACTAACGGCTTGGTTCGACGGTGTTGAAGACCGGATGACCAACCGCCAGAATATTATCGGGAAAGAAATCCTGAAAGAGATTCGTAAACGCATTGGTTTCCTGCTCGATATTGGCCTCGATTATCTGACACTGGACCGCCCATTACGGACGCTCTCGGGTGGCGAAGCGCAGCGTATCCGGCTGGCTACCCAAATCGGGACGCAGTTGGTGGGCGTGCTGTATATCATGGACGAGCCGAGTATCGGTCTGCACCAGCGCGACAACGTGAAACTGATCGACTCGCTCAAAAACCTGCGCGATCTGGGTAATACCGTTCTGGTCGTTGAACACGATAAGGACATGATGCTCGAATCGGACTTTATCCTCGACATTGGTCCGGGTGCCGGTCGACATGGCGGGCAGGTGGTCAATCAGGGAACGCCCGACGAATTTCTTCAAAACAAATATGTTGGCGTAGCGGGCAGCAGTACCACCGCCGATTACCTGAGCGGCCGACGCGCTATTGAGGTTCCGAAAGAACGCCGGAAAGGAAACGGCAAATTCCTGATCATCAAGAATGCCACGGGCCACAACCTGAAAAACGTGACGCTAAAACTGCCCCTCGGTCGGATGGTGACCATCACGGGCGTATCGGGCAGTGGCAAGTCGTCGTTGATTCACGAAACCTTATTTCCCATTCTGAACCGCCATTTTTTCCGGTCGAAGCGCGAACCGTTACCATTTAAAACGGTAGATGGGCTGGAACATCTGGACAAAGTGATCGAGGTTGACCAGTCGCCCATTGGCCGCACTCCCCGCTCGAACCCGGCTACCTACACGGGTATGTTCTCGGAAATCAGAACGTTGTTTGCCGAGTTGCCCGAAGCTAAAATCCGGGGCTACAAACCCGGCCGTTTCTCGTTCAACGTGAAAGGTGGCCGCTGTGAAGATTGCGAAGGCGCGGGTATGAAGAAGATCGAGATGGAGTTCCTGCCCGATGTTCACGTCATGTGCGAGACCTGCAAAGGCAAGCGCTTTAACCGCGAAACACTGGAAGTTCGGTTCAAAGGAAAATCCATTGCCGATGTGCTCGACATGACTGTTGAGCAGGCACTGGATTTCTTCGCCAGCCAGCCTAAAATTCTTCGTAAAGTAACAACGCTGAATGATGTTGGCTTGGGCTATATTACCCTTGGCCAGCACGCCACGACGTTATCGGGTGGCGAAGCCCAGCGGGTCAAACTCGCCGAAGAGTTATCGAAAAAAGACACGGGTAAAACACTGTATATTCTGGACGAGCCCACCACAGGCCTGCACTTTCAGGACATTGCGCACCTGCTCGACGTGCTGAACAAACTCGCCGACAAAGGGAATACAGTCCTAATTATTGAGCATAATCTGGACGTTATCAAAGTATCGGACCACCTCATCGACCTCGGTCCCGAAGGCGGCAACAAAGGCGGCTACATCATCGCCGAGGGTACCCCCGAAAAGGTGGCTGACGCGAAGGGAAGCTACACCGGTAAGTTTTTGAAGATGGAATTGGCAAGCTAAGGAGCCGCAAAATCTAGTATATTCGCCGGTACTTACAACCTGCGAAAATTAGCTTCATGCGTAACCCGTTCTTTTATGTTTTATTGCTGGTGCTGGTCGTTCTGGACGGCTGGCTCCTGGCTCACCCCAATCTGATCGGTCAGGCTGGGGTGTTCTTTTTTGATTACACTTACCTCAACACATTCCCGAAGGCCTTAGGGACTGTATCAGCCGTTGTGGGCGTCGCTTTGTTAATTAATTGGGGTATCGGGCAGTTAAGCCGACCAATGGCAATGGGTATTACCGTTGCCGTATTGGCCGCATCGGTGTACTATCTGTTTCAGAGTTTTACGCAGTACAACACAGGTATTTACAAACTAACCGGTGCCGGTTTTCGGGCGGGTGCGATTTTACTGCCGGGTTTGATTGTGTTGGTATTTGGTGAAGGATTGCTCCGGCGGGTAAGGCCGTAACAGGCTCCAGCTGTTACTTTTACTATCGTGGACTGTCAGATAACAAAAGTAACAGCCGGAGCCTGTTACGGCCTTTCTGATGGAATTTCGCGAGTTTTATATATCCAAGTTGCCACACATTCAGCCTCTGGGCGGAACGTTTTTTGTCACATCCCGGCTGGCTGGTTCAATACCTCAATTAGAAAAAGCGAAATTAGTTGAGGAGTACGAGCTTCGTAAACGCCAGACGAAAGCCGCTTTTGATAACCCTGAGGTCGAACTGGATAAACTGGAGCGTATTTTCTTCGCAAAATATGAAGCTATTGTTGACAAAGCAGAGTACGGTCCAATGTGGCTGGGTAAAAGTGAGATTGCTAAACTTGTCGCCAATGCATTTCACTTTTGGGATACAAAGAAATATGAATTGATTGCATATACGATTATATCCAACCACGTTCATGTTGCCTTTACGTTGAATGAAACAGATGCGAACCAACCATTGATTGCGCTGGATCGAGTTATGCAGAGCATAAAAGGGTTTACTGCACTTGAATGTAATAAACTTTTAAAAAGATCCGGGGCTTTCTGGGAACACGGGAGTTTTGATAGAATGCCCCGCGACCGCAACGAACTCCACCGAATTGTACAATACATTTTGCAAAATCCCGTGAAGGCTGGTCTTTGCAGCCGTTGGCAGGATTGGAAATGGACTTATATAAAACCCGAATACAATGACTTTGAGTAGAATGCTTTTACTTGCTATCCTGTTTACTCAAACAGGTTTTCGGGTGTTCGCACAAGCGGCTGACGCAAAACAGACAGCCGGGAGCCTGTCAGGGCCTTACCTCCTCCGTCCCGACCGTGTTTTCGATGGCGAAAGCCTACACGAAGGCTGGGTCGTGCGAGTGAAAGGCGATAAAATCGAAGCCGTTGGGCCGGCCAATACGGTTTCGGCGACGGGTGCTGAGGGTGTTGACCTGAAAGGCATGACCTTGATGCCCGGCTTGATTGAAGGTCATTCGCATTTATTGCTGCACCCGTATAACGAAACGCCCTGGGATGATCAGGTTCTGAAAGAAGCCCGGTCGTTGCGGGTGGCTCGGGCAACAGTCCATGCGCAGAAAACCTTGATGGCGGGCTTTACAACCGTTCGCGATTTGGGTACAGAAGGTGCCGAGTACGACGATGTAGGTCTGAAACAGGCTATTAATCAGGGTATTATTCCCGGTCCGCGGATGATGATCGTGACAAAGGCACTTATCGCTACCGGCAGCTATGGACCTAAAGGATTTAGCCCGGACGTTTCGGCACCCCAGGGTGCCGAAGAGGCCGATGGACACGATGCCCTCATTCAGGCTGTTCGGCGGCAGATCGGCAAAGGGGCTGACGCCATAAAAATCTACGCTGACTACCGTTGGGGACTCATGGCCGAAGCCCGTCCAACGTTCACGCTCGACGAGTTAAAGCTGATTGTTGAGGTGGCCCGGAGCAGTGGCCGGGGTGTGGTAGCTCATGCCGGTACAGCTGAAGGAATGCGTCGGGCAATTCTGGCCGGTTGCGAAACGGTGGAGCATGGCGACGCGGGAACCCCGGAGATATTCGCCCTGATGAAACAGCATGGCACCGCTCTCTGTCCCACATTGGCGGCTGGCGACGCCATTAGCCAGTATCGGGGTTGGAAAAAAGGGCAGGACCCTGAACCCGAACGGATGAAACAGAAACGGGCTACCTTCAAGCAGGCACTGGATGCGGGTGTAACCATTTGTGCCGGGGGCGACGTTGGCGTATTTAGCCACGGCGACAATGCCCGCGAACTTGTTCTTATGGTCGACTATGGCATGAAGCCATTGGATGTAATGCGCTCCGTTACATCGACCAATGCCGATGTGTTTCACCTTGCCGACCGAGGGCGAGTGCGTACCGGTTTATTAGCCGATCTAGTGGCCGTGGATGGTGACCCAACCAGGACAATTACTGATGTGCAACGCGTGCGAATGGTTATGAAAGGAGGGACTTTCTTTAAACGCTAAAAGGCAAACTTATTGAAGTTCCTTTAAGTTACATATTAATACAAACGTAACATGGCTTTTTTTGTACCATTTCATCTGTCGTTTAGGTTTTTGGACTAATTTCGCCCGACCGATTCGCTTGTACGTTGGGCTCGCCCGGCTGCCTGTGCTTCAGTGTTCTAACTGGTGTATTGGTGCTGGCAAAGTGGGATTCCTTTTTAAAATGATGCCCCTATGTCCGGCAAATACCTAATTTATTATTTCTGATTACTCTACCCTTATTTTTTGTATGGCAAACTCCGCTGAATTAACCGTCGATGGTAAAACGTATTCATTTCCAACCCTAGAGGGAACTGAACATGAAAAAGCCTTCGACATCTCGAACCTTCGTGATCAGACTGGCTACGTTACCTTAGACCGTGGTTATAAAAACACCGGTGCCACCAAAAGTGCCATCACCTTCTTGGATGGAGAACTGGGCATTCTGCAATACCGAGGGTACTCTATTGAAGACCTGGCCGCCAAGGCGTCGTTTTTGGAAGTTGCCTATCTGTTGATTTATGGTGAACTGCCCACTCAGGAAGAGTTCACTACCTTTGAAACGGCCATTCGTCGCCACACACTGGTGAACGAAGATATGCGAAAAATCTTCGACGGTTTTCCGGTTAAAGCCCACCCAATGGGTGTTCTGTCGTCGCTGGTGAGTGCTATGAGTGCTTTCTACCCTGATTTGGAAGGAGGCAAAGAAGACAATACCGATCAGCACATTATCCGGTTACTGGCTAAGTTGCCAACCATTGCCACCTGGTCTTATAAGCGGGCATTAGGTCATCCGATCAACTACCCAAAAAACAATCTTGACTACATCCCGAACTTTCTGAACATGATGTTCTCGCTGCCGGTCGAAGATTATAACGTTGATCCGGTTGTGGCTGAAGCCTTAAACGTATTGCTGATTCTCCATGCCGACCACGAACAAAACTGTTCGACATCGACGGTGCGGCTTGTAGGGTCATCGCAGGCTAATTTATACTCGTCTATTTCGGCCGGTATCAGTGCCTTGTGGGGACCATTACATGGCGGTGCCAATCAGGAAGTAATAGAAATGCTGGAAGACATCAAAGCCGACGGTGGCGATGTGTCCAAGTACATTGATATGGCTAAGAATGCTAAAACAACGGGTTTCCGCCTGTTCGGCTTCGGCCACCGGGTTTACAAAAACTTTGATCCCCGAGCGAAAATTATCAAGAAAGCCGCCGATGACGTGTTGTCGAAACTTGGTGTCAATGATCCTGTTCTTGAAATTGCCAAAGGGCTGGAAGAAGCGGCTCTGAATGACGAGTATTTCGTATCACGCAAACTGTACCCGAACGTCGATTTCTATTCGGGTATCATCTACCGGGCGTTAGGCATCCCGACCAATATGTTTACCGTTATGTTTGCCATTGGCCGCTTACCAGGCTGGATTGCCCAATGGAAAGAGATGCGTGAAACGAAAGAGCCTATTGGTCGCCCGCGTCAAATTTATACTGGATCTACCCTGCGGGAGTTTGTGCCCATCGAGAATCGGTAGTCCCAGAGTGAGTTTTTGTATAAAAGAAAAGGGAGAGCAAAATCATTTTGCTCTCCCTTTTCTTTTATACAAAAACTGCTAATTAATCGTCGATTTCACCTTCGTCGTCTGCAGCGGAAGCGGCAAGAACGGGATCAAGAAGAGCCTCATCATCGTCAGCAATTTTTGCACGGATTTTCGCTTCGATTTCGCCCATCAGTTCTGGATTGTCGAGAAGCAATTCTTTAACGGCATCGCGACCCTGTGCCAGACGACTGGTGCCATATGAGAACCAGGAGCCCGATTTCTTAACGATTTCCATTTCTACCGCCAGATCAAGAATCTCGCCAACTTTAGAGATTCCCTGGCCATACATGATGTCGAATTCAACCACTTTGAAAGGGGCCGCCAGTTTGTTTTTGACAACCTTCACTTTCGTGCGGTTACCCACAACGTTATCAGCACCCTCTTTGATCTGACCAATACGACGAATGTCCAGACGAACCGACGCGTAGAATTTCAATGCGTTACCACCTGTCGTTGTTTCGGGGTTACCGAACATCACACCAATTTTCTCACGAAGCTGGTTGATAAAAATGCAGCAGCAACCGGTTTTGTTAATAGTACCTGTCAGTTTCCGTAGCGCCTGCGACATCAAGCGAGCCTGAAGACCCATTTTGCTTTCGCCCATTTCGCCTTCGATCTCAGCTTTTGGTACAAGAGCCGCTACAGAGTCAATAACGATGATATCGATAGCACCGGAACTGATTAAGTGTTCAGCAATTTCAAGTGCCTGCTCACCATTGTCGGGCTGAGAGATAAGCAAATTTTTAGTGTCAATGCCTAGTTTCTCTGCATAGACCCGGTCGAATGCGTGCTCTGCATCAATGAACGCAGCTAGACCACCTGCTTTCTGTGCTTCGGCAATGCAGTGCATTGTTAATGTTGTTTTACCCGACGATTCAGGACCGTAGATTTCAACAACACGCCCTCTTGGCATACCGCCGATACCAAGGGCTAAATCTAGTCCCAAAGAACCTGTTGAGATAACCGGGATGTCTACGACTTTGCTCTCGCTAAGGCGCATAACTGTACCTTTACCGAAGGCTTTGTCCAGTTTCTCAATGGTCGTTTGAAGTGCTTTTAATTTACTGTCATTAGCAGATGCTGTGGCTTGCGCCGTATCTGATTTTGCCATGTTAGGATGGTTGTTTAAACAGATAAAATTACCCAAAAATGGGCAGATTACCAAATGCCTCTTGAAAATAGTTAAGGGTTTTCAACGCCTTTTTCAGGGGATCGGTCAGGTACAGAAACAGTCTGTCAACTATCTCGTTTTCAGGATGTTTGGCAGATTGTCCAGGTTTGATTACCTACAAGGTCGAGTCGGCAGTGGCGGGTTGCTGAGCGGGTGCCGGTTGCTGGCTCTGGGGTTGCGCTTGCTGGGGCTGAGCCGGTTGTGGTTGCCCTTGTTGATAGCCTGGGTAAGCGGATGAATCACCGTATGGACGGGCTACCGGCCCCACGACCTCTACGCCAGTGATGTAATACTTGGTTTCACCGTTCCAGGGGAATTTCAGAATCTTTTCTTCGTAGTGTAATGTCACGCGCTGACCCGATTTAACGGCTTCAGTAATTTGAGCCGCTACAGCATCGTCTTTTACGGAAAAATCGAAATACTGAGGTGTCAGCGAGCCGGTTTCACCCGAAAAGCCCCCAACGTTCAGTACACCCTCATAAGTTTTAAAGAC
>CAXTJJ010000258.1:0-8662 GCA_964244155.1 uncultured Spirosoma sp.
GAAGCCACTGCGCAAATGGATGGGAGGAATCGAATGATCTGCGAACTGGGAACGACGATGTACGAGTTTTGTTAACGTACCCCTGAAAATCGTACATCGTCGCTCGTGGATCAATTGGTTTTGTAGAGCCTTCTTACAGGAAATGTATGTATATGCCACTTTACCCGCCTGCCTTTTTTGCTTTATAGCCCTTTCCAATTAGCCACGCCAGCACTTTGTCGCGGTGGTCACCCTGGATCAGGATTTCGTTGTCTTTGCTGGAGCCGCCTGCACCACAGGCCGATTTTAATTGCTTGCCCAGATCGGCGAGGTCAGCTTCGGTGCCAATGAACTCACGAACGGTCGTAACTACTTTATTTCCGCCCATCTTGACGAGCCAGATTTTAAGATTCTGTTGGGCAGGAGGTAAGGTTTTGGCTTCCGGCTCGTCGTTGGATTGGTATTGAAAATCCGGATCGGTAGAATACAGGATGCCGGTTCGATTTTTCTTACTCATAACTGTAGGATTTATGGGTAAAAATAAACCCTTTCGTTGGGTAAGCCACTATATATTGCGCGTCTGCGTAGAACGTCCCTGCACGTTGCGCGCCTTTCCGGTACGGAACCATTTTTTGACGTGATGCCCCAGCCATAACCAGAAACCGGTTAGAATAACAGCAGGTAAGATGACAAACTTCACGGCAAAAGCTGGCTCGGGTAAAGACGCCACCGGGCCGTAAATGTAGCCCAGAATGGGAATGCTGGCCAGAATATGAAACCAGCGAATGATTTTACGTTCGGTTGCCGCCTTCATAATTTTAGTTATTCAGGTAATACATTATAAGTTGTGGCCCATCGCTTTATCTCCTCTCTATTTCCAGTAACTCATTACCCAATCACTAAACTACAGCTCCAGTAATTGTCGGACCGTGTCGCCGTAGGTACTGCCAGAGGTCAACTTCGTGCCTTTCTTGTCGCTCATGGCCAACATGAATTTGCCATCGAAGTGGCGATGAACTTCGGTGATTTTGTGCCGATTGACCATCACCGACCGGCTAATGCGCACGAAGGTATCGGGAAGTTTTTCGTTGAGCGTTGTCAGGGTGTAGGTCGTTAAAAATTTCTGACCATCCACCGTTGCCAGAAAGACGTACTTGTCTTCTGCCTCGAAGTAAACGATGTCGGACAGAGGCACCAGTTTGATTTTTTCACCTGTTTTCACCGAGATCGAATAGATTTCTTTCTTCGGCTGCATTTGCGCCAATAACCGCATAACGCTCTCCGACATGGGGTTGATTATCGCTTTTGAGCCATCTGTTCGTTCAACCAGCGTTTTGATTTTTTGTATAGTACGACTCAGGCGGTCTGCCTCGATGGGTTTCAACAGGTAATCAATGGAGTTTTCTTCAAAGGCACGAATGGCGTACTGGTCGAAGGCGGTGGCAAAAACAACCATCGGCATGGTAGTCAGGCGGGATAACATCTCGAACCCGTTTAGTAACGGCATTTCGATGTCAAGAAAAATAAGGTTGGGCTGCAGGCTTTCAATCAGCGTTAATCCCTCTGCTCCATTGGTTGCATCGCCTATGATCTCGATGCTGTCGCGGTGTTTATCCAGCAAGCGACGCAGGCGGCTGATAGCCAGTGATTCGTCGTCGATCAGTATGGTTTTTAGGGGAAATGTCATGGCTTGGTTTAGGTTAGGCGTCGGGTGCTGCCGGGTCTTTAACGCCCCGGACCTTAGTCATCAGGATGGAGATCAACACCTGTTTGAGTGGCCAGTTCTGGAGTTCTACCCGGGCATCGTCGCCGTATAGTAATTTGAGTTTATCCTGAATACTTCGCAGCCCATAGCCCCCGCTCATGTCGTCGGGAAAGGCGGGGCCATTGTCATGGACGCAAAGATGCAGCTCAACGGGTGCTCCGGCGTTTTTGCTTTTCTCATAAATACGAACATCAATTCGGCCCATATCAGCACGTTTGGCAATGCCATGTTTAATGGCGTTTTCGACAATGGGTTGTAATAGGAATTGGGGTAGACGTAACTCACTGAGGGCTGGATCACTTATTTCAACACTGAACGTAAGTCGATTACCAAACCGAACCTGTTCTACCTGCAAATACGTCCTGACCATTTCCAGTTCGTCGGCCAGGGTAGCGAACAATTCACCATCCCGTCCGGTCGAATAGCGGAAAAGTTTAGACAGAAGCAATGTCATTTCTTCCGCTTTATCGGGGTTGTCGTATACTAAACTGGCAATGCTATTAAGGGCGTTATAAAGGAAGTGCGGGTTTATTTTAGCCTGTAACGCGTCCAGTTCAGCACGGGTTTTAAGCTTTTCCAGATTGAGCAGTTGAAACTCCTGTTCCGACAGTTTGCGGGTTAATTGCTGCCCCTGTTGAAGCACATATAAAAATATGTTGGCAATAAGCAGATCACCTAGTACATAAATATACCAACTGGCTGTTGATTCAATGGCATTTGGGCGCTTCAGTAATTCTTCGATAAAAGGTTTTCCCAAGGTAAAATACAGGCTCTGGTTGATGATAAAATAACTAATCATCACTATGAAGCTGACAATCAGATGACGTTGCCAGGTGAATTTAAACTGGCGGCTGAGCCAGCCCAACAAGGCCCAGGTTATTAGAAAAGTGGCCGCGCCATCGACCATGTTCTGAACAATGAGAAACTGATATAACCCCACCATCAAGGGGTCTTTTGCGGTCAGGATCAGATTTGAGAAAAAAATAATGGCGTTGCAGCCATATACCAGTAACCCACCAAGGATTATCCCGATGAGTATGCCCCAGCCGGGTTTCTGGAGGATATTTGTCAGTGTAATGGATTCGGGTTTCGTCAGTGAAGCAGGCTGGTACTTACTACGCCCCGAAAAGTTGAACGAAGCTCCTTCCACGTTGGCCCCGCTTAAATTGACATTCTCCAGCGAACTGAAATTGAAGTTTGCCTCGTAGAGATCGGCATCGGTAAAGTCAGCTCCATTCAGATTAGCAAAACTCAGATTTGCATGGCGTAGAATAGTACCCTGAAAATTAGCTTTACCAAGGTCTGAAAAGCTTAGATCGGCCCCTGTCAGGTCGAGTCCATTGAAGTCGAATTTAGCCAAATTAGTACCTCGCAACTGAATGCGCTTACCATTCCTGCCAATAGTACCGATGAGTTGCTCGCGGGTCATGAAGGAAAATGAATGAGTCTGTAAGTTAAGTAGTGATTATTGAGCGAATAGGTTATTAGATATTAATTTACTGACTGACAATTAACCTATTAGGCACTGAATAATAACCAACAGTTCATAAATCAGTAAGCTGGGTCAAAACTACCGTAGTCCACCGGCCCTTCTCCGTATTTTCCGACGAATGCAGGTTAGATTGGTGTGAAATAGGGGAGGGTAAGGATAAATTTGACGTAACATTTGGATTCATACATTGTTAGTGACGTAATTACCCCTCGCTTCCATTGACCTTGACTACCACGTTGATTACGTTTCCGCTTTCTATTGGCCAATTACGCCCCTGGCGTGAGGGCGATGAGGAGTCGTTGGTTTACCATGCCAGCAACCGCCACATCTGGAACAATGTCCGCGATTTTTTTCCGTATCCTTATACGCCAAGGGATGCCCATTCGTGGGTTCGGTCAAATAAATCGTATCAGCAGCCTAACAACTTCGCCGTTGAGATCGACGGCCAGGCTGTTGGAAACATTGGTTTTACCGTTAAAGATGATATATATCGCTACAATGCCGAAATTGGTTATTGGCTCAGCGAAAGCTACTGGGGGCGGGGTATTATGACTGAAGCCTTGCCCATTATGACAAGCTACATTTTCCAATACTTTCAGGTTAATCGCATTTTTGCCTGTGTGTTGGAGGGTAACATCGGGTCGATGCGCGTTCTCGAAGCGGCCGGTTATCAACATGAAGCGGTTCATCGAAAAGCTGCGATTAAAAACAATCAGTATCTGGACGAACATATTTTTGCGATGCTTCGATCTGAACATCGGGATCCAAAGCCGTCAGCGAATAGCTATTAGCGTATGATTTCGTGGCAAAGCGGAAAGGCTGAGAGGAATCAGGTAGAAACTTACGTCTCAAAACGTCATCTTTGCGATTATTTTGTCTAAAAGAGTACCGCTTCGGCGGACCAACTTTACATGCCGAAGATAGTAATTGCCATTGATGGGTATTCAAGCTGCGGAAAGAGTACAACCGCTAAGGCTGTAGCCGCCCAAATGGGCTACGGATATATTGACACGGGTGCTATGTACCGGGCCGTCAGTCTTTTTTTTATTCAGGAACGGGTCTCTCTTTCCAATACGAAAGAAGTAGTAGCTGCGCTGGATCGAATCCACATTGCGTTCAAGCATAATGCACGCACAGGTAAAAATGAAGCCTGTCTTAACGGCCTGATCGTTGAAGATGAAATCCGAAAAATGTACATCTCCAATATTGTCAGTGAAGTAAGTGCTATTCCCGAAGTTCGCTGGGCCATGGTCGCACAGCAGCAAAAAATGGGTCATAAGCGGGGCGTAGTGATGGATGGCCGGGATATTGGCACAAAAGTCTTTCCCGACGCTGAGGTGAAAGTATTTATGACCGCCGATACATACACGCGTGCTCAACGTCGGCAACAGGAACTACTGGCCAAGGGGGAACTGGTTAACCTGGAGGATATTATCAAGAATATCGAAAAGCGTGACCTTATCGATACAACCCGTACCGAAAGTCCGCTAAGGCAGGCTCCCGATGCTGAATTGCTGGATACATCCTTCATGACGATTGAAGAGCAGGTCGACTGGGTAATCGAATTAGCCGACCGTCGTTTAGCCGAACGAATCCGGAAGAAAAATAGTAAAATGAGTCAGTAAGTCGGTAAGTGGCTGCGCCTAAGTCGGTAAGTCGCGGACCGGTAAGCAATCACTTCTGGTGTCCGCCACTTTCCGACTTAGGCGCAGCCACTTGCCGACTTACTGACTTTTATTTCTGTATGACTGTAGATTTTCTGATTGTAGGGCAGGGGATAGCGGGATCTGTGCTGGCCTGGACACTCGACCAACGTGGATGCACAGTGTTGCTGGTCGATGCGCCTGCACTTCCGTCAGCCTCGGCTGTGGCGGCTGGTCTGGTTAATCCATTGACGGGGCGGAAATTGGTCCGTACCTGGAAAGCTGATGAGCTGTTTCCATTTCTGCATCAATTCTATAGCGGCATTGAGAAACAACTTGGTGTTTCGTTCTTTCATCCCAAAAATATTTACCGTCCATTCCGGTCTGAACATGAAAAAGCAGATTATCTGGCCCTAACCGCTGACCCTGATACACGTCAGTATGTGGCTAAATCTGTTGACGATCAGGCATATAGCCCCTACATTGACAACCCTTTGGGCGGTCTGGAAGTAACACAGGCGGGATGGGTCGATCTAACAGAGTTCGTCAGAATTATTAAGGGCTATTTTGTTAGAAAAAACCAATACTTTGAACAGCAGGTTGATGTTAAGGATTTAATTATCAGCGATAGCCATGTCGAGTGGCAAGGCGTGAAAATTAATAAAGTTATATTTTGTGATGGCGTCCAAGCGCGTGAGAATCCATTATTTGACTGGCTTCCTTACAATCCGGTGAAAGGGCAGGTTCTAACGGCTTTGGTTGACAATTACTCTATTAAAAATATAGTTAATCAAGGGGTTTTCATCCTGCCTGTACGAAATGGCTTAATCCGAATTGGCGCAACGTATAGCTGGCATGACCTGGATTGGCAAACAACGGAAGATGGCCGTGCGTTTTTACAGGCAAAAGTAGCCGGAATACTGAAAGTGCCTTATACGATTGTGGATCAGCAGGCGGGTATCCGTCCGTCGACCAAAGACCGACGGCCCATCATTGGCTTACATCCTACACAACCGGCAGTAGGTATATTCGGTGGGTTAGGCACCAAAGGAGTGTCGCTGGCCCCGTACCTGGCTGAACAGCTTGCCCGTTACCTTTTAGATGGTGAAGATTTGGAGCCTGAAGCGAATATTAGCCGTTGCATTTCGTTATATCATGGCAGTTGATTAGTTTTTCCGATTGAGGTTTTAAGGTAGGGCAACAGGGCTAAGTCAGGTAAACGATTTTATGCCAACTGTTACGTTGTAAGGTTATTCTAGTGTCTTTTATACCCGTATGCGAAATCAATACATACTGATGTTGGGCCTGTGGCTAGGCGGATTGAGCGTGGCTACGGCACAAAATTATCCGTCGCTGGAGCGGTTCGGAAAAAATCGTATCCAGTACCGTAGTTTCGAATGGAAAATCATCCGAACGTCGAACTTTGAGATTTACTATTATCAGGATGGTAGCCAGATTGCTAACCTGACAGCTCAGTATGCCGAATCGGAGTTTGACCGAATCACCGAATTGTTAGGGTACACACCCTATAGCCGCGTCAAAATTTTTCTGTTCAATTCACCGGAGGAACTAGCCCAGAATAACATTGGCCTGACGGCTCAGGGTCTGAGCAGCCGGGAGCAAAACCTGTCTAAGTCTCGTGTTGAATTGGCATTTACGGGTGATCAGATCAGTTTTAGACAGCAAATTATCCACGACATCGCCATGCTGTTCGTGTATGACATGCTCTATGGCGGCAGCCTGAAAGACGCGCTTCAAAGTTCACTGTTGCTGACATTGCCCGACTGGTTCATGCCTGGCATTGCCTCTTACATTGCTCAGGGAAATAGTCTGGAACTGGACGACTACATGCGTGATGTTTCGCTGAACAGGCCCGTAAAAAAGCCCTCCTTATTATCTGGTGCCGATGCCGAGCGGGTAGGGCATTCTATCTGGAACTATATCGTTCAGCGATATGGCCGCGATAATGTCTCGAATATCCTGAACCTCACCCGCATTATCCGGAATGAGCAAAGCAGTATTTCCAGCACATTAGGCGTACCGTATAACCGGTTTTTGCGCGAATGGCGTGAATATTATACCGGTATGGCTAATACCGTGAGTCAGTCATATCGGGCCAGTACCGACGATTTTCAATTGAAAGTCGGTTCGGCGGATGACAAGACGATACTAACCAGTCTGAAGCTAAGTCCTGATAAACAGTTTATTGCTTATTCGATTCTACGCGATGGTAAGTTCAGTGTTGAGGTTGTCAACACATCGACCAGGAAAAAAACCAAAGTTGTATCCGGCGGCTACCGGCTTGATGGTCAGATAACACAAACAAGTACACCTTTGCTAGCCTGGCAGCGCGATAACAACCTTCTTGTTGTTACCGATGAGTTAGGGAAAACCAACCTGTATCAGTTCAATAATTTTGAGAAACGACCCAAGCGACAGTTTAAGCGTCAGGTAAACGGGTTATCGCAGGTAGTCTGGATAAATGCTTCCGACGACGGCGGAAGCCTGATTATGAGTGCTGACCGCAAAGGGCAAAACGATTTGTTCTTATACAGTATCAACCGGGGTTCTTACCAGCAGTTGACCAACGATTTATACGATGATTTATACCCAGCCTTTGTTGGCCGTACTGCGCGTCAGGTGGTATTTAGCTCCAATCGGAAAGAAGATACCCTTGGCGTCGACAAAGGGACCTATCGAACCGTTCGCGATCGCTTAAGCTTGTTTTCGCACGAAGGTAGTGCCCGCGATTTATCGCTCGTTCGCCTGACCGATTCGCTTTCTCAGGCCACCCAGCCTATTCCGGCCAGCGAAACGACTATTTATTTTTTAAATGATGCAAACGGTATTCGTAACCTTTACCGGCTCGAAACCGAAACAAAGTCGATCAGTCAATTAACGGCTTTTCCGGAAAGTATTCGCTTGTATGACCTTAAACCAGCTAGCGGTGGATTCGTTTATAGCAGTCTGAAAAACGGCGACGAATACATTGGCTTCCGGTCGCAACTAAATCTTACTCAACCGGTTCAGACGCCACCTACACAACGCAGTATGGCAGCCAACCGCTTGAATGCGTCGAGTGGTGCACGGGCTAGTTCGGCAAAAACCGATACGGCCGTACAGACAAGCCGCACTCCTACCGACTCCACAACAGTACGTACGGCCAGTGCGCAGCCTGCTCCGTCGAAGGGCCTTATTTTAGAACCGGGTGAAGTAGATACCGATAATTACCAGTTTGATCCGGAGGTAGTAAAGGCGGCTGAAAATCGTCAGCGTCGTTCTATAACGGGTGTTTCACCTGGTTTGACCACTACACTACCACGTAACCGACGTCGGGAAAATATCACGATTCGTGGTCCATTTGATTATAAAGCTACTTTTGGTATCAATGAAGCCCCATCCAATTGGCGGGTTGATCCAATTAAAGGATTTGGCTACGCGCAGGAGGTTACCTTAACGGATTTGCTGGAAAATCACGTACTAAGAGCGGGTGGATTTCTTAGTTTGACCAATACACTGCGCAATAGCGACCTATTTGCCGAGTACACAAACTTAACGCATCAGATTGATTACGGTGCGCGCGTGGATCGCCAGACTTTGTTTGTTGATGGGGCAGGTATCCTCCAAAAATACCGGTATAATCGGATTGCCGTATCGGCTTCGTATCCAATTTCTGTCAATAGCCGCTTTACGGTGTCACCTTTCTACGCTATTACAAGGTTAATTGATTTGTCTTCTTTTGCGGAGCCAGACCGCGTTTCGGATTATGCGGGTTTACGTGGA
>CAXTJJ010000259.1:0-8609 GCA_964244155.1 uncultured Spirosoma sp.
GGGCGGCATGGCATTGGAACAGATTGAGCGAATCATCGGACCTGTTGCCGTGCGTACGCATTCAACCTCAAACCCAAAAGCGCCGGGTATGCTGAGCAGTCATTACGCTCCCCGAAAACCACTGATTCTCTTGCCCGCCGGTGCAAGCCCTGAACCCGGTGAACGCGTTGGCGCGCTGGCATTTCGCGAACCATTTGGCGGACTTCAGGATAGAAATCAGCGCGTCCTCTCTCCTACGGGCGATTTGAACGAAGCCGCCAAAAACCTGTTTGCGCACCTTCGGGCGTTGGATAACTTACCCGTTGATGTCATTTATGCCGAACCCGTGCCAAATGAAGGCCTGGGTTGGGCAATGAACGACCGGCTCAAGCGGGCCAGTGTGCAGGAATAAGGCCTGGCATTTTAGACCTCTCCGCTTTCCATTGCCTCAACGGCTTTCTTTGCCAGTTCGAAAATTATAGGCAGCAACTGCCCAAATCGTGCATCCTGGCTGTGGCCCTGCTTCCAGCGGGCGTAAATTTGTTGGATAATCACCGCATTTTTGTAAAGCCCAAACACATAGTAGAAGAGGATACCGCTCAGATTCCGACCGCTTTTCTCGGCGTAGCGGCTCACAACTTCCTGCCGGGTCAGGTTTCCCGGAAGCCACGTCAGGTTGAAGTTGCGATAGGCCGGGCTATCTCCCGCTTCCGACCAATAGGCTAATGTGGCTCCCAAATCCATGAGCGGGTCACCAACCGTCGACATTTCCCAGTCCAACACACCGTTAATTTGCGGCAATGGTTCACCTGTCGTTTCGTCGGAAGCCAGCACGACATTGTCGAATTTGTAATCGTTGTGCAAAAAGGCGTGTGTTTGTTCGCCGGGGTAGTTTTCCTGTAGCCAGTGTCCAGTTCTTTCCATCGCCGGAATTTTATCGGTCTCAGCGTTGTGATACCGTTTTATCCAGCCTTCCACCTGTCGCTGTACATAGCTTTCAGGCTTACCTAACTGAATAAGACCCGTTGCATTTATATCCAGGCTATGAATAGCCGCCAGATTATCTATTAAGGCTTCGGATAAGTGTCGCATTCGTTCGGGGGCGAGGTTCAGCGATGGGGCCATCGACGCCCGGAGAACAATGCCTTTTACCCGCGTCATGATGTAAAAGGGCGCACCCAGCACGTCAGGTGTTTCGCAGTAGATTATGGGTTCGGGGATTTTATCGTACTGCCCTTTCAGCAGCGACAAGACTCTGAACTCCCGCCCCATATCGTGTCCACCTTTGATGTTGGCCCCAAACGGAGGGCGACGAAGTACAAACTCCCGATCGGCAGTTTTGAGTAAATAGGTCAGATTCGAGAACCCGCCCGCAAACTGCCGGACGTCCAGTACCCCGCCAATGTCAGGCACATTCGCTTGCAGAAATCCATTCAAGGCATCCAAATCAAGTTCTTCGCCTGAACGAACAGCACGCGGCAAATCAGGAGTAATCATGTGAGGTTAAATATTGAAGTTGGCCGGTATGTGATGTATGATATAGGATGTATGATGTAGCTGGCCGCGAAAGCAATACATCATACATCATACATCATACATCATACATCATACATCCTATATCCTACAGATTGCTCCGCCATCATCTGGCGGAACTGCCGCAGCTCTTTGGCTTTCTGTTTAATATCTAAGCCATATTGCTTCAGGATATTGATCGCCAGGTTTTGTTTGTGAACTTCGTCGGCACCATCCCAGATACGCGCCCCCCGCTCGTGGCGGTACATCGCCGACAGAACGGTATCATCGGTTACACCTAATGCTCCGTGCACCTGGATGGCCCGGTCGAGCACCCGCAGAAACGCATTGGCTACGTAAAACTTTATCGCCGACACGGCATCGCGCACGTTGCTTACGCCAACCGTATCAATCATGTGGGCCGTGTTCAGTACATACAACCGGCAGGCATCTATTTCGGCCCGACTCTCGGAAATAAAATCCTGAATAAATTGTTTTTCACCCAGCATGACCCCGTCTTCAATTTCGCGCGTCACGGCGCGTTTGCACATGAGGTCCAGCGCTTTTTCGGCATTACCGACCCAGCGCATACAATGGTGAACGCGACCCGGCCCGAGTCGTTCCTGCGCCAGCCGAAAGCCCATCCCTTCACCGGCAATCACATTCGAGAGGGGCACCCGACAATTGATGTATGTCACCTCGGCATGACTAAACCAGCCTTCGCCCGCTTCGCCAAAAACGGGAATGTTGCGCTCTATGTGGAAACCCGGCGTATCGGTCGGGACAATGATCATGCTGGCCCGCTGGTGCGGTGCCGCATCGGGATTCGTTACCGCCATTACCACAGCAAAGGCAGCACCATCTGCCGAGGAGGTGAACCATTTGCGGCCATTGATCACGTATTCATCCCCATCCCGTACCGCCAGCGTGGCCATCCGGGTGGGGTTTGAACCAGCAAACTCAGGTTCGGTCATTGAGAAACAGGAACGGATCTCTCCTGCCATCAGCGGTTTCAAATACCGCTCTTTCAACTCTTCAGATGCGAATTTATGTAGCAGTTCGGTATTGCCAATATCAGGGGCCTGGCAGCCAAATACATAATGGCCAAAAAAGGGCGCATGAGCCAGAGCCTCACTGATTTGCCCGAATTCGCAGAGAGTAAGGCCATGCCCGCCCTCGGCCTCAGACAGGTGTAATCCCCATAAACCGGTGGCTTTTACCAGTTCGCGTTTTTGGTCAAGTACCGGAATTAAGTCCGTTAGTTTGTTATGCGAAAAGCCGACTTCAAGCGGAATCAGTTCGGTTTCAACAAATTCGCGAACTCGTGCCAACAGTGGTTTTACTCGTTCGGTAGTGAAAATCGTATCCATAAGGAAATCTCGTATAGGACGGGCAAATTATGGTATTTTTTCACACCAAAATAGTACGTATTAAAAATCAGTCGACTTATTCACGCCAGAATCAGAAGCTCTTTTATCAAGTTCCGCGCTCCGTCCCTGCAACCCACCAGTATGCACCGCCACGACCGTTACGCCTGCAGGAAAGTACCCTTTTCGAGCGAGGTCATATACGCCGTACAGCATCTTGCCTGTGTAAACCTGCTCCAGAAGCATGCCCGTTTTTTGTTCAAAGCTCCTGATAAAATTTATCAGTTCGGGGGTGGTTTTGGCGTACCCACCAAAGTGATAATCTGTATATAGACGCAACCAATCTGCTGGCTTGCTGGCTGTTTGTTGTCGAACAACCGGCAGACTATCCGGGGCAAAACCATTCAACGCCACAAACCCCAACACGGTTGTTTCCGTTGACGCTGACTGTACCAGACCCGCCACGGTGCCCCCCGTTCCAACCGCACAACACACATAGTCGGGTGCATAACCTAACTGACTGGTAATCTCGGGGATGATTTCGGCAGTGCCTTTAATGGCCATTTCGTTGGTGCCGCCTTCGGGTACTATATAGCAAGGTCCATACTGAGTTGTCAACGCAGCCAGAAAGTTCAGGTCTTCTTTTCGCCTATACGCTTCCCGGCTCACGAACTGTAACTCCATGCCCTTCTGTTGGCAAAAAGTCAGCGTGTCGTTCAGTGGTTTTCCGGCAAGTTCATCTCCCCGAATGATGCCTATTGTCCGAAAACCAAATGTTTGCCCAGCCGCAGCCAGTGCGTACAGGTGATTGGAGTAAGCACCGCCGAATGTTAGTAACGTCGTATATCCCTGCTCACGGGCGGCCAGCAAATTATACTTGAGTTTGCGCCACTTATTACCCGACACCAACGGGTGCAGCAGATCGTCTCGTTTGAGAAACAAGTTGATGGCCACCGGCTCAGGAAAGGGGTCAACGAGTCGTTGAAGGGGCGAGTTATTCACCAATTCAGCGAGTTGCCGGGCAAGTTCGCCCATAATCCGTATTTTTGTGATTAAATGATTGTTGCAGCGTGGCCGGAAGGCCGCGTAGTTCTAGGCTGTATCAATTTCTAACGCAACCTACGACGACGCGGCCCTCTGGTCATACTGCTTCAGCAAATCTGAGAAAATGCTAGCGGAAACGGAAGACGAATTACCCGAAGACGACGAATTATACGAACATCACCGCATTGTGGTGGATAAAGGCCAGAGCCCGCTGCGCATTGATCGCTTCCTGATGGATCGACTGCAGAATGCCACGCGCACGAAACTTCAGGCTGCTATCGACGCTGAATCGGTACGGGTGAATGACAAACCGACCAAAGCCAGTTATAAAATCCGGCCGCTTGACATCATTACGATTTCGCTTGCCCATCCACCCCGCGAAACCGATGTCAAACCTGAAAATATACCCCTCAATATTGTGTTTGAGGATGATGATATAGTGGTGATCAATAAGGTGGCCGGTATGGTTGTCCACCCCGCGCATGGGAACTGGGACGGTACGCTGGTGAACGCGCTTGTTTACCATTTCCAGAACCTGCCGACCTCGCGAAATGGCGAGATCAGGCCGGGTTTGGTACACCGGATCGATAAAGATACATCAGGGCTGATGGTAATTGCCAAAACGGAATTTGCCATGACCTACCTCGCCCGGCAATTTTTTGAGCACAGCATCGAGCGTACATACAATGCCCTGACCTGGGGCGTTCCCAATCCACTCAACGGCACCATTACCGGTTTCATTGGTCGGTCGATCAAAGACCGTAAGGTACAGACAATTTACGACGATGAATCGAAAGGGAAATGGGCCATCACCCATTACACAACCCTGGAAGAGTTAGGCTATGTTGCTTTAGTACAGTGTAAACTGGAAACCGGCCGCACCCACCAGATTCGGGCGCATTTCAAGCATATCGGCAACCCGTTATTCAACGATGCCATGTACGGTGGTGACCGAATTTTGCGGGGTACACCCGTTGGCAGTTATAAAGCCTTTGTCGAAAATGCTTTCAAATTGTTGCCCCGTCAGGCCTTGCATGCTAAATCGCTGGGTTTTAATCATCCTCGCACCAAAGAATGGCTTCAATTTGACTCCGAACTACCCGACGATTTTCAGGCCGCACTAGCAAAATGGAGAGGTAAAATGACCAATCGGGTCGCTAGTTCAGAAGATCAGTAAATTTTTTTATTTTCAATTCATCGCTCAACACACTTCCTGTTTACGCACCCTTTCTAATCATCATCCATTTATCACTCCAAATGATTTCAATTCGTCCTGGTACCCTCGAAGACATACCGGAAGCTTATGCTTTAGTGACCGAACTGGCTATTTATGAACGCGCAGCCGATCAGGTGAGCAACACCGTCGAACAAATGGCCATTGATGGTTTTGGGCCAAATCCCCTTTTCGGAATGATTATGGCCGAAGATTCCGATAGTCAGAAGATCGTTGGTATGGCCCTGTATTTCTTCAGGTACTCAACCTGGAAAGGGAAACGCCTGTATCTGGAAGACATCATCGTGACAGAGGCCTTCCGCGGCTACGGCGTTGGTAAATTGCTCCTGGATGCCACCATCGAAATGGCCCGCGAAACAAAATGCACAGGTATGATGTGGCAGGTACTCGACTGGAACGAACCTGCTATTGGCTTCTACAAACAGTTCGGCACCCGCTTCGACGACGGCTGGACGAACTGTCATCTCGATTTTTAAAAGGAGGAAAGGGAGGAGGGGAGGAAAGGAGTAAAAGGATATACTATTCCTTTCCTCCTTTCCTCCCCTCCTCCCTTTCCTCCCTCTTATTCCTTATCTTTGCGCTTCGAGCATAGACATTAAGCATGACGTATCGTCAACGGAAAGCCATCCGCATCGCAGGATGGGTGTTTTTAAGTATTTTCTTGCTAGCTCTCGTGGGTGCTGGCGTTGCCTATTCCAAGCGGGAAAGCCTGTTGCAGACCGCGCTCGAACGAGGCATTCGCAAAGCAAGACGAGATTATAACCTCGACGTTAAGATAGGATCAGCTAAATTCACAGGGCTAAGTTCGCTGGCTTTCACCGAGATTTCAGTAGTGCCGGAGGAGCGTGATAGCCTGGCTCACATCCAGCGGGTTGAGCTGGACGTGCGGTTTTGGCCGTTACTGGCGGGTAAAATTGGCCTGTCGGGTATGACGCTCGAAAATGGGTTGATTCAGGTGATCAAACGGGATTCGCTGACGAATATCGATTTTCTGCTGCACCGAAAGCGCGATTCTACAGCCACGGGCATTGAGGACACGGCCTCTGAAACCACTCGCCGGACAAATCTGGCTGATGTTGCCGAAAACCTGATCGACAATATATTATCCAAAATTCCCGACGACCTTAATATCAACAACCTGGAGTTTCGAGGTGTCGATGTTGGTAATGATACCATCAATCTGCTTACACAAACGGCTGTCATCAAAAACGAGAACGTTTCGTCAACGATTAAGTTGAATGGTAATCTGGCAATCTGGCATGTGGCGGGCACTGCTGACCCCGGCGACCGCGAATATAACCTGGCTCTCTATGCCGAAGGGCAAAATGGTCGTCCCAGACCTATCGAGTTACCGTACATCCAGAAGAAGTACAACCTGAAATTACAGGCCGATACCCTTCGGGCCGAACTTCGGGATGTCGACAGATCACGTGGCGAATTCCGGCTCGAAGGGGCTGGTTCAGTGCGAAATTTGCGGATCAACCACCCGGCCATTGCCCGAACCGACGTGTTGGTTAGCCGGGCCGCTATCGACGCCAATCTGTTTGTGGGTGAAAATTATGTGGGTGTCGATAGCTCATCGACCTTGCATCTGGGCGAAATCAGTGCTCGCCCGTTTATAAAATACACCCTTCCCGATAAGACATCCTCGACCGGGCAGGGTAAGCAATTCGACGTTCAACTGCATACCGACCCGTTGGATGCCCAGGCAATTTTCAACTCATTTCCTCAGGGGCTGTTTGAGTCGCTGGAGGGCATGCAGGTATCGGGTAAACTCAAATATGACCTGGCTTTCCGATTCGATACGGCACTACCCGATTCGGTTAAATTTAATTCCAGCCTAACGCAGGATAACTTCAAGGTTATCAAGATGGGTCGAACAGATTTTGCGGCTATCAACAAGCCATTCGTTTATACTCCTTATGAAAAGGGAAAGCCTGTTCGGGATATTATCGTTGGGCCAGAGAACCCGGATTATACGCCATTAAATCAAATCTCGCCCGATTTACGAAACGCGTTATTGACCTCTGAAGACTATAACTTCTTCACGCATAACGGCTTCAACGAAAAAGCCTTCCGGGTATCCATTGCGACGAACTTCAAGGAAAAGTCGTTCAAGCGTGGGGCCAGTACTATCTCGATGCAGTTGGTTAAAAATGCATTTTTGAGCCGCAATAAAACGCTCTCCCGTAAAATTGAGGAAATCCTGATCGTCTGGCTCATCGAAAACGAACACATTGTCTCAAAGGAGCGGATGTATGAGGTGTATCTCAACATCATTGAGTGGGGAAAAAATATATATGGCATCGGTGAAGCCGCTCGGTATTACTTCGCCAAAAGCCCGGCGGACCTGAATTTGGGTGAAAGTATTTTTCTCGCCTTTGTCGTTCCACGCCCTAAGGCCGCACTGAACTGGTTTGTGCCGGACGGTACGCTCCAGGTTCGGAATGTGCGCGGCTATTTTAAGCTCATTGGCCGTATTATGGCTCGTCGTGGGCTGGCCACACCCGACTCCGGTGCTTATGGATTCTACGATGTTCGGTTACGCCAGGGTCTGCGCAGAGAAGTCGCTCCGGTCGATTCACTATTTCAGGGTGATAGCCTGTTGATAGACCCGGTCAATCCTGACGTTGATGAGGATGAAGGCAATGGCATCGGTAATTTCTTCCGCCGACTGTTTAAGGGCAAGAAAACAGACGATAATCGCAGCAGTGATGAGCAGCCAACGGTTCAGCCAGATCGTCCGGAAGCGCTTCCCAGCGAACCAGCACCAGCCGATACCGTAAAAACCCGCAAGCAATTGCGGCAGGAAAAACGGGAACGAAAGCGACGGGAAAAAGAAGCGCAAAAGGCGTTGGAAGCAAATCAATAAAATTTATCCGATGAAAGCACTTATCAGGCTGGTACTGGTTGTTCTTGTACTGGGTGGCATTATTTTGTACGTGATGTCTCGATTTAATAACACATCGCTTACCCCTCAAACCATCGACCTGACGGTCGACTGCTCTGACCTGGAAAATGTGCTGGTGACCTCAACGGTGAATGTTGTCGTCTCAAATTTATCATCTCGGTCACACAACGATGTATCCGTAAAGATTGTGGCTTTCGACGAAGCGGGAAAAGTCGTGAAAGAAAAATATACCACATTCTCCCGTACCCTGTCGCCCAACAGCAATTTCGATAAACCCGTCACGCTGCCAGCCGAAACCAAACGCTGCGACTGTAAAATTGTGAGTTCGCATTCTGTCAACTAACTCCCTCAGCCAGCCTATCGACCTGTAATCGTTACAGCTTTATGCAGGTACTCAACTTTGTCGAGTTGATCCAGAAGAAAAGCGGCCACATCAGCACGGCTGATCCTGGGCATGGAGAACAACGAGAATGGAAGGTGTTCTCCAAGCCGGTAGGCTCCTGTGAGTGGCCCATTGGTCAGGCTGGTAGGACGGACAATGGTCCAATCCAGATTACTCTCC
>CAXTJJ010000260.1:0-8603 GCA_964244155.1 uncultured Spirosoma sp.
GGGTTGCTTCGTTTTCGCATCGCGCGTGACACCGTTGATGGCTACGGCAACGGCCGCGGGCATCTCTTTCGGCTGAACAGGCGCGGTTGCTGGCGGTACGGCTGGTTCGGCCGGTTGATCGCCAACACCCGGTTGTGTGCGGGGTGTATAGCGAGGTTGCTGCGGCTTGGGTTGAACCGGTGGCTTCGGCGTGCGCTGCGAATACCTGTCTTTACGAAGCGGGTTGATGATGTGAACGCCCCAGAAGTTAAAGCAGATAAAGCCTCTTCCGTCTCTGCATTCAAACAGATCGAAGGTGGTGTAGCCGGGATCGATGCGTTCAAAATAAGCGACAAAATCAACGCGTTCGCCCGGTTGCACTTTCCGTCGTACTTCGAGCGGAATATTTTCAGCCCGGATAAATTTGTAAGACCGCTCGCCCTGATTCACATACAGCCGTGACGTTGGCTGAAACCCAATATTGTTCGATGTTTCGATTTCTCCCCGTGGCGCATTAGGCATAGGAATCTGGAACGGGAACTGCCGACCATTGAAGCCCTGTTTTCGGGCCTGAAACTTCATGTAGATGATGGTATACTGCGCTGTTAATTCAACACGCTGGATACTCACATCGGTATCGTTGATATCATCTACACGAGGGCTTTCAGTCGTGAACTGTACCTGTGCATACAAGCTCTGGGCCAGTATCAGGCATAAGATCGTGAAGAGTCTGAATTTCATGGAGTTTGTATTTATTGCCTTATCTGGTCAATCAACATTTAGACAATAACACCTGTTTCACCGTTTAATCACCGTGCCTAAAAATTCTATCGGCTTGTTTTATAACCATAGAGTCACCCCGTTTAGTTTGTATAAAGACCTTAAGTTAGCGAGTGGCTATAAGGCCAAGAGGCAACGTAATAAGCAGTCGAAACAGGTTAATTTCGGGAGTGACACAGCGTATCTTTCGGTAGTTGACTGAACGAATGCAGAGAAACCACTCAGCAGGGGGAAACTCATCGTTTATTTTGTATATTCCGCTTTTAACCCCTCTCTATGCCGCTGATTCAAGACCCGTTGGCCATTCTGGCTATACTGATGGGGAATATCATCGTAGCTGACCAACTAACTAAACTCCCGGTTTTTCGTCAGCTCGGGACGTCGCTAACCGTCATTCTGTTAACGGCTATTACGGCTAATCTGGGCCTGATTCCCTCCTCGACAAATGCACCGCCCCTCTACGACGGCATTTTCATCTACCTGGCTCCCATTTCGATTTTTTATCTGCTATTGACAGTGAACCTCCGCAGCATGAAAAAAGCCGGCACACCCATGGTGATGAACTTTTTTATTGGGGCCGCAGGTACGCTGCTTGGCGTTGTGGCCGGGATGTGGGCGGTGGCAGGCCCCAAAGGGTTCGGGTCGCTGTATTACGCACTTGGCGGCATGTTTGCCGGTACCTATACCGGCGGCAGCAGCAACCTGAATGCCATTGCGCTTCATTATGGGGTCAATAAATCCGGCAATTTATATGCTGCGGCTATTGCCACCGACAACATCGTTACGGCGCTCTGGATGGGTGTAACGCTGCTGTTGCCGCCCCTGCTCAATAAATATTTCCCACGCGAATTGACCTACAGTCATACGCCCGCCGAAAAAGAGCAGTTTGAGGCTGAAGCCAATGCCCAGGTCAGCGAAGTCGAAACCATGAACCCAACCGATCTGGCCCTGCTGATTGGCCTGGGTGTGGCGAGTTTATTCCTGGCCGGACAGCTTGCTGTTTACTTCTCGGCCATTCCAAAAATCCTGACCTTAACGACCTTTGCCCTGCTGCTGGCTCAGTGGCCCCCTGTTCAGAAACTTCGGGGTGTCCGGGTGGTTAGTATTTTCTGCATTTACCTGTTCCTGGCCGTCATCGGCGCCTATTGTGATATAGCAGCACTCCTTAAAGATGGTCAACTGGCTCTAACGATGCTTCTGTTCGTCAGTGTACTGGTGGCCATTCATTCGCTGGTTCAGTTTGGCATTGGGGCATTACTTCGGCAGGATTGGGCGGTTCTTAGCGTAGCATCACAGGCGTGCCTTGGCGGTTCTGCTTCGTGTTTAGCTTTGACCAAAAGCCTGAACCGACCGGATTTGCATCTGCCAGGCATTCTGGCGGGTGCCTTAGGCAATGCGGTTGGTACTTATTGCGGCTTGCTCGTTGCCGAATATTTACGCGGGGCTTCCTGGCTGGTTGGGTGATGGGCCTTTCACCTCACCCCAACCCCTCCCCTAAAACAGGAGAGGGACTTTTACTCGGCACTTTTTAGCCTATATCCTGTTTTAGAAGAGGGGTTGGAGTGAGGAAGGCCGAGAGCAATCAAACTCACATTTGCTTCTTTACACCCCCTTCAACGTACCAATAAGACCGATTGGCATTGGCGGTAGCCTGGAATGATTTCAGGTTAAAACCGTGCGTACCCGTTGCTGATCCAGCCAGGGTTATCACCTGTACGGCTTTGCCATCACGATGCCAGGTTAATGGCTGATTGGTCTGACATAGTTCGGGTCTGGCACCTGTTGCCTGTAAAAAATAGGCGTTACCCTGTCCGAAAACGCTCACGTCTCCGTTGAGATCTGCACAAACGGCCGTTTTTTCGTCAACACCGATGCCTCGTATTTTCAGACCCCAATCCGTTAAGGCGAGGGCCATAAACACCAGATGGCGGCCCTCCCGGTTCCGGGCCGTATAATGCATATCGGTAATGGTATTGGCGAGTAAAGGCTGTTTGAGAAAGTCGTCATGGCGGAGATCAACCCGCTTATCGTAGGGATTTGTCAGGGCTTCTTCGGAGGTGACAGTTCCTTCTTTGGCCGTAAAATACACCTGGCCCAGAATACCACAGCCCGCACTGGTACCACCCAGCACAACTCCTTGCTCAATCCGTTCGTTGAGAGCCTCGGCAACAGGGGTCCCCTGCCAGAAATTCACGTAGTTGGCCTGATCGCCCCCAGCGAAAAAGATGGCTTCGGCATTTCGTATTTTTCGAACAATGGCGGCATTACCCGACAGTTCACGAGTATTCAGCATGATCGTTTCGACGGAATTAACTGACTCGCCAAGTTTCCGGCAGAGATAGTCATTATAGCCGTCCTTGCCCGACGACCGCAAAATGAGCACATCACCCCCACCCGACCGGTGGAGAAACCAGCGCATTGCCGCATCGACATCCGTACTGCCCCCTGCTAACACGACTCCACCCAGCGGTTTGGTTTGCACATCGGCGGTGTCGCCCACGATCCAGGACGTATAGGCGGGTATGGGTAGAGAAATCGGTCGCCACAACGTACTGGCAACATAGAGAGGCAGAGAGACAAGAGATAATAGTTTAATCATAGTGGGTTTAAACTAAACCTGCAAGGTCTGCAAGACCTTGTAGGTTTTTGATAAAACTGTACGTAAAACAAAAATAGCCCGAACAATCATGTCCGGGCTATTTTTATTCTGAATTACCTTAATATCCGGCATTCTGTACCAAAGCTGGATTGGTTGTTATTTCCCGCAAAGGAATCGGGAAGATCAGTTTGGACGAATTATAGGCTAGTGTACCAACGTTGGTTTTGGTCCGCTTCAGGTCGTGGATGTACGTTCCTTCAAAAGCAAGTTCAAGCCGACGCTCTTTCAGAATATTGGCCAGCGTTAGTTGAGCCGCTGTCAACGGCGTAGCACCGGCACGGGCCCGAATGAGATTGATGTCACTTAATGGCGCAGCACCAACCGATGTGCCCGACCGAAAATTAGCTTCAGCGCGCGTCAGGTACATTTCAGCTAGCCGCAGCACTTGAATGTTGCCGTATTGATTCACGAATTTAAGCGTCCGAATAGGGCCGCCATCATCATAAAACAAATTCGCCCGCTGGTCATTGGCATCAAATTGGCTCAGGAACGTCTCCGTAACTTCAATATCACCCCGCCCCCCTGTATCAGTTGACCCGTAAAACGTATTGAGGTCATTGATACCATCCTGGTCCGTGATCTGAACGGCGAAAATCGTCTCATCGGTATTGGCTCCGTTCACAAATTCCCGCGTATCAAATACACTTTCAATATCGACCAATTGATATTGTCCGCTTGTGATGACCCGGTTGGCAGCATTGGCGGCATTGGGGTAATCGGCTTTTTGCAGGTACACACGCGAAAGCTGCGCCCCGGCCGCCCCTTTTGTGGCAAAGAAACCATTCGTAGCAGGAAGCTTGGCTTCGGCGTCGGTCAAATCAGACAACACCTGCGTATACACAGCTGCTACGGTACTGCGGGGCACATTCGAATTGGCACCAAGATCTACCGTTGGCGTGGTCACGACAGGCACACCCAGATTCGCATTGGGATCTCCATCGCTATAATCTCGCCCAAAGAACCGAACCAGCTCAAAATACAATGAAGCGCGAATGAACTTCGCTTCCCCCTCAATACGGGGCTGATCGGCCGTGCTGGCCAGACTCAGGTTAGCCAGCACAGTATTACAGATGTTGATTGTGCGGTAGGCGTCCGTCCAGGTAACATCAGCCTGCCCGTTGTTAACCAATATATTCTTGGTGTAAATCTGTTGAGGAGCTGCGAACGTTCCTGTCCAGAGTACATCGCCCGTAGAAGGAACCGTACCCAGCAGTTCGGCGTCGCGGAGTATGTCGCCACCGTATAGATTGACGCTGCTCAGGCCATCGTAAGCACCCACGAGCAGTGCTTTCAGGTCATCGGCTGTGCTCAATGCCTGACTGGTTGCCACACTGTTAACCGGCTTTATATCCAATTGGCTATTGCAGGAGGTCAGCCACAAGCCAACCGTCATTGCCGACGCCAGTATAATTGATTTATTCGTTTTCATAAGTTGTGTGTCGTCGCTTAAAAACCAATTTGTAAACCACCGATGATCGTGCGCGGCTGTGGCGCTGAGTAGAAGTCAACGCCAAGGTTAACCGGGTTCGACGAGTAGGCATCCGAGTTAACTTCGGGGTCCCATCCGGTGTATTTGGTGAATGTCAACAGGTTCTGACCCGTGGCAAAAACTCTGACTCGGGTCAGGTGGATACGGCTCAGCAAGGCTTTGGGCAATGTATAACCTAGCGTGATGGTGCGCAGACGAACGTAATCCCCTTTTTGCAGATAACGGGATGACTCGCCGGTACCATTACCGCCCAACAGACGAGCCTGAGGTACATTGGTAATATCGCCTGGTTTCTTCCAGCGATTTAATTGGTCAACCGACTGGTTATCGAAGAAATCGCCATTGGCCGACTGGAATTTACCGCCCCCATTGTAGATGTAGTTACCAAACTGGCCATTGAACAACACGCTCAGATCGATACCGGCAAAGTTAAAGGTGTTGGTAATACCCCCGATGAATTTAGGCGTTGGACTGCCCAGTGGCACATAAGCTGCACTGTTATAGTCATTGGTGGTCGATCGGTCTAATGTACCATCGGCATTGGTCGAATTCTTGTAATAGAGTGCATCGCCATTCTGCGAATCAACACCTGCATATTCAGGACCAACAAACACGCCCAGTGGTTGTCCTTCCTGCGCCCGGTTCAGGAAACTCCCCGTAATGGTAGTACCGCCCAGGTCCGTAATTACATTCTTGTTATACGCGATGTTGAGCGAGGTCGTCCACTTAAATGGGCCGGTCAGGTTATTCGAGTTGAAAACAAATTCAAACCCTTTGTTTTCCAGTTTCCCCACGTTGCGCAACTGCGTCCGAAAGCCCGATGAGCCCGGCACGTTAACATTGAGCAACAGGCCACTTGTGTTTTTCTGGTAGTAGTCGATTTCGCCTGTAAAACGGTTGTTGAGGAAACCAAACTCCAGACCAACGTCGGTTTGCAGGGTTTTCTCCCAGGTCAGATCCGGGTTAGGAATCTGCGAAGGAGCCTGGCCCGGTACGCCTACATAACCTGTTGACGAATACAACGCCAGCGAACTAAAGTTACCGATTTCAGCATTCCCGGTCAAGCCGTAGCTAGCCCGTAATTTCAACAGACTCAACGCCTTTACATTCTTCAGAAACGACTCTTCGGTAATGATCCAGCCTGCTGATACGGCTGGAAAGAAACCATATTTGTTATTGGTACCAAAACGCGACGACCCGTCAATCCGGCCCGATGCACCCAGCAAATAGCGGTTGTTGAAGCGGTAATTGACTCGGGCGAAATATGACAGGAAGCTAAACCGGGTTTCCTGACCGTCGCCTGCCGTGATTTTACCAGCCGATGTTATTTGTTTATAAGCGCTACTCGGAAACTGCTGACCCGTTACAGAATTGAAATTATTCCGCGATTCCTGATACGACATACCCAGGGTAGCATCGACATCGTGTTTTTCGGCGAACGTCCGACCAAACGAGAAGTAGTTGTTGGTCGTGTAGTTGGCTACCTGACGGAAACTATTGGAACCCAAGCCATTTGGAGCACCGGTATTGCCCCGTGTTTCGCGGCCATAATACTCTTCTTCCTGCTGGCTCAACAGGTCAGTTCCGAACTCGGTGCGGAACGATAAGCCTGGCATCAGTTTGTAATCGGCATAAACATTTCCGATTATGCGGTACACCCGAGCCTGAAGGGCGGCATAGTCGCGGTTGATAAGCGGATTGTAATACAGCGGGTAGCTGGGAAAAAGATCAGGATCGGCACCACTTAAGCGGTTGGTACGCGGGTCAATGACCGGCGTCATGGGCGACAGAGCCACAATTTGCATCGGTGTTGAGAAGGCGTTATCGTTCGATACGCGGTCATTGATCGAGTGCGAGATATTCATATTCACGCCCAACGTCAGCTTGTCTGTGGCCGTATGGTCCAGATTAACGCGGCCGCTCAACCGGCGAAACCGGTTTTTGATGATAATCCCGCTCTGATCGAAATACTGTCCCGAAATAAAGAATCGTGTTTTCGCATCGCCACCCCGCGCACTGAGGTCATACTGTTGCGAAGGTGCTTTTTGAAAGGCTTCATTCTGCCAGTCGGTATTATATTTTGGATTGGCACCCTGCCAGCCCGTTGCATCACCAGCCGCATAGCGTGTCAGGCGACTGGTTAACGAAGCCTCCGAATACACGGGAATACCAAGGGCTTCCGAGTTGGCCCGCGCTTCCTGGAACAGCTCTACATACTGCTGGGTGTTGAGCCACTGACGCAGGTGGGTTGGGTTGCTGGCTCCCATTTGTGCCGACGCTTCAAAGGTTGTTTTAGCGGCCCGTCCTTTTTTGGTAGTAATCAGCACCACGCCATTTGATGCCCGCGACCCATAAATAGCTGACGATGAGGCATCTTTCAGGATTTCCAACGATTCTATATCATTGGGATTCAAGTCGGCAATGGGGTTTGTTGGTGCCGTTGTCGACGACTGATCGGCCGATGTTATGGGAATGCCATCAATGACATACAAGGGCTGGCTACTGGCCGTTAGCGACGACGAACCCCGCACCCGAATTTGCAGACCCTGCCCGACTTTACCGTTCAGGGACGTAATTTGAACCCCTGCCACTTTACCCTGTAAGGCTTGCTCAACACTCGGAACCGGAATATTTTCAATATCGCGGGCACCTACCTTGGCGATATTGCCGGTCAGGTTTCGCTTCGATTGTGCGCCATAACCCGTTACAATAACTTCATCGAGCGAACGGGTATCATTGCTCAGTGTCACATTCACAACCGAGCGATTGCCAATGGATACCTCTTGTGTAACGACCCCTACGAAGCTATACACCAGTGTACCGATGTTGCTGGGGACCGATAGTTCATAGTTTCCCTCTGCATCTGTCTGCGTTCCACGGGTTGTGCCTTTTGCAACAATTGAAACGCCCGGCAAGGCGGTGCCATCCTCGGCTGAAATGACCTTTCCTGTTACTCTTCGTTCCTGCTGCGCACTGACGCTCGTGCTTAATGCACTGCAACAGACTACTAGCAGAAGTAGTAGAAAATTTTTCATTTGTTGAATATTAAATTTATGAAACATCAAAAATACAAATCAATATTTTGCAATATCAACTGCATACCTAAAAATTATAAAATATAACTTTAAAATACAAGCTTTAGTGAAGGTTATGTTATTCTTTATTTAACTATCCTACTAACCTACAAGTATGTACTAGAGTTAATAAATTATTCAGCGGGACTAGTAACAAGACAAGCGTCAAGCAAACAGCCTTTGTGCTACTTGCTTGACGCTTATCTATTTCTTATTACTGCTATCGCAACTACTGCTTCACCACTCGTTTTCGGAATACATCCTCTCCTATCCTTACCTCCACAAAATACACACCGGGTGGGGCGGTTTTAATATCGAGCGTTTGCTGGAACTGATCGACTGTTTTCTGATAGTGTTGTTTAACGAGGTCAACACCGGTTACATTGCGAACTCCCAATGTAAGGGTGCCCCGTTGTGGGCCGCTGAACAACACCATCATCTGCCCATCGCTCGGGTTGGGTGTTACCTGTAAGGTTTGCTCAGCCAGGGGAGTGGTTGCCGTAACGGTTCCCGCTCGCACATTGACCGTGACTACGGCCGTTGTGCTGCACAAATCCAGACCCGAACCCGATACCGTATACGATGTCGTTTGAGTTGGTTGCGCCACCACCTGCGGCCCCAG
>CAXTJJ010000261.1:0-8585 GCA_964244155.1 uncultured Spirosoma sp.
AAGGGTCCTATGAATACGAATACAACCAGAACAAAAGCCGAATGTTGGATAGGCAAAGCAAGGAAGATTCCTTGTAAGCAGCCCCATGACCTTGCTCAAATAAAATTGCTGGATTACTTTTATAAGTAACACCTACTTAAATCAGTTTATGGCCAGGAATTTTGTGTCGACAAAGGATGAGTCTATCCGAATCTTTAAAAACCCAATTCTAGATTTATTTTCACGCGTACACTGGAGTACACCTTTGTTCTTTTGGGTTCCGGTTGTTTTCGTTTCGCTCTATAAAGGCTTCAGTAACGGGGTATCGCTGGGCGCAACCGTGCTGCTCTTTTTGGGTGCCATCGGGTTCTGGACGTTTGCCGAATACCTACTGCATCGGTACATTTTTCATTATCATCCGACGACTGCCATTGGCAAGCGTATCAGCTTTTTAACGCACGGTGTACACCACGATTACCCAAATGATTCGAAACGATTGGTAATGCCCCCTTTATTGGGAGCACCCCTGGCTGCTATTTTCTACCTAGCTTTTTATTGCGCTCTGGGAGACAGGTACGTGTTCCCGTTTTTTGCGGGCTTTATTACAGGTTATCTCATTTACGATATGATGCATTATGCATTGCACCATGCCAATTTTTCAAATCCATTTTTGCAGGAGATGAAAACACATCATATGGTACACCACTTCAACGACGCTGAATCTGGGTTTGGTGTAAGCAGTAAGTTGTGGGACATCGTTTTCCGCACCCTCTTCGTGCCCCGGCGCAAAACAGTTAAGGAGGAAGTCTGATTTTTAACAAAGCGACATCCCGACAAACCAGATCGGTTGTCAAAATCAACAGCCTTGGATCAGTTCGCAGGAGCGGGTTCGATTTGCTCGCCCTGGTTTAAGGTAAACGGGAGTGGGAAAACGCTATGGATAGGCACGGACCGGAAGGGCCTACGCTGTGTTTGGAACGAAAGGGTATTCGTTCACCGGAAGTTACAAATGAGGCTATTTGTATGGAGACGTTAATTGATAAACAGTTTCCACACCCACTCAATGGCCGTCAAAAACAGAAAACCAGCGATAAGAAACACTAAGGTCCAGGGGCCGGGTAAAAGCGATTTTTTATTGATAGTCATTGCCTAAAATGTCTTAGTTACGGATTTTGACAAAATAACAACGCTAAGTTAAATTAATATTCCTATCTGTGCAAAGATAGAGTCTATTTTCTGAAAATAAATCTATCTTTCTTTCTTTAAACGAAAATCAGGATAATTGGTTTTCGCATTCCTCATCTATTCTCATGTTACCATTTCGGCAATATGGCCAAAGTGTGCATGGGTGTCGCTACTATTACCTTAATCTTCCATGCCGAGCGGTTTCAGACGGAATAAGATTTTGAGCCTGTCAGGCATCGTCAACTCAATTTGGCTGATACTCTCATTTTAATCCGGCAGGGCGGCTCCCAGGCTTGGTTCTAGTGGTTGAACGGATAGACTGTCAGGCTATGAAACAAATGCCGGATAATCTTAGAAAGAAGCCTTCACGTAAAAACTATGGAAATTTCTGCACTTACCCGCTCTGTCGTAAAGCGTAACTACGCCGTAATTAGTCCCGATGGCTACATCAACAGCCGTGTGCCCGGGTGGGAAAACTGCACCGTCCATGTGATTATTAATGAGCGGATGGGCGCTCAGTTCTGTCAAACGCTGATCACCCTGGGTCAGTATGGTAAACTCGTTGGGAAAACACTCGAATCACAACTATTTTTCTATGTCATTGACGGTCAATGCACAGCAACCGCAGGGGGTGAAGAACACGTGTTAACCTCGGGTCAATTCATTTATATTCCTATTGGCAACAGCTATGTAGTTAACAAGCCAACAGCAGAAACAAAACTGTTGTCGTTTCATAAGGTCTACGAAAGATTGGAAGGGCACGCGGTGCCCGCTGTTTTAGTTGGCGATGCCGCAAATGTAGCCGCCCCCGCCTATATGGACGACCCGGCCTTACGGTTACAAGTGTTGTTGCCTGATGATCTCTCATTTGATATGGCGGTCAATATGTTTACCTACGATCCGGGCGGGCACCTGCCTCTAGTAGAGACACACATTATGGAACACGGCCTGATTTATCTACAGGGACAGGGTATCTACCGGCTCGACCAGGATTGGTATCCGATCAAAAAAGGGGATTCGATCTGGATGGCACCCTATTGCCAGCAGTGGTTTACGGCAATGGGAAAAGAACCAGCGGTTTATATATATTATAAAAACGTCAATCGTTTCCCCACGACAGTGTGAGCTGAGAACGCTGTCTGTGATGACCTTTAACGACAGCAAGATCTATTTTTTGAAAATTTTTTGACGTACCTCATTCATGCAGCTCTGAATGTATGAATGAGGTACGTCTTTGTTAGTGAGCAGGTTATGGTCTGGTCGTTTAGCAGAGGCTGAGAAAGATGGCCGTCTCTGAATGGGCTTAAGCATCCGCTCGAAAAAAAACTTTATAAATCGTTAAAGTAAAAGTCCGCCCTTGCCCGTCATCCTAACCAAAGGCCACAACCTGGAAGAACACGAAACGAAACCAATACAATTTCACCAATCACTTCCTGCTTGACAGGGCTTTTGTAAACCATTAAATCATAAACAACATGAACATCATTTGGCGAGTAGCCGGTTTAGCATTAGCGGCCGGATTGGTACTGTTTCTGGTATCACTCATTGTAAAAGTACTACTGGTTGGCCTGGGCATCGCCTTGCTGGCCCGGGTAGTAGGGCCCCGGCTGATCGGGGGGCGTGCGTTTGGTCGGTTTGGTCGCGGTGGCTGGCAGTCAGCAGACATCATTTCCATCAACAATCCAACCTATCACACGCCTATGAGCCGGGGAAGTTTTGAGCGGGTAATCCCAATCAATTAATTCAATACAGTAAACACACGTATACAATCAGTAAACACAAGACTAAAAAACAATCAACCATGTATAATCAACAGGCATTCGAAACAGGTAATAAAGGAGGTTGCGGGTCAATGGGCCGGGGTAAATTTGGGGGCTCCTGGGCCGGGCAAGGATACGGTCGCGGAAAATTCGGTAGCTTTTGGGCTGGCCGTCACGGTGGTGGCTTTCAACAGACACCCGTCAACATTGAAGAAAATGAGACCAGCTACGTAATTTCTTTATTTGCAGCTGGTCTGGTTAAAGAAAACGTAAAACTGTCGGTTAAAGACGATGTGCTGACCATTACCTATCAGGGCACTGACCAACCGGGTAATTCTGAACAAACGACAACGGGTAACTACACCTATCAGGAATTTACGAACCGTTCGTTTGAGCGGTCTTTTCGACTCAATGACAAAGTGCTCACCGAAGAAATCTCGGCCACCTATGCCGATGGCATTCTGAAAGTGACACTGCCTAAGAATCCCGCGACGAATAAACCGGCGCAAACCATCACAATAGCGTAATCCTGTGGCGCCGACCGTTTTGGCCGGCACCATATTGAATTAAACGTGTCTTTTTGAAAAATCCCCAACCGTTTTCGGCTGGGGATTTTTTATAACTATTGACAACAACAGTAAACGCTTTTGTGACTTATTGTTTTTTTACTTCACCGCGAATCTCACCATTTGGATACGTTACCGTGTGTAAGTTCGCATAATACTGACCTGCCAGTAAACTATCGACCTGCGTTTGTCGTAGGGCGGCAGTTGTAGCAATAATCGGACTTGTTAAACTTGGGAATGGGATATTGACTGGGCCCGTGCCATCGGCATTCGTAATCCGGTGTAAATGCCCACCCGTTGGTGTCAGGCCCTGATAATTAACCGTATAGCTAAGTACCCGCGTGGTTGTGTTCAAATCACCGACGAACGTGCCCGTTGCCGTTGATGTCGTTGACGTAGGTTTTTCACCGGCACCCGTTAAGGTAGCTGTTAGGCGGGTTTTAGTGGAGGTGATGGTTGGGTTTTCATCGTTGCTACAAGATGACAGCATAAGTCCGAGACTGAACAGAGCTGTCGCAGAAAGGAGGATATTTTTCTTCTTCATAATAGATAGTATCTATGCGTCAATTGGTTTGACCAATAGTGTGGTGGCTATCGGGTTAACGCGATTTTTTGTGCCAAGATAGGTTTATTATCCATTCCGTTCTATTTGTGGACTTATAAACTGAGCGAATTGCGTGTTTGTACCCTACCTTTACGGCTGTTTATCATCCATTCTTCGGAATATTTCCAAAACGAGTCAGAATCTTATAATTTTGGCTCACTAAAACGAATCCATTTTCTGAGTTCGTTGGTTCTTTCTAAGAGAGTATCCCTTTCAGTAACCTGTTTTTTATTCCTACTTGCTATGGCTTTTGATTTAGACATGATTCAGCGCGTTTACGCTAACCTCGGCAAACGCGTCGAAGCCGCCCGGCAGGCAGTGGGCAAACCGCTGACCTTGTCGGAGAAGATTTTGTACAGTCACCTTTTTGGCGGTGAAACAACCCAGGCGTTTGAGCGGGGTAAAGCGTATGTTGATTTTGCCCCCGACCGCGTGGCTATGCAGGATGCTACAGCTCAAATGGCACTGCTGCAGTTCATGCAGGCCGGTCGGCCACAAGTTGCTGTCCCATCTACCGTTCACTGCGACCACCTGATTCAGGCCGAAGTAGGGGCCGTTCAGGATTTGGACATTGCTAAAAACAAGAACAAAGAAGTATATGACTTCCTGGCTTCTATTTCGAACAAATACGGAATTGGCTTCTGGAAACCCGGTGCCGGGATTATTCACCAGGTGGTAATCGAAAACTACGCGTTTCCGGGTGGTATGATGATTGGTACCGATTCACACACACCAAACGCGGGTGGATTGGGTATGATCGCCATTGGCGTTGGTGGCGCTGATGCCTGCGACGTTATGGCGGGGCTGGCCTGGGAATTAAAAATGCCAAAACTGATTGGTATTAAACTAACTGGCAAACTGAGCGGTTGGGCCTCCGCAAAAGACGTTATCCTGCGCGTAGCTGGTATCCTGACCGTGAAAGGCGGTACGGGCTGCATTGTTGAATATTTTGGCGAAGGGGCCGAGAGCCTGTCGGCAACGGGTAAAGGCACAATCTGTAACATGGGTGCTGAGATCGGTGCTACTACGTCGATTTTCGCCTATGATGAGAAAATGGCCGACTACCTGCGGGCTACCAGCCGTGCTGATATTGCGGATGCCGCTGAGGCCGTAAAAGCAGATCTGCGTGCAGATGCTGAAGTGTATGCTGATCCGGCTTCGTATTACGATCAATTGATTGAAATCAACCTGTCGGAACTGGAACCGCACATCAACGGGCCATTCACCCCCGATCTGGCCTGGCCATTATCCAATTTTGCCAAAGCCGTAAAAGAAAATAACTGGCCTGCCAAGCTTGATGTTGGCCTGATCGGTTCCTGTACCAACTCCAGCTACGAAGATATGACCCGTTCGGCGTCGGTAGCGGCCCAGGCAACGGCTAAGAATTTGAAAACCAAGTCAGAGTTCACCGTAACGCCAGGTTCTGAACTGGTTCGGTTTACGGCTGAGCGCGACGGTTTGCTTGCAACCTTTGACGAAATCGGTGGTGTTGTGCTGGCAAATGCCTGTGGTCCCTGTATTGGGCAGTGGGCGCGCCACATGGACGACCCAACCCGTAAAAACTCGATCATCACCTCCTTTAACCGGAACTTTGCCAAGCGGAATGATGGTAACGCCAGTACCCACGCTTTCGTGGCCTCGCCCGAAATCGTAACGGCGCTGGTCATTGCCGGTGATCTGACGTTCAACCCCATGACCGACACGCTGACCAACGAGGCCGGTGAACAGGTAAAACTGGATGAACCACAGGGTATTGAACAACCTTTAAAAGGATACGCTGTCGATGATGCCGGTTATCAGGCTCCAGCCCAAGACGGTTCGGGTGTGCAGGTACTGGTAAGTCCAACCTCCGACCGTCTGCAACTGTTGGCTCCGTTTACTGCCTGGGAAGGGACAGACCTCAAAGGATTGAAATTGCTGATCAAGGCAAAAGGCAAGTGTACAACCGACCATATTTCAATGGCGGGTCCGTGGTTGAAATACCGCGGTCACCTTGATAATATTTCCAACAACATGCTGATTGGCGCGGTGAACTTCTACAATGACAAGACCAACACCGTTAAAAATCAACTCACCGGCGAATACGGTGAAGTACCGGCTGTACAACGGGCTTATAAAGCGGCCGGTATCGGTTCGATTGTAGTGGGTGACGAAAATTATGGTGAAGGTTCATCGCGTGAACATGCGGCTATGGAGCCCCGTTTCCTTGGCGTGCGGGCGATCCTGGTGCGGTCATTCGCCCGGATTCACGAAACCAACCTGAAAAAACAGGGGATGCTGGCTTTGACGTTTGCCAACCCTGCCGATTACGATAAGATTCAGGAAGATGATGTCATCGACATTGATGGCTTGACTGAATTTGCGCCGGGTCGTCCGCTCGAAATCGTTCTGCACCATGCCGACGGTTCGACAGATGAGTTTCCTGTGAATCATACCTATAACGAAGGGCAGATCGAGTGGTTCAAAGCGGGTGCTGCGCTGAACATCATTCGAATGAAGCAAAACGCATAGGGTAAACCTTTCGTTACGATTACAAACAGGGTGGCCGATTGTCAGAAGATAATCGGCCACCCTGTTTTTATTGATGACAGTTGCAGATGGCGCAAGGCCAGAGCCTTGCGCCATCTGCAACTGTCATCAATAAAAGCGCTCGTAAACCCGCTCTTTGATGAGTGTGCTCAGTGCGGTAAACGTTTCTTGGTGCTCAATGGCGGGAAGCGACATCAAATGCATGGGAATGTTGGGTGCTCCGCGTTGATAGGGCGGTTGTGCATAAACGAATGAGTTGAGATGAAATCCCTGTCGCTCATAGAAATGAATCCGCCGACGGCTGACGTCATCCAGGGGTAATTCAACTTCCAGGATAAAATAAGCACTGTCGAGAGTCAGCAATTGGCTGAGTGCCCGTTGGCCCAGTTGTTTGCCCCGCTGGCCTGGGTCAACCGCAAAATGCTCGATAAAAATAGTTTCGGGCCACTGCCAGTAAATCATAAAGCCAATCAGTTGATTCTGTTCGACTAACCCACAGAGGTGCATGTCGGGGCAGGGGAGAAGTTGCCGTAAGTCAGTGAATCTACGCCGTTCGTCGGCTGGAAAGGATTCTTCGTACCAGATTTGGATGGTATTTAAATAGGGATGCTCCTGCTCAATTCGGAAAAGAATCATGAAAAAGGAATGGGAACAGGCATTTTTAATCAATTGGGACCGACGCAACATTACCCTGCTTGCGGAAGATAAGCAGTAGCTTTTCCCCTTTCTCTTTGGTGACGGTATCGCCGATCGCTACGCTGGTGCGGTCATGGAAACTCATGAAAAAGCTGGCAGCTTCCTTTGTGTCTATATCGGTATAGTCGATCTTGAATGAATACTGGCCAGCCTGTATGGCCGTCACCGATGTATCCGTGACAACCGCATTAAGGTGTTTATTGATCAGGGAGTTCTTGTCTTTTTCTGTGGTGGGGGCTGGGTCTTCACCCATGTATTCCCGATAGAAAATGACAACAACAAGGGCTGCTATCGCTAAACCGATGAGGAACAGATACCGTCTGGCTGGCTTCATGTGAATGTGACCGAATGACAAATTAGCGCAGCCCCTCAATCGCTTTCTTCATCGCGGCAAACTGACGTTTCTTTTGTAGAACGGCAGGAGCGGCCACCCGTTCACGACAATCGAAGATGCCGCAGCGTTCGCAGGCTTCGTTTACAATCCGGAACGAGACCTCACTGGCGGGATTGTTAACAGGGGATGCCGAGAGGAATTTCAGCTTGCTTTTCAACGCATCGTTCACGGCGAAACACATAGAGACACTGATGTTCTGATCCCCGACAGTTCGAGAAGGATACGCCACCGAAATAATCAGGTATTGGTGGCCAGTGTCGTAATATTCGGAAAGTTGTGCCCGACAAAGCGTACTGTCGAATCCTTTGTTCTGCTGTAAAAACTGGAGTTCCTGCAAAATAGTCCAGGCAATCCACCGCCGACAGAAATGTTCATCCATTATACCGCGTGGACCTTGCAGACGCGATAAGTGCATTTCTTTTGTTAGTTTGAACGTCGTTTGACCGGGGGTGTGATTAAACCGGTAGAAAAACAATTGATCTATGCCAAACTCACTCGGCAGCACATTGCTCAGTCTGTAACAGAATTGTTCGGGCGTTGCCCCAAAATGGTCGATGAGCTGCAGAAAGTCGTCGTTGTTCCAGGTATCCCTGGCGAACAGATCACTCAGTTTTGCGACCAGCGCGGCCCGTCTGATTAAAATGGCGTCGGCAAAATAAGAGGCTTTGTAGTTATTGAGAATCTGTTCAAACGATTCGGCTTCAACCCAGGAGTAGCTATAGGGACGATTTTTGAGGTTCATGAACTGGAACCCTACCTCCCGTGACAGAATAAACGACCGTTGCTCCGTCGACAAACCCGCGTTGAGGTGGAGCGTGTGCTGTTCGGGTCGGTAAACTGACCGTAAGGCCACTAATTCGGGTTGAGTGAGC
>CAXTJJ010000262.1:0-8574 GCA_964244155.1 uncultured Spirosoma sp.
TGAGTACGTTAAAACGTTCAGGTCCGATCTACAAACGAACGGGATTTCCAGCGTCTGTTGTCCGGCAGGAACAGTTCGGGGCAAAAGTATGGGTACTTGATTCGGTCAACTATGACAAAGGGCAGGAAGAAAGTTGATTTGGGGCATTATTTGCAGTCGTTGCCGACCATCAGTCACAGTCCAACGATGAAAAAAGGAGATGATGAAGAAAGGCAAACAGGTCGTCGTTCCGCTTCACAAGGCTGAAATCGGTGAGGGAAGGTAAATGCTCAGCAAAAAAAGACTGATAATGCGCTGTTTCGATAATCGAACTAGCCTGCGACCGTGCATACGGATAGCTGGGCTTATAGTCGAGAATCAGGGCCGCAATACGACCGCACAAGTCTTTATAAGGCTTAAATAACTGCTGCTTGTTGTCGTCTGTGACGTGGTGCGTCAAATACGCTTTGCTCGATTCGCGAATAACGACATGGTAGAGGGACGTGAAGTCAATGTCGTTTCCAACCGTTTCAGCCAGATCTTTAGGCAGTAGTAACTGGAGAACCCGTTCCAGTTTTTCGCGGGGGTCGATTAGGTTATTCGTCTGGAAAACAACCTGATATTCCAGCCATTGCCAGTACCAGGCTACTAAATACACCAACAGCCGGTGTTTATTTTCGAAGTATCGGTAAATGCTGGCTTCTTTCGTGCCAATGCGTTCGGCCAATTTGCGAAAGGTCATGTCCTCAAAACCAAGCTCGTCGATGAGCAAAATACCCTGGCGAACGATGCGTCGTCCCAGGTCAGAGCTTTCCGGATTCCGCAGAAACAGCTTCTCGTTCATCCGAACCAATACGGTATATTCCATTTATCAACCCTAAAAACCACTTAACCGGAACGATCAATGCAAAGAAACGAACTTTCTCAAATAAAAGTTATGTTTGCATAGCTGATAGTAATACTATCAAAAAGTTAAAACAACATTAAAGCGATGACAACTGCCTATCAACAACCACAGCCTTCGCCAACTCAACGGTTGCTGCGGCTCTTGAGTAATGACAAAAAAGACATTGGCTACATTTATTTGTATGCGATCGTGACGGGTGTTATCAGCCTGTCGCTTCCGCTGGGTATTCAGGCCGTGTTCAATCTGGTGTCGGGTGGTCTGGTATTCAGCTCTGTCTATGTGCTGATCGGGTTAATCATTGTGGGTGTGCTGATTACGGGTTTGCTTATGATTAGTCAGATGACGTTGGTGGAAATTCTGCAACAGCGCATTTTTGCCAAGGCTGCGTTTGAATTTACCTACCGCTTGCCTCATATCGAGCCCAAGGCGTTGGCGGCTTACTTTCCGCCTGAGCTGATGAATCGTTTTTTTGATGTGCTGACCATCCAGAAAGGCCTGCCCAAACTGCTCATCGACCTGACTGCCGCTGTTGTGCAGATAATATTCGGTATTATTCTGCTGTCGTTTTATCACCCGGTATTTTTGGGCTTCGGCTTGTTTACGTTGCTGACCATTGTGGGTATCTGCTGGCTGTTCGGACCTGCTGGGCTAAAGACGAGCCTCAATGAATCGAAGTATAAATACAAGGTGGTGGCCTGGCTGGAAGACCTCGCCTACGACCTGCCAACGCTACGTAGCCGGGCCGATACGATGGAGCCTATTGATCGAATGGACGGCCTTGTTGCGAGCTACCTGAACTACCGGAATGCCCACTTTAATGTGCTGAAACGCTTTTTTTATAGTGGTGTAGCCTTTAAAACGCTGGTAACGGGCGGGTTGCTGATCCTGGGTACGACCCTGGTTGTAGGGCGTCAAATGACGTTGGGGCAATTCGTTGCCTCCGAACTGGTAATTGTGCTGATTACCGGAGCCGTTGAGAAGTTGATCTCCGGTATTGATACGGTTTTTGATATGCTCACCGCCGTGGAAAAAATTGCCAACGTAACCGATTTACCACTCGAAACCGATGCCGCCCATGCTTAATTTATCCAACGAGCGGGTAGACGAGCAGCTCTTCACCCATTATCCGCTCAAAACACTTCGAACGTTACCCCAACCCGACAGCGGTCGGCGGATTGGGCGCTGGATGCTGGCGTTTCTGCTGATTGGCCTGTTTGTGATGCTGTTACCCTGGCAGCAGAATATTAATGGCGAAGGTACCGTAACTGCTTTAAGCCCGAAGGATCGGCCGCAAACGGTGCAGAATGCCATTGCCGGTCAAATCGAACGGTTGGCCATACAGGAAGGACAATTTGTTAAAAAAGGCGATACGCTGCTGATCATCTCTGATATTAAAGATGATTACTTCGATCCTAACCTACCCCAGCGACTCAGTGAGCAACTAGGGGCTAAACAGGGGAGCCTGGCAGCTACCGACGCGAAAATAACCGCGCTGGACGACCAGAAAAACGCACTCGAAACAGGCTTGCAGGTAAAACTGGCATCGGCACGCAACAAGGTCCGGCAGGGGCAATTCAAGGTGATCAGCGATAGCACCGACCTGATTGCGGTTCAGAAAAACTACCAGATCGCGCTCGACCGGCTGGAGCGGTATGAGCGGGGGCACAAGAATGGCTTGTTCTCACTCACCGACCTCGAATCGCGTCGACTGAAAGTTCAGGAGGATTATGCCAAAGTGATTGCTCAGGAGAATAAACTCAATGTGTCCCGACAGGAACTGGTCAACGCCCGGCTCGATTTGGGAACGATACAGGCCGACTATCAGGAGAAACTCGCTAAAACGTTGTCGGATCGGAGTTCGGCGGTTTCGTACCGGGCTGAAGCACTGGGTGAAATAGCCAAGCTGCAGAATAAAATCAGTAGTGTAGACGTTCGCCGGGAGCGCTACATTGTGCGGGCCCCGCAGGACGGCTATGTGGTGCGGTCGTTAAAGGCGGGCATTGGCGAAACCATAAAAGAGGGCGAATCCGTTGCCATTCTTCAGCCTGCTCACCCGGCTATTGCCGTTGAACTGTATGTTCGGGCAATGGATGTCCCGCTGATTCAGGCCGGTCGGAAGGTGCGGCTCCAGTTCGATGGCTGGCCCGCGATTCAGTTTGCAGGCTGGCCAACGGTATCGGTGGGTACGTTTGGGGGCGAGGTGGCTGTCATTGATGCCGTCAGTAGTGTCAATGGCAAATACCGATTGCTGGTAAAACCCCAGCCACAAAAAGGCGATCAGCCCTGGCCGCAGCAGTTGCGGGTAGGCTCGGGCGTATATGGTTGGATAATGCTGGACGATGTACCCGTCTGGTATGAATTGTGGCGGCAGTTGAATGGCTTCCCGCCGAGTTTGCAGGAAGAACCAAAAGACGAGAAAAAGAAATGACGTATAGACAAGTCCGTTTGTGGTGGATACTGGTGATGCTGTTTGCTCAAACCGCGTGGGCACAAACACCCACCGACACCGTGACGTTTACGGCGGCCGAATTTTACCAGGCCGTTCTACAACACCATCCGCTCGTTCGGCAGGCGGCTTTATTGCCCGCAGAGGCTCAGGAGGAGGTTCGGCAGGCGCGGGGTGCATTTGACCCAAAGCTATTTTCAATCTATGACCGAAAAGAATTTGGCCAGAGTTTGTATTATGAGAAATGGCAGTCGGGTTTATCGGTGCCGGTACTTCCGGCAGGTATTGATGTGAAGGTGACGTATGATCAGAACCGGGGCGAATTTGTCAACCCCGAGTCGCGCGTTCCCGCATCGGGGCTGGCGTCTGTGGGCCTAAGCGTTCCCCTTGGGCGAGGTCTGGTCATTGACGCCCGGCGCAACACCTTGCGGCAGGCGCAACTCGCTGTTACGCTGGCTGATGCCGACCGGCTGAAATTGATCAATAAAACGCTTTTCGACGCGGCAAAAACGTATTGGGAGTGGTATCTGGCCCACCAGCAGCATAAGCTCATTCGTGAGGGATATCAACTGGCCGACACCCGTTTTGCCGCCATTCGCGAGCGGGCCTTGCTGGGCGATGCCGCAGCCATTGATACGACCGAGGCTCTCATATCGGCGCAGGATCGACTTGTGATGCAGCAACAGGCGGAGGTAGCCTTACAAAACGCCCGTTTACGGGTAACGGCGGTTTTGTGGGCCAGCGACGAAACGGGCCGCCTGCCGCTAGCTGTCGATATACCCCAGAACGTTGTGCCGCAGGCCGCTTCGCTGGAACCCGCCCATGAAACCATACTGGAAAACCTGCTCAGCCGAGCGGCCGAACAGCACCCGGATTTACTGAAACTAACGGCCAAAGGACAGCAACTCAGCATCGAAGAACGATTCAGACGGTCGCTGCTCCAGCCACAGCTTGTGCTTAATGCGAGTTTGTTAAGCCGCACGCCGGTGGTAGGTACAGGCTACGACTGGTCGAGTTATTACGCGTTTCGGGCCGATAACCACAAGATAGGTGTAGACCTGACATTCCCGTTGTTTCTTCGGAAAGAGCGCGGCAAGTTGCGGCAAGTGCAGATTAAAGCCAAACAACTTGATTTGGAGAGACAGCAAACAAGTCGTGTAATTGCCAACGAGGTGCAGACAGTCTGGAATGAATTAAAAGCACTAGATCGGCAAATTGCCGTTCAGCAACAGACCGTTATGAATCAGCAAACCCTGCTCCGGGCCGAGCAGGCCAAATTCGAGATGGGCGAGAGCTCACTTTTTCTAGTCAACAGCCGCGAGACAAAACTGATCGACCTACGGGTGAAGCTGGAAGAACTGCGGACGAAGTATCAGAAGGCAGTGGCATCGCTCTGGTATGCGGCAGGCGGTAATTTAGGGTAATCGTTATTGGTTGCTGGTTATTCGGAAAGCTAACGACCAATAACTACTAACTCAAAACTGAGCTTCTTCTGTGGAGCTTTTGAGGACCGTTGTTGAGGCCAGGCCACTGGTCATCACGGTATGGATAGGAATAACTCAGCTAGCCGAACGGCTTCTTTCTAAGGCGCTATGGCCTGGACCGAAAAATCAGATAACGAACTGGTGTGCTAATTCATGAAATAAAAATCGCCCTGCTGCTTTTATCGGCATAAATCACGTATGGAATGATATAGTGAAGGTAATAATCGAAAAATTTAGTCTTATAATATGCATTAATAGCGATAAAGTATATAAAATATCAAAAAAGATAGTGAAATTTGTTTGAGAGCATTCAGAAAGGGCAGTTATGATACACCTGAATGAACCCAGATTAAAGAGCCAACAACTATCTCTGTTAATTTAATGGTTAATCTTTCCGATAAGGAATTGGTAGTACAGTACCTTACTACAGGCAGCGACCGGTACTTTTCTCAAATTTATAGCCGACATCGTCAGTTGGTGTATCAGAAGTGTTTCGTTTATACAGGTAATCACGACGATTCGGAAGATTTCGTGCAGGATATTTTTATCCGCCTGACCCGAAAATTGACCAGTTATAAAGGAGAAGCTAAATTTACAACCTGGCTACACACGGTTACGGTCAACTACTGCATCGACCAACTTCGTAAACAGCGGCAGAATAAGGTGTTGTGGTATAACTATCTACAGGATTCGACGCCTGGTAACGACTGGACAGATTTATCTGAGGAGATAAGCTTTCAACTTTATGAACAGGTAATCAGTCAACTCCCGGAAAGCCAGCGCGACTTATTACTGAGTAAGTATAAAGAAGGTGCTCCCATCAAAGACATAGCTTTCAGCCAGGATCTGAGCCCAAGCGCCGTTAAAATGCGCATCAAGCGTGCCCGCGAATTCGCCCGTAGCTTGTATGATAAACTTATCGCAGACGTAGAGTAGCATACGAGCACACGATGGCATTTATACATAAATAGTGCCTTTGTCGTGATTGAACGCCTTGAAAAAGGTTAAATCATGTAGGGAGGTAAATACTGAATTTGGCCCCGTGCCCCGGCTGGCTCATGGCCGTAATGGCTCCTCCATGATTGGTGACCACTTTTTGGCAGATCGCCAAACCAACCCCCGTACCGGCAAATTCATTTTTCCCGTGTAAGCGCTGGAAAACCTGAAAAATGCGGTCGGCATATTTTTCATCAAAGCCGATACCGTTGTCAGATACGTCAATCGAATGATAAGCTGCTGCCTGTCGGGCGGGTTTTACTGTAGAGGGTAAGTCATTTGCCAATACAGTAGTAGCGCTCACCTTAATTTGGGGAGGGATACCATGTCGTCGAAATTTGAGCGCGTTGGAAAACAGATTCTGAAACAGTTGTCCTAGCTGCAGGGCATCACCCTGAAGCGTGGGTAAGGCGCTTACGTCAATTTGAGCGTTTGTTTCCTCAATTGCCACCGATAAATTCTCCAGGGCTTCGTCAACGACCCGCGTAAGCGATACACGGGCTGGTGGAGCAGGGCTGGTTGAAATACGGGAGAAGGCCAGCAGGTCCTTTATCAACAGCGACATCCGACTGGCCGCAAGCTGCATTCGTTCCAGGTAGATTAACTCCTCGCCCGATGAGGTAGCATAATGGGTCTTGAGTAGATCGCTAAACTGCTGAATCTTGCGCAACGGCTCCTGCAAATCATGCGAAGCAATATAGGCGAACTGCTCCAGGTTCTGATTGGAGCGTGTCAGGTGCTGGTTAAACTCGCCAAGGACTTCATTTGCTTCCGTTAATTCTTCGTTGGTAGCGGCCAGTTCTTCATTGGTAGCGGCCAGCTCTTCGATGGTAGCGGCCAGTTCTTCATTCGTTACCTCCAGCTCTTCGGTACGTTCCCGCACCTGCTGTTCCAGAGACAACTGAAGCCGCCGTTGTTCGGTAACGTCCTGCGCTGTGCCGCTCAGCAAAGTGGGTTTACCGGCTGCGTCATAAAACACCTGGGCCTGTGCATGAATGATCCGGGTTTGTCCGGTGAGCCGGTTAATAATGGGGTGTTCATTCTCGTAAATGCCCGGTGCACCGGGTTGAATCGCAGCGGTTATGGCATCGGCAACGGATTGGCGGTATTCGTCGGGCAGGGGATTATAGGCGTCATCCAGTGCCTTATTGTCTTCAAAGAAGCCAAGCCATTCCATGAAGCGTTTTGAATAATAGAACGTTTTCGTGTTGATGTCCAGATGCCAGGTAGCCAGCTCAGCCAGTTCAATAGCCCCCCGCAAACTTGCCTGTGTATCGACTAGTTTCTGGGTAGCCAGAACACGCTCGGTTACATCGACCGCCATGTTTAAAATGGCATATACCTCTCCCTGCTCATTCGTGAGAGGTTGGTAGGTAAAGGTGAACCAATAGGTTTGCAGTCGGCCATTCACAACCAGATTGACCGGCTGTTCATTGGTTTGATAGGGGATATTGGTATCGTATACCTGCTCCAGCAACCCAATAAAAGGCTGACCCTCCAGCTCGGGCAGGGCATCGGCTAGTTTCATGCCAATAACCGAAGGGTTTTTACCCCATACCCCGATCATGGCATCATTTGCCATCTCAATAATGAACGATCGGCTCGTATATATGGCAATCGCGAAGGGGGCCCCTTTGATTAAATTCCGAAAGCGCTGTTCGCTGATTTCAATCGATTGCTGTGTCCGAACGTCTTCTGTTACTTCCTGGGCAACTCCCGAAAGCCGATAGGTTTCACCCGCTTCGCTGGCATAGCCCTTTCCGGTGAAACGAACCCAGCGCACCTGGCCATTTGCTGCGCCAATAGTGCGGCATGTACTATCAAACTCGCCATTGGACAGCGGATTCAAGGCCGATTTAACGGCCGTGTTTACCCGGTCTCTATCGTCCGGATGAATATAACTGAGCGCCTGGTCATAGGGTAGGGGATTCGCATTCGCCAGTCCGAAAAGTTCCTGGCATCGATCATCCCAATGAATAAGGTTGGTTGTCTGGTTTAAATCCCAAACGCCCAATCGAGCTGCCTTCAAGGCAAAATCTGAATCTAAACGCTCACTGGGGGCCTTATTTTGATCAAATGGCTTTTGCTCGCCGGTCATTGACGAAAAAGTTAGTGTTACCGCAACATAACCCAAGGATGACCGATTGGGTTATATATTTGCTGAATCTGATGGCTGTTAACCCTAACTTAGTGTGCTGTAGAAAAGTTATATATGAACACGTACTTATGCTGGAGTGGCCTATAGACACAACCAGTTGATCAGCGTCCCTAAGGCAATTATACCCGTAAAACTAGCAGCCGAGAATAACCAGCTTTCCCGCCGGGTCAGGCCATACATAAGGTGATTGTGATCATCTAACCCCAGGTAAGTACTGTGCGAAAACCAGTGGGAGGACAGCTTCACCAGCGAGGAAATTCGGTATGGTCGCGTTTCCTGACTGTTGGTCAACAATTCATCCAGTGTGCGGCTGTTGCAATGTACATTGGCAGATATTTTAATTGTAGACAGAAGCGGGCGGGCGGTGAAAGTGGCAGGGTTCATGAGTAACAATAACGACTTGATCGGGCTGGTGGTTTGATTACTTGCTCTGTTCATCCACTTCTTAAACGGCAGTTAGAACCGTCTGAAGTCATGGTCTTTGATTGGCTACAAAACTGACTACTATTTGCTCAGACAGGCATTACATTTCGATGAACTGTAGTTTTTACCCGTTTTTTGGTAAAAAAAATAAAATGACATGCATTCTGGATTGTTGTAATTT
>CAXTJJ010000263.1:0-8574 GCA_964244155.1 uncultured Spirosoma sp.
GTGGAGAAGGTTACAGGTAAAGTGAAAAGATTTTTTGTTGATGACACGAGGCCGGAGCCTCGCGCCATCGGTGCTATCAACAAAACAGGTCGCTTACCAGGCGACCTGTGGGGAAGGGAAAACGTACTGTGAAAAGAAATATCGTTTACTGGCCGTTTTACTGATTACCTGTTTTAATGCCAAAGCTGCGTTCCGTCTCTTTGATGATCGCCTGTTTTTCGCGCTCTGTTTTGCCCGCCACATTCACCGTCCGTTCGATAACCAGCTCGTCGCCGTCTTTCTGAAAGGTGTATTGCATCCAGAGCCGTCCGTTCTCTTTGTCTTCTTTTACTAATACCGACGATGGTGCCACATCGCTGGGGGAGAGCGAAGATGTCGTGCTCGCCTGCATACGCTCAGGAGCCGATTCGTCTAAACTGATTACCGATGTCATCTGTGTGCCAGCCTGTCGTTTTCTCGCTCGGGCTTCGTGTCTCCGGTCAATAATTACCTCATCCGACTGGTTATCAACAAACCGATCCAAGGAGTCAATAATATGATTCTCTAACGCTTTCACGTCGCTCTTATCCATGTCCTCTACATCGAAGGAACGGCTGTAATGGACCGAGCGGCCGGGTTGCTCAATGTCAACGCGAATACGAAGTTGCCGACCATCGGTCGTGACGTGTTTGCTGGACGACCGTTGTGCTAACGCGCTGAAACCAACCGTGAGCAGGAACAGGGTAAATAGCGTTTTCATAAAATCGGCAAAAGTAGATTAGATAGGTAGATTTACCCTATCCATCTTCGTGCCAGCCATGTATTGATCTGTATATCAGCTATTTGGTATATGATCGAGGTGGTTTTTGTCCGATAATGGACAAATTCTGTACGGCTGCGGACAGGATGTGTTCAGCCTGACATTTCTCTATTCCGACCGCAATGACTTCACCGGGTTCATCAACGCGGCTTTCACGATTTGGAAACTGACCGTTATCAGGGCGATACCGATGGCCAGCAAGGCCGATAGCGCGAAAACCCACCACGCTATGTCGGCTTTGTACTCGAAATTCTGCAACCAGCGGTTCATGGCCCACCACGCTAAGGGCGAGGCAATCAGGATAGCGATCAACACCAGTTTGAGAAAATCTTTGGAAAGCAGCGTGACAATACTCGTTACGGACGCACCCAGCACTTTACGAACCCCAATCTCCTTCGTCCGTTGCTCGGTCGTGAAAGCCGCCAGCCCGAACAGGCCCAGACAGGCGATGAAAATTGCCAGCGCCGATGCCACCGTAAATACCTGGCCGTACTGCTGCTCGCTCTGGTACTGTTTGTTGTAATTGGCATCGACGAAGTAAAACTCAAACGGGTTGCCGGGGTAACTGGCTTTGTAGAGCCGTTCCAGTTCGGCCAGCTTCGCCTGAATATTGTCCGTTGTCAGTTGAATCGTTAAGTCGCTGGTTGATCGGCGGGGCATAAAAATGACCGGCTCGATGGCTTTCTGTAATCCCTGATGGTGGTAGTCTTTCACGACGCCCACGATCTCGTAAGGTTGTATCCAGTTGAGGATTTTACCCGCGGCCTGTTCGGCGGAGGCAAAGCCCAACTGTCGGGCGGCTGTTTCGTTGATCATGAGCTTGCCGCTTTTCTCCCAGCCTAGTTCCGCTTCGCGCATCGTGAAGTTGCGACCAGCCGCCAGCCCAATCTCGTAGGTCTTCAGGAAGCGGTCGTCAATGATCCCCATTGAATAGCTTTTCTTCTCATCACCGGGACGAGGGTTTTGTTTGGTGACGCTATTGGCGGTGAAGTTGTAGAAGTTGCCCGGTACGATGGTCGTTTGCGAGAAGCTTTTGACGTAAGGCAGTTGTGCGAGTTGGTCTTCGAGCATGGTCGTTTTCGGCGCGAAGGGACCATCGCCAATTTCGGGCCGCTTGATCACCACCCGTTGCGCCAGTCGAACGCCGAGGTCTTTGTTCTGCATGAATTGCAGTTGCCGGTACAGCACAAGGGTCGCAATGACCAGCGCCACCGACGCACTGAACTGAGCCACCACCAATGTTTTGCGCAGCCAGCTCCCCTTACCCGCCTGATAAGCGCCCTTGAGGGTTTTGATCGGCTGAAACGACGTTAGCGTGAAGGCGACATACCCGCCCGAAGCTACAGCACCGATAACCAATAGAAACAAACCAGCCAGCCAGAAGCCATTGGCGTTCAATACCGTTAGCGACAGGTCCTTCTGTACAAATGCATTGAAGGCGTTCTGCAACGAAGCAACCAGCATAAGTGCCAGTCCAAAACCAACAATATTTAACAGCAACGACTCGCCCAGAAACTGCACAATGAGCTGTTGAGGGGCAGCACCGATCACTTTCCGAACGCCCACTTCCTTTGCCCGTTTGAGTGCCCCCGCCGTCGACAGGTTCACGTAGTTGAACCACGCAATCAGCAAAATCAGACCGGCAATGCCACTTAGCAGATACACGAACCCCAGGCTGCCAGTGGTCGGATAGCTGTCGTTCAGCGATGCCGCCAGGTGCATGTTGGTGGCGGGCTGCACCAAAAATACATCCTCGCTTTCGGGAGCTACTTTTTTGCTGTAGGCGTTGAGCTTAGCGGCCAATGCCGCATAGTTCGCCGGAATGCCGGGGGCCTCTTCGGCCAGTTTCAGAAAGGTTGTCAGGTAATTACCATCGAAACCGTCGAGTCGCGCCCAGTCATTGCCATTGAGGTTGGCGGGATTTGCGAGGGTGATCAATGAAAAGACCGCATCGTAAACCATATCGGAGTTCTGGGGCATGTCAGCAAACACGGCCGAAACCGTATAGAGCGTTTTGCCAAACTGGTTGTTCAGCGTGATTGTCTGACCCAGTGGTTTTTGATCGCCAAAGTATTTCCGGGCCTGCGACTGCGACAACGCCACCGCATTGGGTTGTGCCAGCGCCGATGCCGCTGTTCCCTGTACAACCGGGAAGGTGAACAGCGTGAAGAAATTGGCATCGGCATAGGCTAGTTTTTCTTCCCGATACGACTGGGGTGTTTGGCCCTTGCTGCCATTGGCAAAACTGACGATACCATTGGCCGAATGATCACCAACGCGGCAGAATTCGGTTACCTCCGGAAACTGCTGTTTCGCTAAAGGCCCAACCGCCGGAGCCATATCACTACTAATTTCGCCCTCGCGGGTTTGCGTGAGCATCCGGTATAGCGAGGGCAGGTTTTTGTGAAACCCGTTGACACTACGTTCGTAGGCCACATACTCTAGAATAAACACAAAAGCCGCAATGCCCAGGGCCAGCCCGACGATGTTGATCAGCGAGAACACCCGATTTTTTCGCAGCGTGCGCAGGGTGATTTTTAGGTAGTTGACTAGCATGATTAGAAGGGAAGAAAGGGGAGGGAAGGGAGGATGGAGGAAAGGAAGCGAAGCGGGGCTGGCGTCAGCAATCCCCTCTCGTCCCTTTCCTCCATCCTCCCTTTCCTCCTTTTTATTCTGATCGTAACGACTTTACTGGATTCATCAGCGCGGCTTTTATACTTTGGAAACTGACGGTCAACAAGGCAATGCCCACCGCTAACATACCCGCCAGCACAAACATCCACCATTCGATGTCAATTTTGTAGGGAAAGTCGGACAGCCACTTGTTCATGAAATACCACGCTACCGGCGACGCAATAACCAGCGCGACCAGCACAAGCTTCACGAAATCAATGGAGAATAGCCCGAAAATATGCGTCGTCGATGCGCCCAGCACTTTCCGGATACCCACCTCTTTGGTGCGCGATTCGGCCATGAACGCGACCACACCATACAGCCCCAGACAACCGATGAAGATGGCAATGCCCGCCAGCAGTCGGAACAGGGCGTACATTCGTTCTTCACTCTTGTAAAAGCTCGCCAGCGTCTGATCCAGAAATTCGTATTTGAAGACGAAGTCCGGGAAGGTGGTATTCCAGTTACGTTCGACTTCGCCGATCAGTTTACGAATGGCTTCGGTACCGCCCTGTTGCGTCGACAATTTAATGCCGAGTACGTGATACGCATCGCGTCGGGGCGTCAGCACGCTTGGATTCGTTACCTGGTGGAGTGAAAAGGTGTTGAAATCTTTCACAACCCCAACGATCTGCTTTTTGGCATAGGTACGCCCACCCAGAACGATGTACTTGCCGAGGATCTTCTGCGGGTCGCGAATGCCTACTTTCCTGACGAACGATTCATTAACGACTACGTCGCGGGCTGTATCGCCGGGTTGGAACAGCTGTCCGGCGACTAGTTTCATCCCGTAAGTGTTGAGATAGGCCGTATCGGCGAAGCGCATGACAACCCCAAAGTCAGCGTCTTTCTCAGCGTTTTCATACCGAAAACTCGTCCACCAGTTGCCATCCGACGACGGGATCGAGATGCCGTAGCTCAACGATTTTACATTGGGCAGTGCCGCCAGATTCGCTCTGAGGGTTTCCAGTTTGCCCGGTGCCTGTTCGGGAATATAGACGGTCAGCACCGCGTCTTTGTTGTAGCCCAGATCGGCCGTACGAACATACTGCATCTGACTGTAGGCAATAATGGTACCGATGATCAGCATTTGCGAGATGGCAAACTGAAACACAATCAGGCCCCGACGAAGCGTTAACTGATTGGTACCCGTGGTGCGCATTTTCCCGCGTAGCGCCAGCACCGGCTGGTAACCCGACAAAACCAGCGCCGGATAAAAGCCCGCCAGCACCGTTGTCAGCACCGCCAGCAGCACCACAAAACCAACGACCGACGGGTCGAACAGGACAAGTGAAGCGGCTTTAATATCAAGCAGTTCTGCAACATACGGCAGTGATGAATAAGCAACAGCGAAAGCTAGCCCGACGGCCAAACCCGTCAACAGGCCCGTCTCGCCCAGAAACTGCCGCACCAGCTGCCCGCGCGAGCTACCCAGCACTTTCCGAACGCCCACTTCTTTGGCCCGCCGAATCGCCTGCGCCGTCGCCAGATTGATGAAATTGACACAGGCCGTTATCAGAATGAACAACCCAACCAGACCCATTGCCAGAATCATTTTTCTGCTCACGGTCCGGTTGGCTGAATTGCCTGTGCGTTCATCGAAATGGATGTTGGTCAGCGGTTGCAGTTCGTATTGCAGCAGCCTGGCCTGCTCCGGGTCCATGTATTTTTTGACGAAGGGCTCCAGTTGTCGTTCCAGTTGTGTCGAGGCCAGGTTTTCAGGCAGGGTCACATACAACTGGGCTCCGCTGTAGGTTGATTTCCAATCGTCCCAGCCACTGTTGGCACCAAATTGTTTAAGCGACGCAAATGACAGCAGCACTTCGAACGGCACACTGCTCGTGGCGGGTGGATTTCGCACTACACCCGTCACGACGAAATCCATCTTGTTCTCGATTCGAATGGATTGGCCGATGGGGTCGGCATTCCCGAAATACTTATGCGCCATCCGCTCCGACAGCACGACGGTGTTTGGATTATTGACCGCTGTTGCCGAATTACCCTTGTCCCAGTGGTAGTCGAACACCCGAAAAAATGCTGGCTCGACAAATGAAACGACCCCAACTTCTTCCTGAAACTTGCTGGCCTGTTTGCCATTGACCCGCACCAGTGGCCCAAACAGTTCGTAGACCATGGTCAGCTGGTTTTTCAACTGCGGGAAATCGGTACGGAGAGCTGCCAGCGCGGGCAGGGCAACACCCGCATTTCGCCCCTCATCCGTCGAGTTTTTGTAATATGAGATGAGCCGGTACGTCCGGTCGGCGTTGGCGTGGTGCCGGTCGTAGCTGAGTTCATACCGAATGGCAAGAAACAGCAACAACCAGCAGGCCAGCCCGAACGTCAGCCCGACAACGTTGATGACGGTATAATTCCAGTTGCGCTTCAACGCGCGGAGTGCGGTAGTAAAATAGCTTTGTAGCATGATTTTCTTTCATGTAGAGACGCGATCCTTCGCGTCTCCTATGCGTCAGCAATTTGTGTCCATAGAAAAAACCATCCGGATCAAAAACCATCCGGGTGCTGAGACGCGAAGGATCGCGTCTCTACTCATTTCGTAACGATTTCACCGGATTCATCAAGGCAGCCTTTACGCTTTGGTAGCCTACGGTCAGCAGGGCGATGCCTACGGACAGTAAACCCGCCAGCGCGAAAACCCACCACTCCATATCAATTTTATACGCGAAACTCTGGAGCCATTGACTCATGGCGTACCAGGCCAGGGGCGTGGCAATGACAATGGCCACAACGACCAGCTTGAGAAAGTCTTTGGAAAGCAGCGCGATGATACTTGCCACCGACGCGCCCAGCACTTTCCGAACGCCAATCTCTTTGGTACGAGCCTCAGCCGCCAGTGCCGCCAGACCGAACAGACCCAGGCAGGCGATCAGCACGGCCAGAATGGTGAAGGTGAGCAGCAACTGGCCCTGTTTCTGTTCGGCTTTGTACTGGCGGGAAAAATTCTCGTCCAGAAAATGAAAGCCCGGACTGGCCGATGGGTCGAACTGCTGATAAACCGTTTTGATATACGCTAGTGCTTCCTCCGCTTTTCCGGCCCGGATACGGATGTAGAGATTGTCCTGATCTTCGGGTGCCGGAATCTGCAACACCAGCGGTTCAATTTTGTGCTGAAGCGAATACGTGTGAAAGTCCTTCACAACACCCACGACCTGCGCTTCGACGGCCTTGTCCAGGCTAACATACGACCTGACCCGTTTCCCGATCGCGTTTTTCCATCCCATTTCCTTTACCAGGGCGTCGTTGACCAGCACGGCACCCGTTACATCGCCCGGAGACGAGGCCGAGAAGTTGCGACCCTCCAGCAGCTTGATCTGTAGCGTGTTCAGGTAGTCGGCATCGACCGCAAATTTTTGAACGACCTGTGTCGTAGTGGGCATGACGCCGTTCTGCTCGAAAATCATCCCTTTCGTACCGATGTTGTTGTTGCCGATGGGGTTGCTTGCCGCCGACACCGCTTCGATGAGTGGGCTTTTGCGTAGCTCCTCTTTCAGCGACTGAACCTGTTTGCGGGCAGCTTCGCTTTCCAGGTGGAAGGTCAGCACCTGGTCTTTGTTGAAACCCAAATCTTTGTGCAGCATATAGCCCATCTGCCGGTAAATAACCCACGAACAGGCAATCAATCCTACGGCCGCTACAAACTGAAAAACGACCAGCGCCTTTCTAAAACCTATGCCGCCCACCTTGCTGCTCGTTTGCCCTTTCAGCGCGACTACCGTTCGGAAGCCCGACAGAAACAGGGCGGGATAAAGGCCGCTTCCCGCTCCCAGTAACAAGGCAAACAGGGCCATAACGCCCGGCATCAGCCAGGGCCCATAGGTCGTTAAGGACAGGGCCTTATCGGCCAGTTCGTTGAACAGGGGTAAAGCCATATTAGCAAAAAATACCCCAACCACACTGGCGAGTACCGCCATCAGCATCGACTCCGTAATAAACTGCCCGACCAACTGACTGCGGTGGGAGCCAATCGCTTTCCGAACACCCACCTCGCGCAGGCGGCTCATAGACCGGACGGTGTACAGGTTTACGTAGTTGATGCCCGCAATCAGCAGAATCAGGGCGGCTACCAGCGCGAAAATATAGACGGTCTGGCTGTTGCCGTTGGCCCCGGCTTCGTAATCCAGATGCGAGTGCAGGTGAATGGACGGCAGCGGCTGAAGTTCCATCCGGTACGTCACGTCGCCCATCTCTTTTTTCAGGTATTTGGGGAAGAAATTAGTGAGCTTGGCTTCGAGGACTTTGGCGTCGGCGGCTTTGTTAAGCAGCACGTAGGTGTACAGATCGAAACTTTGCCAGCCGTTGGTGTAATTGGTGGGCAGCGAGCGCAGGGCACTGAATTGTATGTGCGAATTGGTTGGTACATCGGCGATAACGCCCGTTACCGTATTGGGAAAGTTATTGCTGAATTCAACGGTTTGCCCAGTGGCTTTGGCCGGATCGCCGAATAGTTTTTCGGCCAGACTTTTGGTCAGCACAATGCGCTGGGGTTGCGTTAGGGCCGTAGCCGGATTGCCATACAGAAACGGTAGCGTGAAGACATCAAACACCGACGCATCGGCGAACATAATGTCGTTGGCTTCGATTTTCTTGTCTTTATACGTGATCAACCCGCCCCCTTCGGGATTCAGGCGAACCGTTTTCTCGATCTCGGGGTAATCGCTTTTCAATGCATCGGCAAAAGGGGCCGATGTGGGTGCCAGTTGCAGGTTACCTCCCGCCCATTGAGCATAGTGAACGACCCGAAAAATCCGGTTGGCGTTGGTGTGAAAGCGGTCGTAGCTGAGTTCATGCCACACATACAGCACCATCAGGCCAACAGCGGCAATCCCCACGCCCATACCTACAATATTCAACGCGCTGAACAGTCGGTTTTTCCAGAGATTCCGGAAAGCGATTTTGAGGTAGTTGCGTAGCATATACGATCAGGAATAGTCTCGGCTAAAACAGATGCCAGGTATATGCCAAAAGTTGTACCATAAAGTTAATTTACTGTATATCAACAATTTGTTTTCTATAAAAAAGCCGTATGTCCGAAACTGGACAAGATTGTGTTCAGTTGCGGACATGTATTGTAGAGACCGCACAGC
>CAXTJJ010000264.1:0-8572 GCA_964244155.1 uncultured Spirosoma sp.
CAAGTCGGCTGAGAAAATCGTGAAAGCGGTTAAATCGACAGGTGCTATCGTAAGCGGCCCTATCCCTCTGCCAACCAACAAAGAAATCTATACCGTACTGCGGTCGCCCCACGTTAACAAAAAGGCACGGGAACAATTTCAACTTTGTACTTACAAACGGTTGGTCGACATCTATAGCAGCAGTGCAAAAACAGTAGACGCGCTCATGAAGCTCGAACTGCCAAGTGGTGTTGATGTAGAAATCAAAGTTTAACGATTTCTGCCAAGGGCTTTTAATGCCGCCAGTACGAGACGTAAATCGTTTCGCACTGGCGGCATTTTGCATCCCATCTAATTTCCCTGAAATTTCGTTGAATTATAAGCGGTTTTAAGGGGTTATTTTAGTATATTGTATCTACGGCCTGTAGCCGTTTTGGGAGATTTTATCCGTTATGTTAAATGTTATCCAGCTACTACCCGATTCAATTGCTAACCAGATTGCTGCTGGGGAGGTCGTTCAGCGGCCAGCCTCAGTGGTGAAAGAGTTGCTGGAGAACTCGGTAGATGCGAAAGCAAAATCAGTCCAGGTCATTATTCGGGAAGCAGGACGCAATCTGATTCAAATTGTGGACGATGGCGTTGGTATGACCGAAACAGATGCCCGTATGAGTTTCGAACGTCATGCCACTTCGAAGATTCGCACATCCGACGATTTGTTCCGCATTCGCACGATGGGCTTTAGGGGCGAAGCACTGGCATCTATCGCTGCGGTGGCGCAAATCGAACTACGAACCCGACGAGTTGAAGAGGAGCTGGGCACGCTAATTCGGATTGAAGGGTCTGATATTAAAGCACAGGAATCTATTTCATGCCTGCCGGGCACTAACCTGCTCATTAAAAATTTATTTTTCAATGTACCGGCCCGGCGCAACTTTCTGAAGTCGAACTCAGTGGAGATGCGCCATATTATTGATGAATTTCAGCGTGTGGCACTCGCAAACTCCGAAGTAGCCTTTTCGCTCTTTCATAACGACCAGGAGATTTATAACCTACCAGCGGGTAAGTTAAGCCGTCGGATTGTTGATATGTTCGGCAAGAGCTACCGTGAGCAGTTGAATTTCTGCGAGGAGCAAACGCCCTATGTAACGGTGCATGGGTATATAGGCAAGCCTGAGTCGGCAAAAAAAGCCCGAAACGAGCAGTTTTTCTTTGTCAACAACCGGTATATAAAACATAATTATCTGCATCACGCCGTGGTGGGTGCTTATGAAGGTACTTTACCCGAAGGTAGCCATCCATTTTATGTTCTGTTCATTGATATAGACCCGTCACACATCGACATTAATATTCACCCGACTAAAACGGAAATAAAATTCGATGACGAACGATCTGTTTATGCCATTATGATGGCGGCCGTTCGAAAAGCCGTAGGGTTATATAATCTTTCCCCTTCACTCGATTTTGATTCGGATGTCAATTTCCTGGCAGGGGTTCGTCCCGGAAAAGCATCGGCAGCAGACGTAAAATCTGATGTACAAAAACCAACAACGGAGCGGAATGCTGCCCGGCCTATTTCACCATCGTGGACATCGGGCACAACGCAACCTGTAAATGAGCGGGGTTCAGCGCGAAATGATTCTCTGGACAAAGCAGCAGGTAGTGGTTTCGGTATGCCTAAAAAAGCGTCGGTTAACAATTGGCAGGCCTTATACGAAGGAGCATCCACACCCGAAACAACTGATCAGCCGCTGCTCCCAACGAATCCGTCTGGTAAGGAAGGCGACTGGCTTGGCGAAGCCAAACAACCATCGCCCTCTGCTGTAGACCAATTGTCAGTTGACAATGAGCCTATTACTATGGGGAGCCGGGCGAATCAATTACAAGTTGGCTTAGAACCGCAGGAGGAACAAGTCCTGCCTGTTTTAGTCGACGACGATACGATTATCCAAATACAAAACCGTTACCTTTTAGCGCCGATTAAGTCCGGAATGTTACTGATTGACCAACGGCGTGCCCACGAACGAATTCTATATGATCAGTTCCATACAGCTTTGACAAAACGAAATGGTTCTTCGCAACAGTTATTGTTTCCTAAAACAATCACGCTGATGCCTGTTGATTTTCAGTTAGCCCTCGAACTGCGTGAAGATCTGATGAGCCTGGGTTTTGAGTTCGATGAATTAGGAGCGAACACTTTTGTTATTCGAGGTGTACCAGCCTTGGTCATGGGCGAAAATGAAGAAGAACTATTTGCTAATCTGCTGGCACAACTGCGGGCTGATACGGGCCGACTAAAATTAGACAGGATCGAGTCAATGGCTCGGTCGCTGGCCCGCCGGTCGGCTATGCGATACGGGAATCGTCTGAGTACGACAGAACGAAAGGCATTGGTAAATCAATTATTTGCGTCGGCAAATCCAAGCTACACACCTACTGGTGAGCCTGTAACGGTTGTGTTGTCGTTGGATAAAATTGCAGGACTTTTTCGCTGATAATTGAGTTAATCAGCATAACTTGTCAATATAAGATGTTTTCACTTTCTCCGGTTGTTCGCGTTTTGTTAATAATAAACGTTTTGGTTTTTTTGGTTACGAATGAGTCAATTATTAATCAATTTGGACTACACTCGTTTCTATCTGACAAATTCAATCCAATACAATTATTAACACACATGTTTCTGCACAGTGGTTTCAACCACATTTTCAGCAACATGATTGGATTAGTGGTGTTTGGCCCTATGCTGGAGCAGCTTTGGGGACCTCGTAGGTTTACGTTCTTTTATTTTTTCACTGGACTGGGTGCTGCGTTCTTATTCTCCGGAATAAACTATTATGAGATGCATGACGTATATGAAACAATTCAGGACTACCGGCTTAATCCTGGCTACGAAAGCTTTGCAAGCTTTGTTGACCTTCATGCAGGCTCTTATTACGATGGACTGGCACCATTTATTGAGAAATTTAAAGCTTTCCCGAATGATAGTACTAACATTCAGGACAGTGTCATGATCGTCAATCGTATTTTTACCAATCAGGTTGACGAACCCATGGTTGGCGCATCTGGGGCAATTTTTGGTGTAATAATGGGTTTTGGGTTGTTGTTTCCGAACACTCAACTGTTTTTATTGTTTCCACCTATACCGGTAAAGGCTAAGTACCTCGTTATCTTCTACGGAGCCTTTGAGCTTTACTCGGGTGTTTATCGGGCGCAGACCGACAACGTCGCTCATTTCGCCCACATAGGCGGCATGTTGTTTGCATTTATACTTGTGAAATACTGGGGTTCACAACGAAAAACGTTTTATTAGGAATGAGCGGGTTGTTCGATGATTTTCGGAGCGAATTCAATAAGCCCAACAATACGTTGGTGCAATTGATACTAGTCAATGTCGTCATATTTCTGGTGCTGTTACTGACCAAGGTCAGCCTGACAATGGCACAGAATATTGTGGCGTATGATTTTATTCAGGATCAGTTAACGATTCCAGGTGATATCCATGCGTTTCTGCATAAGCCCTGGACTCTGATTACCTATTTCTTTACGCATGAAGAGATTTTTCATATTCTCTATAACATGCTGTTCCTTTACTGGTTTGGTCGCCTGATCGACGAGTATTTAGGGAACCGTCGACTTATGGGTCTGTACATTATGGGGGGTGTAGCGGGCGGTCTGTTATACTTAGCGATGTACAATCTGGTTCCTTATTTTCAGAGCCAGGTTGGCACAGCTCAAATGCTAGGCGCATCGGCGGCTGCGTTTTCCGTTGCCGTTGGAGCGGCTACTTTATTACCAAATTATACATTTCACCTGTTGTTCTTTGGGCCAGTTCGTATCAAGTACATCGTTTTCTTCTTCATTATCCTTTCCGTAGCTCAATCGGCGGGTGAAAATGCCGGTGGGCATCTGGCTCATCTGGGAGGGGCATTGATGGGATTTGCATACGTTAAGCTCTTGCAAAACGGTACTGATCTTGGTCGGCCTATTTATTGGCTCGTTGATGGATGGAGTAATTTACTTAAACCGAAGCCTGCCATTAAGGTATCTTATCGTCAGCGAAGCAACGCCAGCACACAAACGAGTGCTTACGTAGCATCAGCGGGAGCTGCTTCTGCTTCGGCATCGACACCAGATCAGGACGAAGTTGATACAATTCTTGACAAAATTTCTCGCTCCGGTTACGAAAGTCTTACCCGTGAGGAAAAGCAGAAACTTTTCCGTGCCAGTCAGCGGAATTAACCGGTTATTAGTCTTTATTGTGCCGTCTACAGACATATTCATATTGAAATGGTATAAAACGGCCCAAATCGGTTCCCGTAAAAATCTAAGCCTTTGGTGCCCACGTACATATGTAGGCTACCAAAGGCTTAGATTTTTTATAATTACTGAATTTGTAGTAGCTTCGCTTTTCAAAAGCTATTGACAAGCTGTCAATAGAACAAAGGTTTCTGTACGTGTGTTGTTGTAAGACAGACGCTTATCTGCTACCATCATGCTGATTACCCCTGGCAGCCTTCTTGCCACTATTACTACTCCCGATGATCTTCGTAAACTCGATAAATCCCGCTTACCCCAGGTAGCCGACGAATTGCGTCAGTTTATTATCGATGATGTATCGGTTTATGGCGGCCACTTCGGTGCCAGTTTAGGTGTAGTTGAATTAACCGTCGCTCTTCATTACGTTTTCAATACACCCGATGATCAATTGGTTTGGGACGTAGGCCACCAGGCTTATGGCCACAAAATATTGACGGGTCGGCGCGAGAAGTTCTATACAAATCGATTTTACAAGGGACTCTCCGGCTTTCCGAAACGAAAAGAAAGTGAATACGATTCTTTTGGGGTTGGGCACTCATCTACGTCCATTTCGGCTGCTTTGGGTATGGCCGTAGCCTCACAATTACAAGGCAATACGCAACGTAATCACATTGCTGTAATTGGTGATGGCGCATTAACTGCCGGTGAAGCTTTTGAGGGCATGAATCATGCCGGTGCTACAGACAGCAATCTGCTTATTGTTCTCAATGACAATTGCATGAGCATCGACCCCAACGTGGGTGCCCTTCGCGAATACCTGACCGATATTACCACGTCGCAAACTTACAACCGGGTAAAAGATGAAGTCTGGAATTTGCTTGGCAAGATGAACAAGCTTGGCAAAACCGCTCAGGAACTGGTGTCGCAGGTACAATCGGGCATTAAAAGTTCGCTGCTTGATCAAAGCAATCTTTTTGAGTCGTTAAATCTGCGTTATTTCGGCCCAATCGATGGACATGACATCGATCATCTGGTTAGTGTGCTGGATGATCTGAAGCACATTCCCGGCCCGAAATTGCTGCATGTTCTGACCGTGAAAGGAAAAGGATATGCACCTGCCGAAAAAGATCAGACCAAATGGCATGCCCCCGGCTTATTTGATAAAGTAACGGGCGTTATTCAAAAGAAAATTTACGATTCGCCCCAGCCGCCGAAATACCAGGATGTGTTTGGTAATACGCTGGTGGAACTGGCCGAGAAGAACCCACGCATCGTTGGCGTAACGCCTGCCATGCCATCAGGCTCGTCCATGAACATCATGATGAAGGCAATGCCAACCCGCGCTTTCGACGTGGGCATCGCCGAACAACACGCCGTCACGTTCTCGGCCGGTATGGCCACGCAGGGCGAAGTTGTGTTTTGTAATATCTACTCGACATTTATGCAGCGGGCCTACGATCAGGTCATACATGATGTCTGTATTCAGGAACTCCCGGTTATTTTTTGCCTCGACCGCGCTGGTTTTGCTGGTGCCGATGGGCCAACGCATCATGGCGCATATGACTTAGCCTATATGCGTTGCATCCCGAACATGATTGTGGCCGCCCCAATGAATGAACAGGAACTGCGCAACATGATGTTCACTGCGCAATCAGAGGAAATTCAACAAGGGAAACACGCCTTTACGATTCGTTATCCTCGGGGTGAGGGCGTGATGCCCAACTGGCATACACCACTCGAACAGCAGGTGGTTGGAAAAGGACGCCTGATTTCTGACGGCGAGGAAGTAGCAATATTAACGATTGGTCATATCGGCAATTATGCCGTTCAGGCTACGGACATGCTCGTGAAAGAAGGTATTCGTCCTGCTCACTTCGATATGCGGTATGTAAAACCACTGGATGAAGAGCTTTTGCACCAGATTTTCAGCCGCTTTGATCGTATCCTGACGGTTGAAGATGGGTGTGTAATGGGTGGGTTTGGCAGTGCTGTTCTGGAATTTATGACCGATCATGGCTATATGGCTCGGGTTAAACGGTTAGGTATTCCAGATGCCGTCATTGAACACGGCGAACAAATCGAGTTGCATCATGAATGTGGATTCGATCCACAGGGTATTGCTGAGGCCGTTCGCGAATTACTCTTTACAGGAAAAACTATAGCGGTTTAGAATCCTATTTTCGACAGGATTACAGGATTAACAGGTTAAGAAATCCTGTTAATCCTGTAATCCTGTCTTTTTTTTCACCTATATGAAAGTTTTCAAATTTGGTGGTGCGTCGGTAAAAGATGCCGCCGGAGTGCGGAATCTGGCCGAAATCGTTAGAACGCAGGGGCAGAATGCAGTCATCGTCGTGTCAGCGATGGGCAAGACAACTAATGCGCTGGAAAGTCTGGTTCGGGTCTATGTTGACAACCAGTCAAGTGCTATTCAGACTCAGTTGGCCAGCTTAAAGACTTACCATACGGATATAATGAACGAACTGAACGGCAACTTCAGTCAGGTTCATCAAACATTTACCCAGCTTGAAAATTACCTGAGAAGCCCGGTAAGTGCTTTGTACGATGAGGTGTATGACCAGATCGTTTCAGTAGGAGAACTGTTGTCCACCCAGATCATTGCCGCTTATCTGATCAACACTGGCCTTTCGATCCGCTGGATTGATGCCCGCCAATTGATTCGAACCGACGCAACGTTTCGGGAAGGTCGGGTTGATTGGGAGTTTACGGGCGGGCAAATCAAAAGTGCCGTTAAAAAAAGCGGCATCAATATAACTCAGGGATTCATCGGCCAATCGGCCGACAATCGGACGACTACGCTTGGACGCGAAGGGTCCGACTATACGGCCGCTATTTTTGCTTACTGCCTTAATGCCGAGAGCGTCACGATCTGGAAAGACGTGCCAGGCGTTTTAAATGCAGATCCGAAGTGGTTCGATGAAACAGTCTTACTAGAGCGATTAACCTATCAGGATGCTATTGAGCTGGCTTATTATGGAGCTACGGTCATTCATCCCAAAACTATTAAACCGCTACAAAACAAGGGTATTCCCCTCCTTGTCAAGTCATTTTTAAAACCAGATGCCCCCGGAACCGTCATAGGTAATTACGAGCGTCATCTTACCGTTCCATCTTTTATTTTTAAAGTCAATCAGGTCTTGATCTCGCTTCATCCGAATGACTTTTCATTCATTGCCGAAGATAACCTAAGTCGGATTTTTGGCCGGTTTGCTCAGGCAGGCGTCAAAATCAACCTAATGCAACATACAGCCATCAGTTTCTCGGTCGTTGTCGACAACAACCCGGATCGGGTGCCTGCCCTGTTAGCGTTGCTGAAAGAAGATTTTCGGGTAAGCTATAATGATGGCCTTGAATTGATCACTATTCGGTATTATGACCAGGGAACTATAGATCGGGTCCTTCCAAATAAAAAACTATTGCTGGAACAAAAAAGCCGATACACTGTACAGCTTGTTGTTAAAGATATGAGTTAGAAATGCTCACTGCTGCCTGTATAAAGGGCGTTCTGTTCATTTCGTGTATCTTTGGCCATGAGTTTACCCAATGCACTTCCTTCTATGTACTACGGTTATTTCAACGGTACCATTGCCCCTACTGACCAGCTTGCCGTTGGTGTTACGGATCTCAGCCTGCTTCGGGGCTATGGGCTTTTTGATTATTTTCTGACCTACAATGGACGGCCATTTCAATGGGACTGGTATTGGGAACGCTTTCAAAATTCGGCAACCCGCATGCACTTACGGCTTCCGTTGAGCAAAGACGAAACGTACGCCATCGTCATGACGCTTGTGGAGCGTAGTAATGAAGCAAGCCGTAAAAATGGATTGTCAACGCCATTGGATGTAGCCTTTCGATTTATTCTGACCGGGGGGTACTCAGCGGATAGTATTAGCATTGAAAAGCCAAATCTGCTCATTCTGACCGAAATGATTCATCCGGTACCGGCGGTGCAGTATGAACAGGGAATTAAGGTGATTCTGGACGATTATGTCCGGGATATGGCCGAAGTGAAAAGTACGGATTATAAACGTGTTATTTTAATGGCGGAAGCCATTCGAGCCGCGCGTGCATCGGATTTATTGTACCAGAAAGGGGGAGAAATCAGCGAACTCAGCCGAAGTAATTTTTTCATCGTTAAAGGCGAACGATTGATAACACCCGACCGGCATATTTTGCACGGTATTACCCGGAAAACTATTCTTCAATTAGCCCAAAGCGATTTTCAGGTTGAGGAGCGCACCGTTCTTATATCTGACCTTTACGACGCCGACGAAGCATTTACCACCAAAAAAAAAAAAAAAGTACTGCCCATTACTCA
>CAXTJJ010000265.1:0-8554 GCA_964244155.1 uncultured Spirosoma sp.
AACGGTACGCTGGCCGACCAGCAAAAGGTCGTCGGTCGCGTTCAGGATATTTTAGAGAAAGTCAACGAGTCAGGCATTGGCAACCCGGCGATTATCATAGTTGGTGAAGTGGCGGGGCTTTCGTTAACAGAACTTCAGACCGTGCAGGCAACCAATCAAGCATAGGAGTAGCACCACACAGGGTAAGCTAGCCATAGTTAGCAACAAAAAATGTCCATGCCATACTAGCTGGGCATTTTTTGTTGGGTAGCTATTTGCAATTGCTTTTCTTTAGATTTGAACCAGAGCAATCGGAAGTAAAAAAACACAGATGAGAGAGCAAAAATTACATCCGGATATCCGTGTGTCGAAGTGGGCAAAGGTTTGCCAGGTAATTGCTGTTTCAGGATTCTTTTATTGTGTTTTGGCTACTATAAGTATCCACCTTTCGAGTACGTCTTACCGGTTAGGCTTCGCATTGCTTTACTTAACTCCCGCGTTGTTTGTAGTTGCTCCAGTCGAATTATTGATTTTTCTGATTACAATTCAGAGCTGGAATCGATGGGCTAATCGTTATCAAAGAGCAACAGTAATCACCTGTTCATCAGGCGTTATCCTATTATTGATGATTGTATTACAGTTATTTTAGAACATAGTATTCTATATTTTTCTAAGATTGTAGCATTGTAATTTTAGAAGAAATATAATTGTTTTTTAACATAATGAGTAGTTATAGAACCAGTCTGGGAAATGTACAAAACTCGGGCAGTTTTAGCTTAGAGATGTTTATGCACTTTTCGAAGTCAAGGTTTGTTTAGCTCTGACCCATGTTTAGAGGCTAATCGTTTAAAAATATAGCCTGTACCTGTCCTTGGCCCAGACATATATAAGGTTTCTTCACACACATGGAGTGAATTTCTGTACAAGGTTGCGTAAGGATTATTCGGGTCTTTTCGCCGGATAAATCGTTCGTACCAGCCCGAGGTTTTATCGAAAGTGGTAGGAAAAAAATCAAAATAGGTAGGGCTTCGAGTTTCGTCCATCAGGAAGCGAATCCCGTTCCAGTAGAAAATTACTCGAAGCTGAAATGTTGTCAGCAGTTTACTTTGTTGATAAACTAGTCCATGGCCCCGATTATCTAGGATCATTTCAATGTATTGATCAGGCGCATAGGGAGGGGCGAAACAAGCACCCCCACCTGCTAAAACAAGTTGCCAGCGACCGGCTAAGAGAACAGATATAGAGTCCACAATGACTTGTTTTCGGAGCGAGTCTTTTGCGGGTACATAAAGAGGATTAAACTCACACACTTTGTAGGGTAATGGAGCCAGTCCTAATGTTTGCCCACGAGAGAAAGTGTGTATTATCATTAAATAAATAACCACCTGCCACGACCAATAACGCATATCTTCCTATCTTACCAAAGTACTAACTGCTTGATATGAAGTTTATTGTACATTTCCCAGACTGGTTTTATAACTGATTTTATGTTAAGAGATTTTTATAAGATTTGGTCTAATACTGATTAGAGAAATTAACACAGAATAATTAAAACGGTTGTGCTTCCCATTGATAGCAAGCGCTTGACTTTTTGTGGCGTTTAACGAATTGGTTATAACATAAACCCGGAGCTTTTTCATTACCTGGACAATAGGTGTTCACTCGTACGTAAATTTTCTGGTTGTCTTTTAATAGTGAATCAGGCACTATTACTTGGCGAGACCCTTTATTAATAGTAATATCAGCATGATCGAAGTACTCAGGACTTAATGAGTCGGCAAAAATAAAAACCGTCCACTCGAATCGAATATTTGAATCAGCCGTAGCCAACCCTGAAGCTCGTACAATCAATCCTTCACTAGCCTCATAACAGGTGTCATTAACTGTAATTCTATCTGGCGCTTCACAAAACGTAGGCGAAAACGGGCGTGGGCATCCAGTAGTAAACACCATACTTACAGCTAAAATAAGAAGCTGAGCAATCTTCATGAGGTTAGATTTTGCTGTTATATAAGTAGCAATTATGTTAACTGGTGACAAAAAAGTGAATTATCCCATTAATATCTCTTTTCAATATTACACCCAAAATTAATCAGGTTGTCGATTCACCCAGGGGGATTTTCTAGAGCTTTACAATCGTCAGTTCCGTACCACAGGAAATTGCGAAATCCGCAGGGTTGTACAGCCATACGGAACCAAGATGATTTCCTCTTCCTCTTTCGCAGTTTCCAGTCCATTGGTTATACTAAAGGGAATTGGACCAGTCATATCGTTGTAAAGCTGCCAGGAGGGGATGCGTCGTGCCTTGACCCGTATTTCGGAAGGGGCGTTGGCGAGATTCCAGGGATAGGCGTTCACCGTCTCTTTTTTAATGACTTTCACGGCTTTCTCTACCTGATTTTCGGGCAGGTCTGTTAGCCCGTAATTCCAGGGGGTTGTCGGGCGAACTTCAATATATTGATCGCCATAATTTAACGGGTCTTTTTCATTTTTCACCGTTTTTGACTCCTCTCCCATCTTCAGGGCGTAGGTTAGTGGGCCACGTTCGATAGAGGTTGAATTTTCATACCACTTAGATGTCATTACGTGCATAGGCAATTGAAGCTCAACCACATCACCGGATTTCCAGGAACGGCTTACCGCTATAACCTGATTACCGGCACTTTCTTTCCAAATTTTCCCATTGACCAAAACCATTGCGTTTCGGCACCAGGTCGGGATGCGCAAATGAAAAGGAAAACTCAGCCCTTTCCCGCTGGCAGTTGTCGTCAGGGTAAATTTCACAGTTTCCTCAAAGGGGTAATTGGTTTCTTCCACAAAAGTTACCTCTGTACCGCCTGCCACATAGGCCTTTACCTCGCTGGGCGAATACACCAGTGCCGCCAGTCCTTTATCAGGGGTAGCATACCAGAGGTTCTGGGTAAACTTGGGCCAGCCCTGGTGCATATTCGACGTACAGCAGGGATAACCCGTTAGCAAACCCATGCACACATCGGTGCCTCCATGATTCTGATCGAAATTGCGAACGTGCCGCGTAAGCATCACCTGATTAGCCTGCTGGAAGTATTGTCGGCCCATAAAATCGTCGGTGACCTGAGCTGGAAGGGCGTTAAAAGCAATTTTCTCCAGTTGGTCGGCATAGGCAACGCTACCCGTTATGTTCAGCATACTCTCCAGACTAAACATCATTTCGACGGCACTGCACAATTCAGAACCCTGCGTAGGATTGTTGCCATGAAGAGCCTCATCGCCCCCGTACAGGCCGTGCGCCATACCGTTGAAGCGCCGAATGTCGGAAAGCCCCTTATCGACGGCCTGCACATACCTGGTTTCCGGGTGTTGCTGGTAGTAAATCAACGGCTCTTTTAAACCCTGCGCCAGATTGACACAATGGATACTCCCTTCCTCACTCAACATGGTGGTGTGCAGGAAGCCATTCGTGTAATCGAAGGTTTGCTTGTGAACCAGGTCCGCGAGGTCGAGCAAAAACTTATCGCCGGTTTGGTTGTAAAGCCAGTAGATGACCATCAGATTATCGCCCCCACGGTAACGTGCCCAAAATGTCCAGTGATCGAGTGGGTGTTTGGGGAGTTCGTTTAACTGGTACTTGAAATAATTGGTCATCAGCTTAAGTACGCGCGGGTCACGCGTGGCTGAGTGATATTGTTTTAAAATTTTTAGCATGACCATTTTGGGCCACCAATCTTCACTATTATCCCGCTGAACACCGGCTTCCGGAGGGTAATTTTTCGATGGGCCGAAATACCCGTTGGGTTGTTGACTCTTAATAGCCCATTCCACCCAGGGTTTAGTTTTGGCAATGAGATCCTGATCGTCCAACAGGTAAGCCAATGGCAACAGGCCATCAATCCAGTAGGGGCCCCGCTCCCATTGGTCACCATCGCCCCCGAGCCAGCCGTTGCGTTTACCCATCACAAGCGGGTACAGTTCATCAAGCCGACCCGAAGCGCCCGTCTTTTGCCGAAGCAGCATTTCCTTCAGCCAGCCCTTCGCTTTAATGGCCCCTAGCGGCAATTCAATGTAGGGATTAGGCCGCAGCGGGAGCCGATTATTGATGTAAGGAACAACCGGCGAAGGCTTGGCAGATGCTTTGGACTGGGCATGGGACAGCTGAAAAAGCCCGAGGAAAAGAAACAACGCAAGAAGTTGGCGCATATGCAATGAAGTTGTTGCTAACAGTGGAATCAGGTAAAGAGAAGACGTACGGGTATAATGCTTACTGTCCGTTTGCCGGGCTTTTTCCTGTTGCCCTTCGAAATCGCCGGGTTAAAACCCGGTGCAATACAAACAACTCTTATGAATTGCGCCGGGTTTTAACCCGGTGATTCAGACAAAGATAAACAAGTCGGTTTCCTGATTTCACAGCTTCAACCGAATCCCAATTTTATTAAGCCTGCCTGTAATCCAGACACATAAGAGGGCAAACAGGAACGACTTCAACAGACCAACCCCTCCCGTCAACAAAACTTCAGGCAAATGCAGGTTCAACAGGGTTGTAAAGGCATAGGCAAAATAGGGAATCAGGTAGCACAACAAGGTATCAGTTCCGGCGGGTTTAATAAACGCAAACCAGGTTGCCTTTCTACCCTCATCAACCAGCCAGTAGATGGCGGTAAAGCTCAGAATGGTTATAGCACTGCACAGAAACAACCAGGCGGGTGTAGCGGCCAGTTTACTTAGACCCCAAAATGTACGCGTATACATAGCCAAGCCAATCAGGAACCCGGATGCAATGACGAAGACAAGTGTCATTCGCTTCGTTTCTCCCTGTTCCCGGTAGTGCTGAAAAAGGGTTGAAACGACCACGCCCCCCATGGTCAGGCCAGCCATGGTGCCGCGGCTGATGGCCCCGGGAATAACCGAGAATGCGTTGGGAAGAAGCTCAGCAGCAGCTACCATGCTCAACAGACAGAAACCCATCCAGCCTGCCACTACAATACCTATCCGGTTTCGGGCAAGCACAGTAACCAGGGCTGCAGCCAGATACGACCAGCCAATTAGACCCAGGATTCCCCACCAGTGTGGAGCGAATCGACTTCCCTGTTCACCCCGATAGACGAAAGCCATGCCAACCAGGATGCTTATTGCCAATACCTTAGCAACCATAACAGCCCATTTAGTAGCCGTTTTCGGATAGGCATTCCAGAGTAGGATAAAGCAAAAACAGGCCAGCACATTCCAGACCAGCCGGTGTATACCTGTAGCGGCTTCATCAATGGATTCGCCATTGACCAGAAAAACGCCCATCACCAGCAGGGCAATTGATCGCAAGATGACATGGCCAATAAGCGCAAGATTCGAGTCACCCTTCTTCCGACGGGCGTTGACCGCAAACGGAAGAGACATTCCCACAATGAACAGAAAAGCAGGAAATACCACATCGGCCAGGCCCATACCATCGACTCCCCCCGGCACGTGTTCCAACCAGGCTGGAATATTGGTGAGCGACCATAGATCATTGACAAAAATCATCAGGATCATGATCATCGCCCGCAGTATATCAATCGAGTCGATCCGAATGGGTGTCGCGAGTGACCGCGCTGATTGCGTAGAGATTGTTTCAGGGAAAGGCATAAGCGGTTGCTGATATTCAGAGTTACAACCTACAAAAAAATAAGACAGGCTCGGTATTATATCAGGCCTGTCTTATTTTAGATCAACTTTTTTAAAAGAAGCAGTTTAAACTTTTCAAAACGTTGGCGGATTGGGTGGTTTTTTGTCATTCCGACGCCAGGAGGAATCTTGAAGCCACTCATTAGGAAAGCTTAAGATTCCTCCTGACGTCGGAATGACAAAAAACCACCCGATCCGATTTGAAAAATAAAAGTTTAAACAGCCTCAACACAGAGGCACTGAGAACACAAAGAACTAATCGCTTTAATCTTTTATGTCTCCACTTCGGCGTTAACTAAATCAGTTTATATACAGCCACTTGTTATACAATGCCTTCTGCGCGGCTGTTTGATTTTCAACGGGTTCTATGCGGTAGCTAACGAGTGGATTTTGCGTTAAGGTGACGGGTATTTCGCGAAGGAGCCCAGCCCGGTTAACCAGCACGATTAGCTTATCGCCCACACGCCGACCGCTGACAAAGCGCAACAGGTCGTCACCCACACGCACCCCATCTATCGATATAACTTCGTCGCCTACATTCAGGCCATCCCTATACGCTGCCGACCCACGCCGAACGCTGGAAATCGTTGACTTGCCATTGGCTGCCGTGGTACCTGCTCCCAGAAAACCGTCCTGCACTTTAGCCGCTATGTTGACAAGCCGCACACCCACGGGTTCGAAATATGCGTTGTAGTTGATAGGCTCCGATGTGTTGACACCGATGGTAAAGAAATCATCGAGCTTACGTCCCGCCACCTGTTCGGCCGCGCGACGAAACTCATCGTCCGTAAACCCACGCTTTTGCTTTTTATAGTATTCCGCATACAGAAGCCGTAACAAATCATCCATGTTCCGTTCGCCGTTGCTGCCCGCCAGAATAGCCAGGTTGAGCAACGATCCCAACACACTGCCTTTGCTATAATAGGATATTGTCGTATTGGCCGAGTTTTCGTTTGGCCGATAGCCTTTGATCCACGCATCCCAGCTTGACTCTGCCGCCGACTGCACCCGGGTACCGGGCTGGTTTTCAATTTCGGTGATGCTGCTGGCCACCAGATTAAGGTAAGCCTCCGGCGTATGGAACCCGGCTCTGCGCAGAATATATTCCTGATAAAATGACGTACAGCCTTCTGACAGCCAGAGCATGTGCGTGTAATTCTCGTTTTCGTAATCGAACGGCCCTAGAGCGACCGGCCGGATACGTTTTACGTTCCAGAGGTGGAAGTATTCGTGAGCCACCAGCGACAGAAAGCGTTTGTAGTTCGCTTCGGTAGCGTAGGCATTGCGCGTCGTTTCGAGGGTGGTTGAGTTGAGGTGTTCAAGCCCCCCCCCGCCCGGCGGGATATGGTGGACAATGAATGTGTAGTGCTTGCAGGGATGTTCGCCCACGACCGTGGCTGCGGCTTCACAAACGCGCTTGTAGTCAGCGGCTAAACGTTGCTCGTTATAGTCAACCTCGCCAAACATAGCCACCGTGTGGGGAACGTTGGATGCTGTGAAACCAAACGTTTTCTGATTGCCTATCTCAATGGGTGAATCGACCAGTAAATCGAAATCAGCGGCCTCAAATGTATAGACCTGACCATCAACCGGTTCAAGGCCTGTTGTTACGTTCTTCCAGGCTTTGTATGGTTGAACCACCACACGCAGGGGAATAGTTTTGAGCGCATCATGATACATAAATACGCCGGCGGGGGTCACGTATCCATGATCGGCATCAACGAAACTCGTGCGCACGGTGAGCTCATTTGCATAAACCCGGTACCGGATTGTCAGATTATCGTCTGATGAATAGACGCGCCAGGCATTTTTCCGGATTTTATCGCTCGAAACAGGTTTGCCCCCGGCCGAAGCGGTGAAGGCTTCCACATTTTTGGCGTATTCGCGAATCAGGTAAGAGCCCGGTGTCCAGACGGGCATTTTGATGTCCAGATAGCCATTCTTCTTCGCATTTGTGGCAGCTGCCACGTTTTTCAATTGCATTTCTACCTCAAAGTAGTGCGTCTGTGGCTCGGGCATCGACAGCACGTAGGTCACAGTAGGTGAGACTGCTGGAGGATTCTCCTCATCGGTCAAAAGAGGGGTAGCAGTTGATGAAAATGGAATAAAAAATGTCCAGACAGTAAGTAAATACAGAAGCCGGGCGTTTTTTTTCATACGGAAACAGGAATACCTTCGTTTTTTGTCCAGATTTGACGTGATATTTGTCAATTTATCGGCGAAACTACGACGCAAATCAGACAAAAAGTAGTTTCGGGTTTAATGTTTCAGGTTTAGGTGCCTGCTGCTAAACATTGAACCCGAAACCTGGAACATTGAACTTATCTTTTTTCTATGCCCAATTCATCCCCCCACCTGGGTCAATACCAATCGCTCCGTACGCTATCCAGTCGGTTGCTGTTTTCACTGACCCTTGGGTTGCTTACCATCCTGTCGGCTTTGGCTCAGCGCACGCAGAGTAATGCTGAACCGGACTATCATTACCGGAATGGCCTCGAGCTATTCGAGAAAGCTAATTATGCGGCTGCCCGCTATGAATTCCGGCAGTACCTGGAGCCTCGCCGGTCGGGTGGCTCTCAAACGCTGCTCACTACCGGCGATCAGAACGCGGTTGAAGCCGAGTACTACATTGCCCTGACCAGTCTGTATATCGACGAACCGGGTGCCGAACTCCTTGTCGACCGATTCGTTAAAAACCACAGTCAGCACCCCAAAGCCGGGCAACTGTATGGTGATCTGGGAACCTACTATTATACCCGTCAGGATTATACCAAAGCCATTGATTTCCTTCAGAAGGCGGTTGCGCAGGGCGGCAGTTCGGCTCAGCAATCGGGGTATAAATACCAGTTGGCCCTCTCCTATTACAACACGCAGAACCTGCAACAGGCCTTGCCCCTGCTGAACGAAGTAAAAATTGATTCCAATTCGCCTGATGCACCGG
>CAXTJJ010000266.1:0-8531 GCA_964244155.1 uncultured Spirosoma sp.
CTATTCACTCTGAATGTACAACCCAAACTGCTTAGGAAATGTTAATCGGAAACTAAATTATTTGAGGGAGTGGGGCTACTACAGGCACACAAGTGTTAAATCATGACACCTATCATGTAGGGTCGTTAGCGCACCAGTATTACCCGGCTTTGCTGACCATCGGGGGTTTCGACGGTAACCGTATACCGTCCGGTAGCCAAACCCCGTAGCGTTAACGTTCGGGTGTGGTTACCTGCCGGAAGGGTTAGCTCCTGAAATGTTTGAAGTCGCTGGCCCAGCAAATCCGTAAGCAAAATTCTGGCTGGCCCACTCGCCGATAGTGTAAAGTCAACCCGTATCGACTCTGAAGTCGGGTTAGGGTATACGCGAAAGCCAGCCGGAGTGGGTTCGTTGGTAGCCGTTACCAAGCCTGAGGCCGATGATGTCGATAGCGTAACGGATTCTACGGTTTTCAGAATCCAGTTGTTAGGGTCGATGAGTAGGCCGGTAACGGTTCCCCTGGCGGGTAATGTAAAGGTTTGATCAGCCTGATTGTTGAGAACTGTTACTGTCGTATCGCCTGTTGCGGATTGCACCCGCATCTGAACAGGCATCGTAAACGAGCCTGGATTTGTGGAAATGGTGTTCCGTTGCTCCAGTCGTACCGTTACCGTATTGGCAACACTGCCTGCCGACACCGTTGCCTTATAGGTTGGGTAGCCTTCGCCATAAATCCACTGCTTGAAAAAGTAGTCCAGCGAACTATTGGAAACCTGTTGGGCCACTGCCTGAAAATCTTCGGTAACGGCTGTGTTATAAGCTAGCGTTGGCGTGGCAACATAGGTACGTAAGGTCCGATAAAACGTGCTGTCCCCTACAATACCCCGTAGCATGTGCAACACACTGGCTCCCTTGGCATAGGTGCGGGCACTGTTGAAGATGTTATTGATATTACTGATGTCTTGTACGTAAATGGAGCCACGGGCACTGCGGGCGCTGCTCATGAAGCTATTCATGGTTGCCTGGTAACCCGCAACGCCACTAACCGATTCGGCATAGACAGCCTCGCCGTAGGAGGCAAATCCTTCATTGAGCCAGATGTTCTGCCAGTCGCGACAAGTAATTTTATCGCCAAACCACTGATGAGCCAGTTCATGGGCAATCACATTCGGGGTTAGCGATGAGAGTCCCATAGACGTTATGGTTTGGTGTTCCATACCCCCGTTGTTTCGTGCAAATTGCGCGTGACCGTACTTTTCCCGTAAGAATGGATAGGGACCAAACCGATTGGTAAACAACCGAATCATGGTGGGTGTGAGGGCCAGATTAGCCTGAACCTGGGCCAGGTTTTCAGGGTAAATGTAGTGCGTAACCGGCATCGTCTGATTCCCGTATGTAAATGGCGTATCGTATTGCGAATAATTCGACACAGCTATTGAAATCAGATACTGAGCAATGGGGTAACTGTTGCGCCATAGGTACGTTCGGGTTCCGTCGGCGTTGGTTGTTGTGCTGATAAGTTTGCCGTTGGAAACCGATACCAGCTGGGCCGGGGCGGTAATACGTACTGATGAAGAGTCGGCTTTATCAGCGGGAGTGTCCCGACAGGGAAACCAGTCCGACGCGCCATAAGGCTCACTTAAGCTCCAGATGACCGGGTCGGCTGTTGTCTCGTGCTTATCAAAAAGAAAACTGCCATTTGCACTGCCATTGGGTACACCCTGATAAAATACAGTTAGCGTCAGTGCCTGCCCCTTCGTTAGCGGTTGGGCGGGGGTAATGGTCAACTGGTTTTGGGCATGTTGAAAAGCAAGCTTCTGACTCCCGGCTTTCACGGAGTCAACCCGCAGACCCAGACCTGATGTAGTGGTGGTTGAATTCAAATCCAGGAAGAAACTGGAAAGTGTAGCTACGGCACTCTTAAGCGTAATCGTGGTGGCACCGTACAGGCTGGCGGGTGATGTGGTCAGGCGAAGGTCGAGGCCATAGTAAGTAACATCAATGGATGCATCGCCGGGGTAGGCTAGTCTTGCTTTGGAGTTTGCCGACAGCTTTCCTGCATAGCGTATCTTGCCCATCTGGCAAAACTGCCCGCCCTGTATTGCATCCTGGGCACTGGCTAGAAAGGGAAATAGAAGCAGGAACAGGTAGCCGATTCGCATAGCAGATGTGTGTTTCTTGACTAACGATTTACCTGGCAGGAAGTTATCTTCAGCTACCGAAACCCAGTAATTTGGCTGGCTGCGCTTTTTCCTCTGCCTGTGCTTTTAACGCTTCTAATTGCTTCTGATCTGCCTCGGGTAGCTGAAGATACCAACCCATGGAATTGGCCAGTTGGTACATCATGTACTGAATCTGATTATTGGCAATTTTTGGCAGATCACTTTGCATGGCCCGTTCATTCATGGCCTGTTTGGCTTCGTCCAGAATGTGCGTATAATCGTCTCCGCTAAAATGGTTCAGGATGCCCGCCTGAATGTCGTAGAACTGATAATCAATATCAATGGACAGAACTTCCGGTGCCGGAAAGGATTCGATGATCAACTTCTTCTCTCCATTGTCTGATGCCCGAAAACGAACTTTGGCAAAGTCGAAGCCAACCAGCACTTTCGATTTGGCAATGACCATCGCTTTCTTCGGGTCGTTCAACAGGTAGAGTATCTTCTTTTGATCCTGGTAATTATAGATTTCCGAAAAATAACCTTCGGCCATAACTACTTTAAACACCTTCTCGATGCGTTCCAATAGAATAACCGAGTCGTGACGAACGTTGGTCAGGCCAGTTTGTTTGCGTAGTGTATTGGACAGCACAACGCCCCCGCCCGCGCCAACGAGTAATAGTAAAAGTGTGGTCAGGAAATCCATAGGGTTAAGGTTAAAATGCAACGCGGATGAAGCAGATTGAGCAGATTTGCCGCGGATAAAAATCCGTTTTAATCTGTTAAATCCGCTCCATCCGCGTTCCTGTCCACAATTTACTTCGCGTACGCTACTGCCCGCATTTCCCGGATGACGGTCACTTTGATCTGGCCGGGGTATTGCATTTCTTTCTCGATTTTCTGAGAAATTTCGTAGGAGAGAACACCTGCCCGCTCGTCGGAAACATGGTCGGCATCAACCATGATCCGGAGTTCGCGCCCGGCCTGAATAGCGTAGCACTTTAGAACACCAGGAAAGTTTCCCGCCAATTCTTCCAGTTCTTTCAGTCGCTTGATGTAGGATTCCATCATTTCACGACGTGCACCCGGCCGTGAGCCCGAAACGGCATCGCACACCTGAACGATTGGCGAAATCATGCTCGTCATCTCGATCTCGTCGTGGTGAGCACCAATCGCGTTGATAACTTCGGGGTTCTCCTTATATTTTTTCGCCAGTTCCATGCCCAGAATGGCGTGGGGCAGCTCGGCCTCTTCATGCCATACTTTACCAATGTCGTGAAGTAAACCGGCCCGTTTCGCCAACTTGGCGTTCAGGCCCAGCTCGGCTGCCATGGTAGCACAAAGTTTGGCGACTTCGCGGGAGTGTTGAAGCAGATTCTGACCATAGCTGGAGCGGAAGCGCATCCGCCCGACCATCTTGATCAGTTCGGGGTGCAGGCCGTGAATGCCCAGATCAATAACTGTCCGTTCGCCAATTTCGACAATTTCGTCTTCAATATTTTTGCGGGTTTTGGCAACTACTTCCTCAATACGAGCGGGGTGAATACGGCCATCCTGTACGAGTCGGTGCAACGACAGGCGGGCAATTTCGCGTCGAACGGGGTCGAAGCCAGAGATGATAATGGCTTCGGGCGTATCATCGACAATGATCTCGACGCCGGTAGCGGCTTCGAGAGCCCGTATATTCCGGCCTTCGCGACCAATGACTTTACCTTTTACGTCATCTGATTCGATATTGAAAACCGATACACAGTTTTCAATGGCGTGTTCGGTCGCTGTCCGTTGAATGGTTTCAATAACAACCTTTTTAGCCTCTTTTGTCGCGGTTAATTTAGCTTCTTCAACGATGTTTTTAATGTAGGAAGATGCCCGCGTTTCGGCTTCGGCTTTCAGATTCTCGACCAGTTGCTCACGTGCCTGATCGGCAGAGAGGCCGGCAATTTTTTCAAGTTGCGCAACCTGATCGGCTAGCATACGATCAGCTTCCTGTTGCCGTTTATCGACATCTTCCCGGCGCTTATTGAGTGCTTCAACCTGTTGCGCCAGGGCATTTTTCTGCTGACCAAGTTCATTGCGCTGCTGGTTCAGTTCACCTTCGCGATTGCGCTGTTGATCGGCCTGTTGAGCAAGCTGTTGTTCGCGTTGCTTGAGTTTCGTTTCGTTCTGGAGGAGTATATTTCGCTTCTGATTCGTTGTCTCTTCAAATTCGGTTTTCAGTTTCAAATACTTCTCTTTTGCTTCCAGTATCCGATCTTTCTTAATCGTTTCGGCCTGTAACTCAGCATTCTTCAAAATAGATGCTGCTTTCTCTTCTGCTTCTTTCTCTTGCTTTGCACGAATGCCCGCCATTGTCTGACGACCTATTAATATGCCAATACCACCCCCTGCAAGGGCGGCAAGAATCGTTAACCAAACTGGAATGTCCATCGGACTATATCGTTAGGGTTGAAAAAATAAACCATCAACCTGCTGCAATACGAGTGCTCTGAACGTCAACTCGGAGTATGTTGGGTGGAAGCCCGCCGTTGTTTATGTCGTAATGACCGGCGTGACGACCTGGTCTAACTGAGTTATTTTGTCAAACACCATTTGTTGTAATCGTTGCATCTGTCGTTCTCCTCTGAGCTTGGTGACCAGGCAGTCGAAGGCTATCATTGCCAGGGCCTCCTGAGTATCCGAGAGGCCTCTGTCCCTATATTGCTTCAGTTCATCCTGAATCAACTTGGCGGCTTCGCGAACAATAGCCTCTGATTCCGGCTCTACAGCTAATTTGTAGAATCGGTCAGCTATTTTCACGCGAATTGGCAATTCTTCCATCGCTGCAGTCGGCTCATATGGGACTATTCCCTGGAGCCAATTTGGGTTTATGACAAACTACTCAAATGAGCTATGCACCGTTCCAATTCCCGGATATACTCGTCGAGTTGTTGTTTTAATTCAGCATTCGTATCTGTCTCAGACAGATTGTCTTTTACAATTATACCAACATCTTTCGACTTTGGTGTAATTTTTTCTGGAATAACAGGTTTTTTTCGAAGTTGCCTTACTGTCTCCTGCTCTTTTCTCAGGCTTTCCTGTAGCGCTGAATTTTCTAGTTCCAGCTGTTCGACCTGCTTTTGCGTATCGGTATATGCCCTCGTCAGCAAGTTGAGCTTGTGCTCAAATCGCTCTACAAGCGCAAGAATTTGATGTTCGCTAATCACAGTTTTTTGACTAGTAATTGGTTAAGTTGTGGAGTGGTCAACTGGTTTATTAATCAACCACTCCACAACTTAACCATTCAACTATTATTTTCTAATCACAGCGGCCAACTCCTGCTCGAAAGCCGTCATAAGCCGTTGCATGGTTTTATCAATTGTTACATCGGTGAGGGTTTGCGCCGTATCCTGCAACATAAAGCTGACCGAATAGGCTTTTTTTCCACCGCCCAGGTTTTCACCTTCGTACACGTCAAACACATTTATGGACCGTAATAATTTCCGCTCCGTCTGACGAGCCAGCTTACTGATTTGTTCAAAGGTAACCGTCTTATCGAGCACTAATGACAGGTCGCGCCGAACTTCCGGAAACCTGGCCACTTCTTCATAACGGATTTTGCCGGTCGCCAGTTTAAGCAGTGCCTGCCAGTCGAAGTCCGCATAGAACACCGGCTGTTTCAGATCGACTAATTTCGTCAGTTTTGGGTTAACAAGACCCAAACTCACCAGTGGTTTTTTATTGACGATGTATGTCAGACCATACTGAAAAAGGACTGGGTCGGCAGGCTGAGTGTCGAACGATTTAATCCGAAACAAATTCAACACCCGCTGCACAGCCGTTGCCAGGTCATGATAAGCCAAAGGCTGCCCTTTTTGAAGCCAGCTCTCAGCGTTTTGATTGCCAATAATAGACAGACTCAACCGCATTCGTTCAACATAGTTGGTGGCCCCATCTTCAAGTTTTACTTTATGATAGACCTTTCCAAACTCAAACAGCTTCAGGTCTCTCTGCCGCCGGTTTATATTGTACACCAGGGTTTCGAGCGCCGAAAATAAGAGCGTTTGCCGCATTACCGACAGTTCGTCGCTGAGTGGATTAAGCAGGCTGACATCATCGCCGGACAGCGACGAACGGATGGCATCGTTGTAAGCCGGACGTGTTAACGAGAGCGTCAGGATTTCGTAGAAACCATTGGCCGACATCAACTGGCCCACCCGGCCCTGCCATTGATCCGGGTCCGTTTTGGGGAACTCCGACAGCGAATCGGCCTGAAGATTAGCCGATAGAGGGATGTTATCCAATCCGTAAATGCGTAGAATTTCTTCGATTACATCGGCCTCGCGGGTCACATCGACCCGGTAAGGAGGCACAACTGCCAGGAAGCTATCTTCCTGAACCAGTTCCGCCTGAATGTCCAGCGCTTCCAGAATTCGGTGGATCTCCACATGATCAATTTTAACACCAATTAGCCGATCAATATTCCGGTAGCGAACCAGCACCCGGAAGGGCCCGATTGGATTTGGGTAGAGATCGGTGATGTCAGAACTAACCGTTCCCCCGGCTACTTCCTGGATGAGCAGTGCGGCCCGTTTCAGGGCAAAAATTGTTATGTTGGGGTCGACACCCCGCTCGAAGCGGAACGAGGCATCGGTTTTCAGGCCGTGATGTTGTGCCGTTTTGCGAACTAAAGTAGGGGAGAAGTAAGCCGACTCCAGAAAGATGCTGGTCGTTTGTGCCGACACGCCCGAGTACTGCCCGCCAAACACACCCGCTATGCACATTGGTTTTTCGGCATCGCAAATCATTAGGTCGGTAGCCGTAAGTTTGCGCTCCACACCATCGAGTGTCACAAAGGGCGTACCCTCGGGCAGGGCTTTTACGATGACCTTATTTTGGGCAATCTTAGCCGCGTCGAATGCGTGAAGCGGCTGACCCAAATCGTGACAAACGAAATTCGTCACGTCCACAATGTTATTGATCGGATTTAGTCCAATGCTCACCAAACGCTGTTTTAACCAGGCTGGCGATTCGCCTACCGTCAAACCGCTTAAGGTAACACCGGCATAACGGGGGCAGGCAGTTGTATCATCAACCCGAACATCGAGCGTTAAATCTGTATTGCCTATCACAAACGCATCGACTGAGGGTAGCGTAAGAGGCCGGTTCAGAAGGGCTTTCAAGTCGCGGGCTGTACCATAATGCGATGCTGCATCAATGCGGTTGGGTGTCAGACCAATTGCAATCTGATAATCGGATTCGAGCTTAAAATAGCGGGCAGCCGGTGTACCGTTGGGTAGCCGGGCCGCCGGGCCGGTCGGGTCGAGCACTATAATACCTGCATGCGATGTGCCCAGCCCAATTTCGTCCTCAGCGCAGATCATCCCTTCGGAGGCTGCCCCGCGAATTTTGGCTTTTTTGATCTGAAAAGGTTCTCCGGATGCAGGATACAGCGTGGCACCAACCAGAGCAACCACCACTTTTTGTCCAGCGGCTACGTTCGGGGCACCACAAACAATGGGAAGTGGTTGATCGGCTCCAACATCCACCGTGGTCAGACTTAATTTGTCGGCATCAGGATGTTTAGTACAGGTTAACACCTGCCCAATAACAACGCCCTCCAGTCCACCGGGCACGGCGTCGATTTTTTCGATTCCTTCAACTTCCAGCCCCGTTGCTGTCAATAATTTACCAACTTCTTCGGGTGACTCGGGCAATTCAATGAACTCTTGTAACCATTTATAGGAAACTTCCATACGGCGGCAAAGCGGATAATTAGAACAAAGTTAGCCAATTGGTTGATTGGCTAATGACTCAATAAGTGAATTGACTTTAAAAAGCGACGCAAAGCCTACGATTTTTTACTAGTGAGCTATGTATTTTTCCCCAGCCTTCACCATAATCGAGAGTTTATTTTCGGGAGGGGGCAATGGGCAGGCATAGGTCGGATTGTAGGCGCAATAAGGATTGTAGGCTGTGTTAAAGTCGATAATAGCATGATTATCTGATAATTGCCGTGGGTCGATTTCAATATACCGACCGCCACCATAGGTCTCTTTCCCGGATGTACCATCGCGAAAGAGAATCGAGTAGGTGTTCTCAAGTTTCACAATCAGCAGTCTACAGGCTTCGCCGTTCAGGCTAAACACGGCATGGGCAAATTTTTCGTACACTTCTTCGCTACCATCGCTCATACTAACAACCAGTTTCTGGGTTTTATCAGCAAAGGGCTCCAGCCGGGCCACAACGCGGTAAGCAGGACCGGGCGAAAAGTAGCTAAGCCCTTTAAAGGCAGTTTTGTCGGGAATTGGCGACTCGGTATTTGTTCGTAAAAACTGGTCTTTTTCCGTACGCTTTTCATCAACTTGCTGGCGATAGGTTTCGGGATTGACGGTTGCTTCCAGCCCATCCACTGAC
>CAXTJJ010000267.1:0-8528 GCA_964244155.1 uncultured Spirosoma sp.
GAGACTTTCACGGCCACCTATACCTTACCCGAAGGCTTTCAGGTAGAAGAAATGCCCAAACCCGTATCAATGGTTTTACCGGAAAATGGCGGACGGTTCCTGTACCAAATAGCCGTAACCAATACCAACCAGCTTCAGGTTGTCAGCCGGATTTCACTGCGCAAAACACTCTATTTTGCTGGTGAGTATGGCCCTTTGCGGGAGTTGTTCAGTCGAATTGTGGCTAAACATGCCGAGCAGGTAGTGCTAAAGCGGGGCGCTGTGGCGGAAAAGAAATAAGCCCATGATGAAACAACTTCTTTTTCTGATTCTGGTAACGAATCAAGGCGTTCAGGCGCAGTCTGAATATCAGGCTGGCGTGCTGGCGTCCACGTTGAAAGAAAATGCACATGCTATTGTTCGAAGGCATGAAACCACATTTACTGTAAAGTCGGTAGGAGAGGCTGACCTGCGCATACATACCGTTGTAACGGTGCTGGATGAGCAGGGTGATGATCAGGCCAAAAAGGTAGTTGGGTACGATAAACTCTCCAGAGTGACCAACCTGGAGGGCGCGCTCTACGATACCGCGGGTAAGCTAATCAAGAAGCTGAAGAAAGCGGATATTGACGACTCCAGCACCTATAGTGACTACAATCTCTTCGACGATCAGCGAATTAAAACGGCGTCTTTTCCGAAACAGCCCACCTATCCTTATACGGTCGAATTTCTGGTGGAGACTACGGAGCGAAATCTGATGTTTTATCCAACCTGGGTGCCGCAGAATGAGGAACATCTGGCTGTAGAGCAGGCTTCATATACCGTAAATATGCCGTCTGGCCTGGCATTACGCTATAAAGAAATGAACCTGCCCATGCCGGGCGTGTCAGGCGCGTTGCCGGATGGCGGGAAAACCTATAGCTGGAAAATAAGTAACCAGCCCGCGCTGGAATTTGAGCCGCTGTCGCCCCCCGCTCAAGAGCAGCTACCCGTAGTATACACGGCTCCTGCCGCTTTCTACGTGCAGAATTACAAAGGGCAAATAACGAGCTGGAACGATGTAGGCCGCTTTTACCACAGTCTGAATGATGGTCGCGACCGTATTCCCGACGACTTACGGCAGCGGCTATTGAACTTAACAAAAAACGAAATAACTACGCTCGGGAAAGTACAAAAAGTGTATGCCTACTTGCAGGATCATACGCGCTACATCAGCGTTCAACTGGGTATTGGTGGCTGGCAAACGATTGAAGCCGATAAGGTTGAAGCCAGCAAATATGGCGATTGTAAAGCCCTGACAAATTATGCCAAAGCTATGCTGAAAGCCATTGGTGTGACGGCCTATCCGGCACTGGTGCGGGCGGGCGACAACGAGCCTGATCTGCTGGTTGATTTCCCAAGCTTTCAGTTTAATCACGTCATTCTGTGCGTACCCAATGGGCGCGACACGCTCTTTCTGGAATGCACAAGTGGGCATGATCCGGCGGGCTATGTTGGCGATTTTACCGGTAACCGGCATGTCCTGCTTATTTTACCTGATGGAGGGCGATTAATAAAAACGCCCGCTTATCGGTCGGCAGACAACCGCCAGCAACGATCCATCACAGTAAGGCTTAACGAGCAGGGTGATGCAACCGCTGATGTTCGAACACAGTATACAGGTCTTCAGCAGGATGATTATGCCAGTATGATTCATCGACTAAACCGCGATGATCAGCGAAGCTGGTTGCTTAAACGCATTCATATTCCTGCTTTTGAACTGAATACGTTTGCCTTCCAGGAACAGACCGGACCTCTGCCCGCTATCACCGAAACGTTGGAATTAACGGTGCGTCATTGGGCTACATCCAGCGGAACAAGGCTATTTTTGCCCCTCAACCTACTATCCGCTCTATCGACTACAACACCCTTACTGCAACCACGCCGAACTGCTGTAGAGTTGGGCGCGAACTATGATTTTGAGGATAGCGATACAATTATGTACCAAATTCCGAAGGGGTATATGCCGGAATACAAGGTAGAGCCTGTCACGTTGGAATCGAAATTTGGTCAATATAAAGCGCAATTGACCGACGACGGTGACCATATCACCTATGTTCGTCAGATAAGTATGCATGGAGGCCGGTTTCCGGCGGCAGCCTATGCCGATTGGGTCGATTTTCGAAAAAAGGTAGCGAAAGCTGACCGGGTGCAGATGGTCTTTATTAAACGGGATTAAACCAAACCCTTTCTGCCCTGTCGAACGTTTATAGGAAAATGAATTACACGTCAAACATGAAAAAAAGCCTTGCAGTACTACTTGTGGCTCTACCGTTGCTGTTCAGCCAATGTAGTGTTAATAAACAAATTTCTCAGGCCAAAACACTGGGCGATTGCCGCTACACCATCGCATCGGCCGATAGTATCTATCTGGCGGGGATCGATGTTCGGCAACTGCGGAAGCTGGAGGATATCAACCCCGCTCGATATCCTCGCCTGGCCACGGGTTTGCTGACCCGGAACGTGCCCCTGGATGCCCGCATTAATATTGACATTACCAATCCAACCAACAAGCTGGCGGGTATCAATCAGTTGGAATACCGGATTCTGTTAGCCGGACAGGAGCTATTTAATGGCTTCCTGAATCAGCGTATTGAAGTGCAGCCCGGTGGCGGACGCACGCGCGTTCCGGTTCGGTTAAATACGAACGCTTACCAACTATTAACCGATAGCAAAACGCGCGATGCCTTTACACAACTGGTCCAGAACCTATCAGGCGCATCAGGAACACAGCCATCCAAACTAACGATTCGAATCAAGCCAACGCTCGATTTGCTGGGAAAGCAGGTTAATTATCCCGGCTACATTACAATTGATCAGGATGTGACGAATAAAATTCTGCTCGGTAACTAATAAGTCAGGTTTTATCGGGCTTGATTCAGTAGCATTTTGGTCGCCCCGGCTTTTTTAGGTCGGGGCGATTTGTTTGGCTGCCTTTCCTGAAAACGAAGCTTATACTATTGATTAACCAACAATCCAATGCGCTATTTTCTCCTTTCCTGTTTATTGGTAGGCTCATTCCTGACTAGCCAGGGCCAGTCGAACCAAATCCAGCTTACACATAACGAAGCCCAAAAGCAAGTTACGGTTACGGTAGACGGGAAACCCTTCACAGCTTATATCTATCCCGGACCGACCGTTCTGAAAAAACCGGTTTTATATCCTATCCTGACGGCAGGCGGAAACTTCATAACGCGCGGCTGGCCGCTTGATCCGCGTCCGGGTGAGCGCATCGACCACCCGCACCATGTGGGTATGTGGTTCAACTACGGCGATGTAAACGGCCATGATTTCTGGAATAACTCCATCGAAATTGGACCGGAACACAAGGGCCCATTTGGTACGATTGTTCACACGGGGGTAAAGTCCATGAAAAGTGGTAAAGGGCAAGCTGAACTGGCCGTTACTGCCGATTGGCTCGATAAAGATAGCAAGCCTATGCTTCAGGAAACGACGACCTATGTGTTTGGAGCGGGTGCTGACAAACGAGTCATTGATCGGATCACCACGTTGAAGGCGCTGGATAAAGACGTCGTTTTTAAAGATAACAAGGAAGGAATGATTGCGTTGCGCCTTGCCCGTCAGCTCGAACATCCATCAACGAAGCCCGAGGTATTTACCGATGCGCAGGGGGTGGCTACTAAGGTGCCTACCCTGGATAACGCAGGTATAACCGGGCTTTACCACACAAGCGAGGGTGTTGAAGGTGACGCAGTTTGGGGCACCCGTGCTCCATGGACCAAATTAACCGGCACTGTCGGAAATGAACCCGTATCAATAGTGTTGATGGATAATCCTAAAAATGTTGGTTACCCAACCTATTGGCATGCCAGAGGATATGGCCTGTTTGCGGCCAATCCACTAGCGCCATCTGTATTCAGCAATGGCAAAGCGCCTGCCATGAACTACACGTTGCCGGCGGGTCAATCGGTCACGTTTCGTTACCGTTTGCTGATCCAATCGGGAAGTTTATCGGATGTAGCGTTAAAGCAGCTTATTAAGTAAACGAGAGTGGTATTACATTTAATTCTACGGATTTGCCTTTACCGCCATGTTCAGCAATATCATGGCTATCTCTCCACCCTGGAAGCAGCGAGCCTACTGAATTGGACACTGTTGATTGCCAGACGGAGTTCTCAAGCATCGGCTGTAGCCCCTTGCTAACCTACTAGTTCAAATGCACGAGGGCTGAGCGATAAACGCGGCCTTCGTGCGATCCCAGCCAGGAGCGAAGTATATCGTTTTCAGTAGTAGCCCGACCGAGCTCATTATCAATTTGCCGTAACAGGAAAAACAACTGATGTACATGCATCCACTGTTCGGCTAATTGGTTTGTACGCTCAATCTTCTGCTTTTGCTGTCGTGCTTCGTGCGTGAGTTGACGCAAACTCATTTTGAGGTGATAACGCAATATAATTAATCGGCTGGCCATGGGTAACTCGCTCTGATTGCGCTCCATGTGTGAAATACTTTTGGCCAGCATGTTATTACGTTGCTGAAGTTGGTCGGATACAATCATCCAGGCATGTTCAGCTTGTAAAGAATCATACGTTACAATTTTCATGGTGATTAGTACGAATACGGTTTATTAACAAATATAATAATACCACAATTGATTCAACAAGTTAATTATATGTTTTAGCAAATTTTTTTTCGTTTACCGTTTAATAAACGAACTATTTCATAGGTAAAATGGCGGTGTATGTGGTTGTTTAAAAACATAAACATGAGGTTGGTAATTGCACTAAATATAGTATGAAGTATATAGTTTAACAGGTGAAGTTTGAAGTTTGACGGTAAACATCGAACTTCAAAGTCCGAACGTCACTCCGGCTCATGGATCCTATCTATCGCGCACTCATTGTCTGCACCAATCACACAGACTATCCAACCAAATCTCATAAAACGGGCTTGTGGCTGAGTGAAGCCACCCACTTCTACGATGAGTTGGCGGGCCGTAACTTACCATACGATATTGCCAGCCCCAGTGGTGGCCCGGTGCCCATTGATGAGAAGAGCATAGATCGGCGTGACACCATTAACGAGAAATGGTATCATGACCCTACCTTTCGGGCTAAGCTGGATAACTCACTTCGTCTGGCGGATGTGAACCCGAGCAATTACCAGATTATTTATTTTACCGGCGGTCATGGCACTATGTGGGATTTTCCAAACGATCCAACTGTGCAGAGTCTGACCCGGCAGATCTATGAAAAAGGCGGGATGGTGGCGGCCGTTTGCCACGGTGTCAGCGCGCTGCTCAACGTGACCTTGTCTGATGGCTCGTTGCTGATCGACAATCGACAGGTAACAGGTTTTTCCAATATGGAAGAAAAACTTGTTCGGCTTGATGAAGAGGTGCCGTTTTTACTGGAAGATGCCCTCCGACAGAAACAAGCCCTATACAGTAAGAGCCTGATTCCCTTTCTTCCCTACATTGAAGTCGATGAGCGGCTGGTAACCGGGCAGAATCCGCTATCGGCCAGGAAAGTTGGCCGGAAGGTATTGGAAGAAATGTATGAGAAATAGGTCTTTATCGCTAAGCCATGCATGGCTTAGCGATAAAGACCTATTTCATGTATTGACGTTTTTTTAAACAACATCATTGAATACTAGACAACTGCCTGCGGAAAAATGTCGCGCAGGAATTTTAATTCCTGATCTTTCTCAGAAACAATAGGGTTCGTGATACCCCAGTCGATGTTCAGGTCGGGGTCGTTCCAGATAATGCCCGATTCAGCCCCTTTGTTATACACATTGGTGCATTTGTAGCAAAAAATACTGTCTTCCAGGGCGACGAAGCCATGCGCGAAGCCCTCTGGAATGTAGGCCATATTGGCCAGTTTGGCATCCAGCAAAAATGTTTCGTATTGTCCGAAGGTGGGCGAGTCGGGACGCAAATCAACGGCTACGTCCAATACTTGTCCGCTAATTACCCGCACCAATTTGCCCTGAGCGAAGGGTTCGTTCTGCAGGTGCAAGCCGCGCAGAACACCCTTTACGGAAAACGACTGATTGTCCTGAACGAAATCCATGGGTAAGCCCAGCGATACGAAAAGGGGCTTGTTGTAGGTTTCGAAGAAATGACCACGCTCGTCTTCAAAAACGCGTGGAATTAATTCAATCAGGCCTTCAATGGCTGTTTGCCGAACTTGCATAATGGAGGGTTGTTGCGTAAACGTAATTACTCTTGCTAGACAAATTTATGAAACTGGCACCACAAGTTGTACTTTTGGAAATAATCATTTAGCGTAGAACCTCGCGGTCGAGCATGACATATTCGGAATTAAGTGAGCAAATTTTCCAGAAGCAATCCTATTTGTGTGTTGGATTAGATACGGACCCCCGTAAACTCCCCCGGCATTTATTAACCGAAGCTGATCCGGTTTTTACATTCAATAAAGCGATCATTGATGCAACTGTAGAGTTTGCTGTGTCTTATAAACCTAATATTGCTTTTTATGAAGCGCAGGGGCCACGTGGTTGGGAAAGTCTGCAAAAAACACTGGAATACATTCCCAAAAATTGCTTTTCCATTGCCGATGCAAAGCGGGGGGATATCGGCAATACGTCTGATCTGTATGCCCGCACATTTTTCGACCCTTCGGCTGCCGGTCTCGCTTTCGATTCGGTTACGGTGGCTCCTTACATGGGGCGGGATTCTGTACTGCCTTTTTTGGCCTATAATGGCAAATGGGTTATTCTACTGGCACTAACGTCAAACCCGGGCAGTGCCGATTTTCAGCGGCAACAATTACACGGTGGTCCCTTTGGGAATCAGGCCTTATTTGAAACGGTTATCCAGACGGCTCAAACCTGGGCTGGCTCCGATCGACTAATGTTTGTGGTAGGGGCCACCCAGACCAGTGAACTGCAACGAATCCGGGAACTGGCCCCCGACAATTTCCTGCTCGTGCCGGGTGTAGGAGCGCAGGGAGGTAATCTGGCCGATGTGTCGCGGTTAGGCTTGACAAAAGCGGGGGGGCTGCTTGTCAATGCGTCGAGAAGTATTCTGTACGCATCGGATGGAACGGATTTTGCCAACAAGGCTAGAGAGGAAGCAAGAACGCTACAACAGGAGATGGCGCAATATCTGGCTAAACTGAGTTGATTGTTAGCAGACTCCGCTGATCATTAGTGCAAAATAGCAAGTGTTAAGTATCACTTTATCTGATTGTGTTTATATTTAAAGCGCATTCTGAGTGCTACACTATCTGCTATCTTCCCGTGCCTGAAGCCTTTCTATATTTCATATGGCAGTATCAGTATTTTTCGAAGGATAATCTGATCACTACCGACGGTCACCTTGTGCAGGTTCTCCACACGGGTTTTCGGAATCATGACGCCGGGCCAGATTTTACCAATGCCCGCTTATTGATCGACGAGGTAGAATGGGTAGGCACGGTGGAAATGCATACACGCACTTCAGATTGGCTCGCGCATAATCACCAGCATGACCGAGCCTATGACAATGTAATTCTGCATGTTGTCTGGCAGGACGACCGCGCTGCAAATGGCAAGCGTGTAGATCGACCCGATGGAATGCTACTGCCCACACTGGAACTGGGCCCGCTTGCCGATCCAGCCTTACTGGATCGGTACCAGGAACTTGCCAATTCGTCGGATGCTATTCCATGCGCCGGTCAATTCAAGGCTGTATCGCCCCTGCGGCTGACCTCCATGCTGGACAAGGCCATGATGCAACGGCTGGAACGTAAAGCCGCCTATGTTCAGGAAATAGCCAGACAAACCAACGGCGATTGGGAAGAAGTCGCCTATCGGGTATTGGCGGCAAACATGGGATTCAAAATCAATACAGACCCAATGGCTCAGCTTAGTCGGGCGGTGCCATTGAAGGCGATTCTGAAGCACAGGGATGTGCTGTTGCAAGCCGAAGCGATGTTATTTGGGACCGCAGGTTTATTAGCCATTGATGCGCCTGATGAGTATGTATCGGCCCTACAACGGGAATATCGCTTCCTGTCGGCTAAATACTCGCTTACCGATAAACAGTTGATGGCTCACGAATGGAAATGGGGACGCTTACGACCAGCCAATTTTCCAACGCTCCGATTGGCTCAACTGGCTCGTTTACTAACGCAACATGCCAGTTTGTTCTCGCTCTTTGTGGGCACTACGGATGTCGAACGATTACTAAAATCCTTACAGGTTCAACCATCAGACTACTGGCAGTCGCATTATCGATTTGGGAAACAGACCGAAAAAGCCGCCCCAGCCTTGGGCCAGAATTCTGCCGAGAATATTGTTATAAACACGGTTGTGCCTTTGCTGGCAGCCTATGCCCACCATCGCGGACAACCCGCTTATATTGATCGGGCCATCGCTTTGCTTGAACAGCTTCCCCCAGAAAAAAACCGCCTGACCGACACCTGGGATACCCTCGGACTGGGCATCCGCACGGCGTTCGATTCGCAGGCGGCTATTGAACTCTATAATGAATTTTGTTCCGTTAAAAAATGCCTGAGCTGCCAGGTAGGAGCGGGGCTGTT
>CAXTJJ010000268.1:0-8519 GCA_964244155.1 uncultured Spirosoma sp.
TGCTTTTTCCTAGGTAGCGTAGCTACTTTATTTTCCAGCATTTTGAACGCACGGATGAGCTTCTGGCGGGTTTGATCGGGCATGATGACCTCGTCGATATAACCACGGTTTGCCGCCCGGTACGGATTGGCGAACTTCTCGGTATACTCCAGTACTTTCTCCTGCAACTTCGCCTGCGGATCTTCGGCTTCGGCAATTTCGCGTTTGAAGATGATCTCGGCGGCTCCACTAGCACCCATTACGGCAATTTCTGCCGATGGCCAGGCGTAGTTCATATCGGCACCAATGTGTTTCGAGTTCATGACATCATAGGCACCACCGTAGGCTTTGCGCGTGATAACCGTTACGCGGGGCACAGTGGCTTCGCAAAAAGCAAACAGCAATTTAGCCCCATTGGTAATGATGCCGTTCCACTCCTGATCGGTGCCGGGCAGGAAACCGGGCACGTCTTCGAGTACTAATAAGGGCACGTTGAAACAATCGCAGAACCGAACAAACCGGGCAGCTTTGGTACTGGCGTGAATATCGAGCACACCGGCCAGCACAGCAGGCTGATTGCCTACTACCCCGATGCTCCGTCCGCCAATACGAGCGAAACCTACTACGATATTCTCAGCGAAATTCCGGTGAACCTCCATAAAGCTACCTGCGTCAACCAGTTCGTCAATCACCTCCCGCATATCGTAAGGCTGATTGGGGTTGCCTGGTATAATCGTATTAAGGCCCGGTCTCGACTCGTCGGCTGGCTCATAGGCAAGCATCGGTGGCTCATCTTCGCAGTTTTGCGGAATATAACTCAATACCTGCTTAAGGCTTTGGATACAGGCCAGTTCGTTCTCGCAGGAAAAGTGCGTCACCCCCGACTTGGAGCTGTGTGTACTGGCTCCACCCAGTTCTTCAGCCGTTACGTTTTCGTGCGTGACGGTCTTTACTACGTTTGGACCCGTCACAAACATATAGCTCGTATGCTCGACCATAAAAATCAAGTCGGTGATAGCCGGGCTGTAAACGGCACCACCTGCGCAGGGACCCATGATAGCTGAAAGCTGCGGAATAACGCCCGATGCCCGTGTGTTACGGTAAAAAATATCGGCATAGCCTGCCAATGACAGAACCCCCTCCTGAATCCGGGCACCCCCCGAATCATTAAGCCCGATCAAGGGAGCTCCATTTTGCAGAGCGAGGTCCATCAACTTACAGATTTTTTCGGCGTGGGTTTCCGATAGAGCGCCCCCAAATACTGTAAAATCCTGTGCAAACACGTAGGTCAACCGTCCATTTACGGTACCATATCCCGTTACAACACCATCGCCAAGGTAGTGCTCCTTGTCCATCCCGAAATCGCGGGTACGGTGCATTACGAACTTGCCGATTTCTTCAAAAGAGCCTTCGTCCATCAACAAAGCGATCCGCTCACGGGCCGTTAATTTGCCCTTTTTATGTTGAGCATCAATGCGTTTCTGACCGCCACCTAGTTCGGCTTCGGTATTTTTTTGAGCCAAAACATCGGCTTTTGACAGTTTTTGAAGAACAGTCTCAGTAGACTCTGAAAGGGTTGTAGTAGGCATGTGGTTGGTCATAAGTAAACAAGTACAGACAAAGTTAATTCATCTTACTGATACCAAGGTTGACTCCTTCTTTTATACCCATTATTTATTAAACATAATTGTCGTATCAAACGACATCCGCACTCCTGGACAGAAATAAGCTCCCCCATTTTGCATCCCTGCTTTCATTCACTCAGCCCCAAAATTTATTTGTTTGGGAACGCTTTAGAATAGTGAATTGAGGTAGCATTCTATTCGTTTTCGGCTGAAAGTCGGGAATTAAGCAACCGGGGGATGAAAATTGGTTTTCTTTGTAAAAAAACTGCGACCAACTCCCGTTTGAAAACCCATTACATTTCGTTTCTTTTTGTTTTGCTATGGCCGGTTCTGACGGTTGCGCAGCCACTGGGTGGTCAGCGCATCTTTTCATTTCTGGATTTGCCCACTCACGCGCGTGTTGCGGCTCTGGGCGGGCAGCTTGCCACGGCCACCAGCCCTGATGGAGCCTATCACCTGAACAACCCTGCTCTTGCTGACTCCGTTGCTCCTAACCTGTTATCCATCAGCCTGATGCCCTATCTGGCAGTAGCTAAATACATTACTGTTCAATATGGATTGCCTGTAAAATCCGACAATGAAGACCGGCACACGGGCTGGGCCATCGGTCTACAGTATTTAAGTTACGGCCAGTTTACCATGACCGACCCCGCCGGAAACACACTGGGCACGTTTTCGGCCAATGACTACGCGCTGAGCCTGACGCATTCGCGGACGGAAGGTAATTTCACGCTTGGAGCGACTCTAAAAGCAGTCGGCTCATCCATCGAGATGTATTCGGCCTTTGGCATACTGGCCGATTTGGGTGGGGTATGGCGGCATCCAAACGGGAATCTGACCTTCGGATTAGTGGCTAAAAATGTGGGCTATCTCATAAAGAACTATGGTCCCACAGATGCCAATCTACCTTTCGATTTACAGGCAGGTGTAACCCTGAAACCACAACATGCCCCCATCCGTCTGACGGTGACGGCTCACCATCTGCAACGGTTCGACATTAGCTATAACGACCCGAATCTTAATATTCGCTACGATCTGAGTGGTAATCCCATCCCGCCCACAACCAGTGTAACCGAGAAAGTCGCCCGACACCTGAGCATTGGTGCCGAATTACTCATCAGCCGAAACGTTAATTTACTTGTTGGCTATAATCACCAGAAACGGGCCGAAGGTACGCTAACCACAGGCGGTGGTGCTGCGGGCATTTCATTCGGAGTCTCAGTGCAGGCCAAAGGCTTTCAACTGACCTATGGTCGGTTCACATCCGTTCCTACAGCGGGCAGCAGTCAGTTGTCGCTGCGAATTGATTTGGAGCGGTTGTTGAAATAGCAAAGCACTGCCCTGGCCACACTAGATTTTCATACCCATTGAGCCATTTTCGTATTTCCTGTGTTTCTTTACCAAGGGGCGCCCAACTTGCTCCGTTTTTTCAATGACCCAATCACTCAAAGACCTTACACCACGGCAGATTGTTGCCGAGTTAGATCAGTACATTATCGGCCAGCACGACGCCAAGCGTAACGTGGCCATTGCCTTGCGTAACCGCTGGCGCCGGATGAACAGCGCTCCCGATATGCAGCGCGAAATTACTCCCAACAATATCCTGATGATCGGCGCAACCGGCGTGGGCAAAACAGAAATTGCCCGGCGCTTGGCCAAAATTGCTGATGCGCCGTTTATAAAAGTTGAAGCCTCAAAATTTACCGAAGTTGGTTATGTTGGCCGCGACGTTGAAAGTATGGTACGCGACCTTGTGGAGCAATCGGTGAATATGGTGCGGGCGGCCAAAAAAGAAGCTGTGCAAGCCAAAGCCCATCAGCTGGTTGAAGATGCGATTCTGGATATTTTGATTCCCCCCGTTAAGCCCGCCAATGGTCAGCTTGGTTTTGAAAATGAGAAAAAAGATTCCGACGCCGAACTGAACGAACGCACCCGCGAACGCTTCCGGGAGAAAATACGCTCCGGTGAAATGGACGACCGTAAAATCGAGATCGACATTCAGCAAAACCAAACGCCCAATATCGGCATTATGGGCGGAGCGGTAGATGATCTCTCCATGATGAATATTCAGGAGATGATTGGCGGCATGATGCCCAAGCGGGGCAAAAAACGCAAGGTGAGCATTGCCGAAGCGCGAAAAATTCTGCTGGAAGAAGAAGCCGCCAAGCTGATTGATATGGATGAGGTGAAGGAAGAAGCCATTCGAAAAGCCGAAGACGCAGGGATTATTTTTATTGACGAGATCGATAAAGTAGCCTCGGCCCGTTCGGGTAACGGCGGTGGCGGCCCGGATGTAAGTCGTGAAGGTGTACAGCGGGATTTGCTTCCTATTGTAGAAGGCAGTGCCGTGAATACCAAGTACGGCGTCATTCACACCGACCACATTCTGTTCATTGCGGCTGGTGCTTTCCATGTGGCCAAACCCAGCGACTTGATTCCTGAATTGCAGGGGCGTTTCCCGATTCGGGTTGAATTGCAAAGTCTATCGGAAGAAAATTTCTACCAGATTCTGAAAGAACCAAGAAACGCCCTGACGAAGCAATACGAAGCCATGTTACAGGCTGAAAACGTTGGTTTGACGTTTGATGATGATGCACTTCGCGAGTTGGCCAGGATCGCGTTTGAGGTGAATGGCGATGTCGAAAATATTGGTGCACGACGGTTGCAAACCGTATTGAGCCACCTTATGAATGACTTCATGTTCGACATACCCGATGTCATTAGCGCGAATGCCCATGTCGTTGTGACCAAAGAACTCGTCAGCGAAAAACTAAACGGTTTGGTGAAGAACCGGGATTTAAGTCAGTTTATTTTATAATGTAGCGCGGACAGGATGTCCGCCTGGCCGTACTATTTTTTCAATTTTCGGTTAGGCGGACATCCTGTCCGCGCTACATTAATCCAGCCACTTGCTCTACAGCCCGATCCACATCGGCCCGCTTGCGGTCGGGGGCGTCGAAGCGATTGAACGGTCTGAGTTCGAGTACGAAGGTTTCTTCAACCGCTTCCTCGTCTATAGGTGTATATAGTTTATAAGCCGTCACTTTCACCGGAATCAGTCCATGCCGGGCCTTGAACCGGGTCAGCAGATATGTCAATAAGGCTTCGACCTCTTCTACCGAAACACCCTCTGCCGGTACGAATCGAACTTCTGCCTGATTCCTGTCGACAAGCGTTTGCTCCTCAGGCGAAAAATGCCCTTCGCAACTCGAAAAGGTTCGCACTAACCCGGTATCGTTCAGGGCGACAACCAGGGGGCGAATTTTGGGTTCCAGATCATCCATCAGGGTTCGCCGTCAAGTAGGGTTACCTCATCTGCCTCATTCATCTTCTTGCGAAACGCCTGTTTAGAATTTCTCCAGAACCAGCCCAGGTAAGCCACTGCCACTAGCGCTAGCACACCTGATACCGCAAATGCGGTGTCAATACCCGCTTCACCAGCAATGTGATTATGTAGCCAGCCGGAGGCCAACGCCCCTAAACCAATGCCCGCTTCGAGGGCAATATACATGGTCGCCATAGCCCGGCCCCGCGTTTTTTCGTCACTCAGGTCGGCCGTCCAGGCCGTGACCGTCGGCGAGTTCATCCCCCACGACATGCCATAAAAAACGGCCGCTGTCCAGAACCAGGTCTGGGAGTCGGTCAGGATCAGCATCCCCATTGATATGGCCAGTACGATTGTTGAGATCAACAGGACAGGCACCCGTCCGTACCGATCGGATGTTCGGCTAAAGATTAATCGAACCACCAGCGAGGCCACTGTGTATACCGTAAAAAACAACCCGTTATTCGTAATGCCCAAGGGTGTGCTCAGTTCAGCGATCACGGTTAAAATCACCCCCGACGAGAACGATTGTAACAGCAACACAATGAAAGGTGGCAGGGCTTGCTTATCAAACACTTCAGCTTTTTTCAGGCGCAGCAAACTAAATCGAAAGGGTTGCGGCTTGGCCAGTGTCTCAGGCATTTGCAACAAAATACCGATCGACAATAGCGCAAAGGCCGAGGATGTCCAGAACATGACGTTCATGGAAAAATCATGCGCAAGCCAGCTCCCGATAGCTGGCCCAAGCGACATACCCATGGCGGTAAATAGCCCCAGCGTACCCATTGCTTCGCCCCGGCGGGTGGAAGGTACTATATCAGCAACATAGGCCGATGTAGCCGTAGGCTTAGTGCCGGTCGAAAACCCATGAATAAGGCGGAGCGTTAGAAAACCGCCAACGGTAAGCAGATAGGGATACAGAAATCCACAGATAAAACACACAATTGACCCAAAAGCCATGACCGGCACCCGGCCAACGGTATCGGTAATTTTACCGCTGAAAGGCCGGGAAACACCCGCCGTTAACGTGAAGAGTGCAATAATGAATCCGATGTATTCTCGACCACCCAGCTTTGTGAGGTAGGCAGGCAGTTCGGGAATCATCATCTGGAAACTGGCCGAGAACAGGAAGTTACTAACGCAAAGTAGCCAGAACGATACCGTGTAGAGGGAGGGGCCGCGCGAAGCCCGGCGTGTAAACAGTAAGCGAACGTCCAAAATAACTGGATTTGGTTCGCTCAAATTTACGATTCATTTGTGAGAGTGCTATACGATTTCTTTGAATGCAGAAAAGGCAAATTTATATTTTATACAGGATTACGAGATTTCTCCGTTGTCGCTTGGCTCTGCCAAGTGACGGTTATTCAAAGGGCGTCCCGCCCGTACTAGGACTATCGAGTGACTCAATCTACGGGCGGGACGCCCTTTGAATAACCGTCACTCGGCAGAGCCAAGCGACAACGGAGGTTTTATTTTCAATCAAAGTCCTGTCAATCCAGGCGTTGAGCATATTGGGGTAATCCTGTCAAAAAAACTCCGTTGTCGCTTGGCTTTGCAGAGTGACAACGGGAGAAGAGAGGGCAATATATTTTTAGACAGGATTTATTTTCCCCGTTGTCGCTCGCTTTTAGCGAGTGACGGTTATTCAAAGGGCGTCTCGCCCGTAGCTTGAACTACTCGACAGTCCGAATACGGGCGAGACGCCCTTTGAATAACCGTCACTCGGCAAAGCCAAGCGACAACGGGAGAAAGCAAGATATTTTTAGACTGGATTTATTCTCAATCCAAATCCTGTTAATCCGAGCGTCGGCCCGGCTGTAATCGTGTCTGAAACCCTTTCTATTTCGGTTCCGGCGTAGAGTTGCCGCCGTCGAGCACAAAGCGCCACTGTCCATTACGCTGACGTTTCCAAACCGTCATATATACGCCATAGCTAACGGTTCGCTTCACCGAATTATCTTTTTTGCTCAACATCCACTGACCAAACGTGTAGCCTAGCTCACCCGATTGAGCCGCATCGGCCTTGAGCACTTGCCAGGTCAACACGGAGCCATTGGCGGGCAGGCGACTCATTTGCGCCCGGAGCGAATCGAAACCAACGGTAGGGGCAGCGCCATCGTTTAGTTTAATAACATCGTCGGCGGCATAGGTCGTAAAGGCTTTAGCCATGCCCTGTTTTTCAGATAAAATGCTGAATTTCTGGTCAGCTTCGCGAATTTCATCAATGGCTTTTTGACGCATTGCTGAGGCCGGGTTCATGGCGCGGGGACTTTCAACGCTTGTGCGGCATGAAAATAATAGAGACACACAACACAAAAGTGGTAATACGTACTTCATGTTCGGTAGGTGATTCGTACAGTTTTGGCGTAAATTTGCGCAACGAATTATGGAGGATGAAGGATGCCTGATTAATTATTTTCCTCGTCATTCGCCGTTGATAGGCCCTCCCAATCCAAATGCAGTTAATAAAATTTATAGTTTATCATGTCTCAAAATTTAAAAATTGCCATCTTCCTCACCGTTTCCATCCTGCTAACGACTTTCACGTTCTATTTCTGGCAAGTATTCAGAAGTCCGAATTTGCTGGTTCAGGACGATGACAAAACTTTTGCGTTGCTCATTCCTAAAGGCTCCACGTTTGAGTCGGTTATGGATACGCTCCAGACGCACAAAGTCATTAATGACGAAACGTCGTTTCGATTTCTGGCGAAACTGATGAAGTACCCGGAATTGGTGAAAGAAGGCCGGTATGAGATCAAACCTCGAATGGGTAATCGCGAGGCATTAGTTAAACTGCGAAACGGCAGCCAGGATGCCATGCCCGTTACCTTTAACAGCATGAGGCAGAAAAGTGACCTCATTCAACGGCTTGGCAGTAAGTTCGAATTTGGGTCCGATGCCCTTGGTAAACTCCTCAATGACCCGGCCACTTGTCAGAAATTCGGTTTCGACACCACCACGATTGTTTGTCTATTTCTGCCCAATACCTACGAGTTTTTCTGGACCATTAAGCCCGAAGCGTTTTTAGAACGTATGGGTAATGAATACAAGAAGTTCTGGACGCCCGACCGTCAGGCCAAAGCTAAAGCGCTGGGTATGACACAAACGCAGGTTCAGGTACTTGCCTCAATCGTTGCCGGGGAAACCAATAAGCGCGACGAGCAGCCCCGTGTGGCCGGTGTTTACCTGAACCGTCTGAGAAAAGGCATCAAACTCGAAGCTGATCCAACGGTAATTTTCGCCCTTCGCGATTTCGGTATCCGACGATTGTTGACACGCCAGTTAGCCATTGATTCTCCCTACAACACCTACCGCTATACTGGTTTGCCGCCGGGGCCTATCAACTTACCGGCTCCGTCCACAATCGACGCCGTCCTGAATGCCGAGCAACACGATTACCTGTACTTTGTGGTGAATGCCAGTTTTAACGGGTACCATACTTTCTCAAAGACGCTGGCCGAGCACATGGCCAATGCCCGCCTGTATCAGCAGGCCCTCACAAGAATGAAGATTATGAAATAATAGTTGGTAAGTCGGTAAGTTGGTAAGTCGGTAAGTGGGTAAGTCGGTAAGGTAGTAAGTCGGTAAGT
>CAXTJJ010000269.1:0-8508 GCA_964244155.1 uncultured Spirosoma sp.
GTGATGCTCAGTCCCAGCGAGATGCCCATCCATCGGTATTTCGTTTGTTGACTGGCACTCATGAAGCTTTAGGAATAGACGTTAGGGGTTACAAAGGTAACGAATCATCCGGGGAATGCTTGTTAAGACGGTGTCTGCTCAACAATCAAACCATAATCCTGATTAGTTAACCACTTTCGCGTTGAGCCAATTATCACGAAACTGCTTCATTGCGGGTGTGAGCGTTTGCCCGATGGTTTCGTTCAACTGAACTGATATAGCCGGATTTTCTGCCAGTGTTACCGAAGCAGTTTTTGAATCGCCCCGATGGGTGTACGTTAATTGAATCAGGTCGCCGGGTTTATGTTGACCCAGTATCCTCTGGAGGTCAGCGTTTTTCGTAATGGCCTGACCATCTACGGCTGTAATCTCGTCATCTATATCCAGACCGGCTTTGTAGACAGGCGATTCGCGAACCGTATTGGCCAAAATAACCAATCCTTTATCGGTTTCCGTGTAGCGAACCGTGCCCAGCCATGCTTTACCTTCCTGCGCTTTTTTGATCGTCAGCCCCGCTTTCGCCAGCAAGGATGCGTAATCTATGGCGTCGTGACCATAGATGTATTGGCTGAAAAAAGACCGGGCGAAATCGGCAGAAGTCAGGCTGGCTAATACGCCTTGTAAACCATCGACCGTATAGGGCTGTTCGGGTTTGCCGAATCGCTGCCAGACAGCCTGCATGTAGGTATCGAGCGACTGATTGCGCTGACGGAGTTCCAAATCCAGGGCCAGGGCCACGGCTGCGCCATAGGTGTAGTAAGAGGTGAACATATTGGGGTAGTTTGTCCGGTCAATAGACACCCCGGCATCGACAAAAACGGCATGGCAGCTGGCGTCAATGGGCGAATAATCCATAGCACCGGGTGTTTGCTGTTTAGTAAACACAAGGCCCGCCAGCGTGTTGGTGTACGTCTCGATAGGGGTAAAGCCCGCCCGAACCAGGAGTAACTCACCATAGTACTGCGTAAACCCCTCGGCGAACCAGAGTTCATAACTCATGTTGCTTTTCTCGAAGTTGAACGGCTCCAGCGTTTTCGGCCGAATTCGCTCGACGTTCCAGCAATGGAAAAACTCATGGGCAAACACCCCCAGTACCGGTTCCGGGCCTGTAAAGGCAAGCGGCACCGCAATCATAGTAGAGTTTCGGTGTTCCATGCCATCGCCCCGAACGTAGGGGTTGAGACTAGCCAGAAACGTGTACTTTCCGTAATCGTAATTCGGAAATTCACCGTATACGGCTTTGGCCTGGTCGACGATCCGCGCAATCTTCTTCGCAAAACCCGCTGCCGTAGAATCGGCAACAGCGGCTTCGAGCGCTACCCGAAAGGTGATGGGTTTGCCATCGGTATTGGTTCGTTTCCATTCATTAATGGCCAGCTTCCCGATTTTAGTGGGCGAATCCATAAAATATTGCAGGCCGGGTGCCGTAAAGGTGGTGCGGTCTGAAGTGGTCACCAACTGGGTGGCAACCACACCCATGTTCTCGCCGGGCAATATAAACTTCACTTCAATGGGGCGCTTATCGAACCCCTTAACCCACATAAAGGTGGCGGGCATGTTCAGATGAATGCTTTGCGGATCAATGCCCATATAAGTGCCATCGGGATAGTTGCCGTATAGGGTGTAGCTGATCCTGACGGTGCCGTTATGGGTAGGAACGCTATAAACATCCCCGTCTGTTCGCATCAGGGCCAGCGGTTTATTCTGCCCATCGAAGGCACGTACAGCATATACATTCTTGCCAAATTCGTGGGTGGCATACCGCCCCGGCGACGAACGACTCATGCGGAAGGTGGCCGGAGTCTTTGGCAGTTGGTCGACCGTCAGGTTAATCTGGGCCTCGTGGTGGATAGCGTTTGGAAAAGACACCTCATAGCGGATTGTCTGTGCATTGACCAGCTGACTAAGAATACAGATAGTGAGGGAGATACTAAAAAATTTCATGCAGATGAAGATAAGGTTATTCGTTGCGTTAGCGTCCAGGTCAGGCGTCAGCGAATGACATACTGAAACGTGTAGATATCTGGGGTATCAGGTAGTTGCCCGAAGATAGCCGTTTTATGGGAAGAGGTGGTAAGAAGGAAATGACATATCGCATATAGTCTATAAATTTCCGGCATAGTAATCGTTGATCAGGTAGGTAACAACTGATCAATGTGCTCAAACGCGGAAAAGAAAGATATACCTGCCGGGTATGCCCGAAAGGTAATAACTTTGCGACCTGATGGGGAGGGCGCGGCTACCTACCTGTTCAACAGGAATTCGATAGCTGTATTTCTCCTGATTTGACCATTTTTGCTGGCATGAATTCAACTGAAAATCCCTGGCAGACACTTAATTCGTCTGTCAACTACGAAAACCCCTGGCTATCCATCCGGCACGAAGAGGTGATTACTCCCGCAGGCACCCCCGGCATTTATGGCGTCGTTAGCTTCAAGAATAAAGCAGTTGGTGTGATTCCGATTGACGCCGACGGGAATATATACCTTGTTGGGCAGTACCGCTATCCGTTAAATGAATATTCCTGGGAAATTCCCGAAGGAGGTTCACCCCTGGGAACTGACCCGCTGGAGTCGGCCCGACGTGAACTAAAAGAAGAAACGGGATTGGAAGCTAAAGTCTGGACAATGGTTGCCCGTATCCATACCTCAAATTCAGCCACAGACGAAGAAGGTTTCTTATACATCGCCGAGGAATTGACGCAAGGCGAACACGCTCCCGAAGAAACTGAAGAGCTACGCCTATGGAAGTTACCCCTCGCCGAAGCGGTCGAGATGGCGATGACCAGCCGAATCACTGATGCGCTGAGTGTGAGTGGTCTTTTAATTGTGGCCCGGCTGCGGGGAATTTAAACACAGTTTATGGTTTATGGTTTACAGGTTACGGTTTGTGGGAAAATCCACCTCGTTTGCCGAAACCACAGACCCATAAACCGTAAACCATAAATCTTTTTTTGCTTGTGTTTTTACCAATCTTATTCGGTTTCCTGGTCGGTGTTGCCCTCTGCCTGACGTTTGGGACGGTATTTTTTGCGTTAATTCAAAATAGCGTTGACAATGGCTTTCGCTCCGGGATGAAAATCGTTCTGGGCGTGATTACCGGCGATACGTTGTTTGTATTGGCGGCTTTATTAGGTACTGCGTTTATTCCAAAAGTGCAGGGTTTTGAAAACATCATGGCCGCGGTGGGGGTGCTGTTTCTGGTGGCTATGGGCCTGGTCAATATCCTGAAGGGAACTCCACGGCTGGCCTATCCTAAAACCAGCTTCGGCAACTTTGTTTATTACTTCACAACGGGCTTTTTCCTGAACGCACTTAATCCCGTCAACTTTGTATCCTGGGTGGCCATTGTGGCCTATATTCGTTCCCACATGCACTATTCCGAAGGGCAACAATATGGATTTATGATTGCCGCGCTGGTTGGCGTTTTCGCCACCGAATCGGCACTGGCTTATTATGCAAATCGGCTTAAACGCTTATTTACGCCCCGCGTCGTCCTGATTTTCAACCGCACAACCGGCGTCGTTTTCCTGATCGGCGCTGCCAACATTGCCTATTCCCGGTTACTGGAGCCCCTGTCGAAGGCAATGAACTGGTAAAGAGAGATGTATGATGTAGTATGTATGATATATGATGTAGCTGCCGCGAAAGCAATACATCATATATCATACATACTACATCATACATTCTTTAAAAAGCTTTCCCACTCCTTGATCATTCCTTTTTTCAGGACCCTGGGGAATTTGTTCTGACCGCCCATTTTACCTCTTGATTCCATCCAGTCGTAGAAAGTTCTAGTGGGAAGCACCGTTACGCTAACGTCTTTCAGGGCGTGTTTGCGCTCAACGGCGTAATCGTCGTTGAGTTCTTTGAGTTTGGCATCGAGACGATCGCGGAGGTCGCTGGCATTTACTTTATCGTTGGTGCCGATGTACCAGTGGTGTGCAAATAAGGTGTCGTGTGCCACACCTGCTACCGTAAATTCACGGATAGAGATGGCTAATTCATCGGAAACCATCTCAATGGCCTTGTTCATGTTATCGACCGACAGGTGTTCGCCACATAAACTCAAAAAGTGCTTTGTGCGTCCTGTAATGACAATTTCGGCCCGTTTCTTATTGACAAACCGGATGGTATCGCCAATCAGGTAACGCCAGGCGCCAGAGCATGTCGAAATCAGCAAGGCATATTCTTTGCCTTCTTCAACTTCATCAATCATCAGCGTTACGGGCTTTTCGATCAGTTCGCCGTCGGCAGAGAAGTTCTGTTCGTTGAAGGGGATAAACTCGAAGAAAAGGCCATTATTCAGCACCAGCTGCATGCCCTCTGCATCAGGGTGGGTCTGATAGGCAATAAAGCCCTCCGAGGCCAGGTACGTTTCAATATAAGTGATAGGGTGAGCGAGAAGCTTCTCAAACCCTTGCCGATACGGCTCAAAGGAAACGCCCCCATGACAAAATACCATCAGGTTTGGCCAGATGTCATGAATGGTCTTAACGTTGTAACGGGCAATTATTTTCTCCATCAGCAACTGAATCCAGGCGGGTACACCCACTACATAGCCAATATCCCAACTGGCAGCCTGTTCCGTAATTTCGTCCAGTTTGTGCGCCCAGTCGCGTTCCTGAGCAATGTCGCGGCCGGGTTTGTAAAATCGTTCGAACCACAGGGGCAGTTTACTGGCGGTAATACCGCTCAAATCGCCTTCGTAGTGGCCTTCGCGAGCGTTCAGGTCAGTGCTTCCCCCGAGCATCAGACAACCTTTTTCGTAGAGCGTAGAGGGCAAATTCTGGTATTTGCCCAACGTCAGGATCTGGCGAATGCTGGTCCGCTGGATGGCTTTCGACATCGCCTTTGTTACCGGAATGTACTTTGTTGCCGCTTCGGAGGTGCCCGAACTCAGGGCAAAATATTTTACTTTACCCGGCCAGGTCACGTTAGGATCGCCAGCCAGCGTTTGCTTCCACCAGCCATCAAACATCTTATTGTAATCATGAATGGGCACATTCTGTTTATATTTCTGATAAAACTCCCGCTCGGTGCCGAACTCGACCGAACGCAGTAAATCATCGAAATGGTAGGTTTCGCCAAACTTCGTGAACTCCGCTTTGCGAATGAGTTTACGGAAGACTTTTCGCTGCTGACGAAGTGTATTGAACTTCCGCAGTCGGACGACATTCGATAATCGAATGCCGTTTTTAAGCATACTACCTAATAAAGCCATGTTTTATGTATGATGTATGTTATAGGATGTATGATGTAACTGCTTAGGAAAAAAAACATCATATAGCCTATATCATACATCTTTAAAGGTTCCAGTCTTTCATTGTATCCAACATGCTGTAAGCTGTTAAATCGTACTTACAGGGAACGATGGACGTATAATTTTGTGATAAGGCATACTCGTCGGTATCCTCGGCATGGGTGTCGAAGTTGACAAAGTCACCGGCCAGCCAGAAATACCGGCGGCCGTGTGGGTCGCGCCGTTCATCAAAAACCTCCTGCCATTTGGCGTTGGCCTGCCGACAGATGCGCATACCTTTTAACGGCTCGGCGGTGCGGGCCGGGAAGTTGACGTTCAGCGCTGTGCCCCGTTCTACACCACGCTCCAGGACGGTGCGGGCGATGGTCAGTATATGCTCATGCGTGTGCGAAAAATCGGGATTGTGCGTAAAATCACCAAGGGAGAAGCCAATCGCCGGAATACCCTCAATAGCGGCTTCGATAGCCGCCGACATGGTTCCTGAGTACAGAATACTGATGGATGAATTGCTGCCGTGGTTTATACCGCTAACGACCAGATCGGGGGCGCGGTCTTTCAGGATGTGGTGTTTAGCCAGTTTTACGCAGTCGGCCGGCGTGCCGGAACATTCATAGGCGGGCACATCGTCAAAAATGTCGGATGGATAGAGCCGAATTGGATTCGAAATCGTAATGGCATGACCCATACCCGATTGCGGGCTGTTTGGGGCTACTACAACTACCGAACCGAGTTGTTTCATCAATTCAACGAGCGTACGAATACCATGAGCCGTAATGCCGTCGTCGTTCGTAATTAAAATCAGTGGTTTTTGCTCGGACATAAAATCAGGTTGTAAAGGGCCGATGGTTGATTAGCAGTAGTGGTCAGTGGCTTATGTCTCCACTACACGATTATGCATCAACCAGCAACTTTTCTTGCCGCTAAACTACACAAATACAGTGTAAGGACGGGTATTGATACTGGTTCGACCGGCACGGGCAACTGCCCGCTCCAGCACTTCTCAAGGCAAATGCCGCTTCTTAAACTGAAGTGGGTTCTCGCCGGTTACGCGTTTGAAAATCTTGTTGAAATACGATAAGCTTTCGAAACCGGAGGCATAACAGGCTTCGGAAACAGTGTTATCAAGGAGTAACAGTTTTTGCGCCTGATTAATCCGGTATTTATTCAAAAACTGCGTAAATGTTAATCGGGTCATCCGCTTGAAATATCGGCAAAAGGCGGCTTCCGTGAGATTGGCAACCGTCGCTACTTCGGGTATGGAGAGTCGGCGTGTGTACTGTTCGGCAATGAATTGATTCACGCGTTTGAGTCGCTGCTGTTCGTTCAGGTTGTAGGCACCGGTAACGACTTCTCCTTGTAAGGGCAAAAATTCGGTGCTGGTTGCCAGCAGCTGAAAAATGTTCAGTAACTGCATGAGCCGGTCAAAAGGAGGGAGGGTAGCCAATTGGGTAAGCCGTTCGCCAACCAGTTCTTTGGTGTGTCCAAAGAAGGAAATGCCGGAGCGGGCGCGTTCAAATAGGGTTGCAATTGCCGCAAATTCAGGAGCCAGCCACAACACTTCACCCAGAAAATTTTCTTTCAACTGCACAACGACCTTTCGGTGATCTGTCTTCACACCATAATCAAAATTAAGGTGAGGGATATTCGGCCCGATAAAGACTAGATCACTGCCTTCATAGCGCGAGATATGATCGCCTACGTGTCGGGTACCATTGGCACCTTCGATGTAAACGATTTCATATTCGGGATGGTAATGCCACAGGAATACGTCGCTGAGCTGGGGCGTCAGCAGTATGTGAAAGGAACTGTCGGCATCGGGGCTGATTTGCTCAAGGGCAACTTTCATGAATCAGTCTATTTTGTCGCTTAATGACATTGCAGGGGCAAAAGTGTTAAATGAAGAGCAATATAGTGCAAAAAGAGGCTAGTATCGTTCTACCCGGATTTGCCGGCAGCCGACTAACTTTGAGTCAACAAAACCTCCTAAACATCCTATTGTCTCATGGAAACAATGCAACCCACAGGGGTATCTGCCACAGGGGTACCTGCCGCAGGGGCACCCGCTTCAATGATTCCCGATAATGCCCATAAGGCCATTCCCGGAAATCCATCTACAGCCACTAGCAGTAAACTCACCCTGAGTGACCGCTCAAACGGAAAGCCTTTGCGTGTTTTATCGGAAACGGACTGGCAGTTCTGGAAAGAAAATGGCTACATCGTCATCAAACAGGCGGTACCCAAAGAAAACGCCGAGCGACTGGCCCAATTTATCTGGGAGTTTGAAGAAAAAGACCCCAACGACCCAACGACCTGGTATGCCCCGCCCCGTGCCGAAATGAAAATGAAAGAGCTGACCAACAGCGGGATGGTTGAACTCTACAATCACCAGCTCGAGTGGGATAACCGCCAGTATCCACGTGTGTACGACGCGTTTGTGGATATTTGGGGGACGGAGAAATTGTGGGTAACCATCGACCGTGCCAACCTGAATCTACCCGTTCGGCCGGGTTACGAATTCAAGGGGTTTATTCATTGGGATTACGACCCTGAGACACGGCCGCAAAATGTGCAGGGCGTTCTGGCACTGGCCGATCAGACCGATGAAAATATGGGCGGTTTTCAGTGTATCCCCGAACTGTACCGAACCTACGATACCTGGAAGCTAACCCAACCCGACGACCGCGATCATTTCAAACCCGATACCACTGGTTTCGACTTTGTGAAAGTTAAAATGGAAGCGGGCGACCTGCTGATTTTCAACAGCACCCAGCCGCACGGGATACGGCCAAACCTGTCGACCGATAAAGTACGTATCGCACAGTATATTTCAATGATGCCCGCCGAGGAGGACAACGAAGCCCTGCGGCAGTGGCGTATCATGTCCTGGCGCGAGCGGCAGGCCCCCGAAGGATACGCCTTCCCCGGCGACCCGCGCAACTGGGAAAAAGAGCGCTGCCAGACGGCCGAACTCTCGCCATTAGGTCGAAAGCTGTTGGGCCTGGATTTGTGGGAATAGGTTTTTTTAGACAGGATTGTGGGATTAACAGGACTTTACTTCTCACATCCTGTTAATCCCGTAATCCTGTCTAAAATTTTGTCTAAGAATGAAGTAGCACCAGTCATCAAACACCTCACAGAATCACCTCCGTCCGTTGACCCTGTCGGCTTTTGTAACCCTGAATAGGGGAATAGCTCTGTGTTTGTTTG
>CAXTJJ010000270.1:0-8497 GCA_964244155.1 uncultured Spirosoma sp.
CACCCTGACGTAGGCATTTGGATGAGTAGCCGCTCAACCGCCAACTGGTCCACACCGGTAGAGGTAGCAACGGGTGTGCAACCCGACGGTAAACGCTTACCCTGTTGGAATCCTGTGCTGTTTCAGGTTCCCAAAGGTGAGTTGATTCTGTTTTATAAAGTCGGCCCCAGCCCGTCGACCTGGTGGGGTATGCTGAAACGCTCGAAAGATGGGGGAAAGACCTGGTCGGAGGCTGAGCGACTACCGGAAGGAATAGCAGGACCCATAAAAAATAAACCCGTTCTATTGCCTTCGGGTGTCTTACTGTGCCCCAGCAGCTCAGAGGATCATAACTGGCGGGTGCATTTCGAGCAAACCAGTGACTGGGGCAAAACTTGGCAAAAAACAGCAGACATCAACGATGGTGTTGAGGATGGCGCCATTCAACCCAGTGTTTTATTTCATCCCAACGGGCAATTACAGGCATTATGTCGCAGCCAGAAAAGCGGATTTATCGCCGAAACCTGGTCGAAGGACGGCGGTAAAACCTGGTCGCCCTTGCAGAAAACGACGCTCCCTAACCCAAATTCCGGAACAGATGCCGTTACCCTCAAAGACAATCGGCAGGTGTTGGTATATAATCCGGTAGCACCGACACCGGGCAAGTTCGGGGGGGCGCGTACCCCGCTGGAGGTGGCTATTTCCGATGAGGGTAAAACCTGGAAAACGCTGGCTGTTCTCGAAAATGAACCGGGTGAGTATTCCTATCCGGCCGTAATTCAAACCGCCGATGGACTTGTACACATCACGTATACCTGGAAACGCCAGCGCATTAAACACGTGGTAATCGATCCTAAGAAAGGGACCTAGCGATGTCAGAGCCAGACTCCGGCCTGGCCTTACATTTTATTACTTCTTACTCTCTTCAACCTTCTTTTGAATTGGAATCGTCGCTACATCCCGTTCGCGCTCGGTCTGCTCAACATACACGGCATAATCGGCGGGTTCGATTTTGATGCCGAAGTGGTTGGCGTAGGCTTGAGTAAACTCAGCCCCGAAATACAGAATAGCGGCTGTATAATAGATCCACGTAAGAATTACGATGAGCGAACCGGCGGCTCCATAGGCCGAACTGGTGCTGGTTGTTTCAATATAAAGACCTATCAGATACCGGCCCAACATAAACAGCAAAGCCGTAAATAAGGCCCCCCAGCGCACATCTTTCCACGCAATTTTGGCGTCGGGCAGCACCTTGAAAATAACGGCGAAGAGGGTAGCTACGACGGCGGTGCTGATCATGAAGTTGATAGCGCTGATGATGTAAACCCCCAGGCCGGGTATGTAACGGGTTAAGAAACCACTCATCGCCAACACCAATCCATTAACAATCAGCGACACAAGGAGTAAGAACCCCAGGCTGACTACAAGTGATGAAGACAGGAGCCGATCTTTGATCAATTTTAACCACCCCCGTTTTGGCTTGGCTTTTACACGCCAGATCAGGTTGACCGAATCCTGAATTTCCACGAAAATACTGGTTGCGCCGACGACCAGGGTCACAATACCAATGGCGAGTGCCGTATTGGTTTTCCCTGACAGACTAACGTTCTTAATCATATCCTGTATTTGTTTGGCGGCTTCATTGCCTACTAATCCATTGATCTGCGAAAATATTTCACCCTGGATAGCATCCTGCCCCAAAAAAACGCTCACTACGGAAATGATCAGAACCAGTAGTGGAGCCAGCGAAAAAACGGTGTAATACGCCAGGGCTGCGCTTAGCTTTAAACACCGATCGTCCATAAAGCCACTAGAGGCATCTTTAATAACGGTCCAGGTGTTCGTAAAAAAAGAATTAACTGTCATGGCGGTTATAGTCGTTGAGTTATTGCCCTGTCTGCATGCAAAGCGGCTGTTGGAACAGATACTTGGAATTAACCAGATTCCGGGTGAGTTGTTACTCGCTGAGGGTTAATCTCCAGCTTGGCTATATGGCAGACCGTTTACAAGGTTTTTAAAACAACGCCTATTTCCAGGGGTTTCGGCAATACGTATAGATTTACTCCAATTGCTATGAACCCTGCTGTAGAAACGTATCCGCCCGATCAGCGGCCACCTTCGCTGCCACCTGTTCAGTTAGTTAAACTGACGGTCAATGGTACAGAAACCGAATTGAGAATTGCCCCCTGGACAACCCTGCTCGACGCACTGCGAGAGTATATGGACCTGACCGGTACCAAAAAGGGTTGCGATCATGGTCAGTGCGGAGCCTGCACTGTTCTGGTGAATGGCAAACGCATCAACTCCTGTTTAACACTGGCTGTGATGCAGGAGGATGCGCAAATTACCACAATCGAAGGCCTTGCTACCACCGGGTCGGAGGGTAATGGTTTGCACCCCCTGCAACAGGCTTTCATTGAACATGATGCCTTTCAGTGTGGCTACTGTACGCCGGGGCAAATTTGCTCGGCAGTGGGCATGATGAATGAAGGGAAAGTGAAAACGACCGCCGACATTCGGGAATTAATGAGCGGCAATATTTGCCGGTGCGGAGCGTACACAAACATTGTGGATGCGATTGAGGACGTTATGAATCAGAAAGCCGCATGAACAGCTTTACCTACTCCCGAACCGATGCCGTAGACACCGCCGTGCGCGAACGGGCATCCGAGCAGACCGCCAAATTCATTGCAGGTGGTACTAACCTCATTGACCTGATGAAGGAAAATGTGGAGCATCCCACACACTTGATTGATATTACCCGGCTTCCGCTGGCGACCATTTCCGACAATGTAGACGGTGGCTTGCGGCTGGGCGCCCTCGTAACCAATGCCGATACGGCTTATAATGAGCAGGTTATTCAACGATATCCCTTGTTGTCGCAAACCATTCTGGCGGGTGCATCGCCCCAGTTGCGTAACATGGCGACCGACGGCGGCAATCTGTTGCAACGTACCCGCTGCTATTATTTCTACGATACCGCAACACCCTGTAACAAGCGTGAACCCGGTTCAGGGTGTTCGGCCATTAACGGATACAACCGAATCCATGCCATTCTGGGAACGAGCGATCAATGTATCGCTACGCATCCATCCGACATGTGTGTGGCACTGGCGGCCCTCGAAGCAGAGGTACGTGTGAAAGGCCCCAATGGTGAACGGACGATCCCGTTTGCCGAATTTCACCGGCTCCCCGGCGATACGCCGGCTATTGACAATACGCTCGAACCTAACGAACTCATTACGGCCATCGACCTGCCCGCCAAAGGATTTCCGGACTACTTCGCCTACCTGAAACTTCGTGACCGGGCATCGTATGCCTTTGCGCTGGTGTCGGTAGCGGCTGCACTGGAAATGGATCAGGGCGAGACCATAACAACGGCCCGTATAGCGCTGGGTGGAGTAGCCCATAAGCCCTGGCGTAAGCCCGAAGCTGAAGCCGCTTTGGTTGGTAAACCAGCTACGAAAGAGAACTTTCAGGCCGCTGCCGAGATACTATTGTCTGGCGCACAGGGATTTGGACATAATACATTTAAAATCGAACTGGCTAAACGCGCCATTGTACGGGCGTTGGGTCAGGCAGCTAAACTCGAACCTACCGAATGAGCGCACCCATAATACCCAAGTCAATCGGACAACCCATTAGCCGTGTCGATGGAGTCGACAAGGTAACGGGCAAAGCAAAATATGCCGCTGAGTTCAATGTACCCGATTTAGCCTATGGTGTAGTTGTATCCAGTGCTATTGCCAAAGGGAAAATCAAATCCTTTGATGCGAGCGATGCGCTGGGTCTCGACGGTGTACTGCAGGTCTTTACGCATGAAAACCGGCCCAGGCTGGCCTGGTTCGATATAAGCTATAAAGACCAGGATGCGCCACCTGGTGCGCCCTTTCGGCCTTTGCACAATGCCACGATCAAATACAGTGGACAGCCAATTGCATTGGTCGTTGCTGAAACCTTCGAGCTGGCCCGTTATGCGGCCACGCTCATTCGGGTTGAGTACGATGAAGATACCCACGAAACCGATCTGGAGACAAATCTGCACAAGGCTCGTAAGCCCAAACATGGTATCGCCGACCTGCTGAAACCACCACCACCAAAACCACGTGGCGACTTCGATAAGGTCTACGCCGAGGACCCTAATAAAATGGCCGGTCGGTATGTGCATGCCGCTGAACATCATAATCCGATGGAGCTCTTCGCTACCACGGTTTCGTATGACAAGAGCGGTAAGCTGACCATCTACGACAAAACGCAGGGTGTAACGAACAGTATTCTGTACGTTTCGCAGGTGTTTAACATACCCTTTAAAGATATTCGGGTACTGTCGCCCTACATGGGTGGTGGTTTTGGATCTGGGTTACGGCCACAATATCAATTATTTATGGCTGTAATGGCGGCTCGTGAGCTGAAACGGTCGGTGCGGGTTTCACTCACCCGCCAGCAGATGTTTACGTTCGGTCACCGCCCCGCAACGGTACAGAACGTAGCGCTGGGTGCTTTGGCCGATGGCACCATGAATGCTCTCTACCACGATGCCTATGGCGAAACCTCTCAGTTTGAGGATTATACTGAAGTGGTCGTCAACTGGGGCGGGCAACTATACCCGTCGAAAAACGTGAAGATGGACTATAAACTGGTGCCGCTGGATGTCTACAGCCCGCTCGACATGCGTGCACCGGGGGGCGTTACGGGTATGCATGCGCTGGAAGTGGCCATGGACGAACTGGCCTATGATCTTGGTATGGACCCACTTCAGCTACGGTTGAAGAACTATACCGATATAGACCACAACGAAAACCGCCCTTATTCCAGCAAAGAACTACGGGAATGTTTCCGGCAGGGGGCCGAACGCTTCGGGTGGGCCAGCCGCAACCCGGAACCGCGCTCCATGAAGAAAGACCATAACCTTATAGGCTGGGGAATGGCCACCGGCACCTGGGATGCCAACCAAATGCCCGCCCGTGCCGAAGCTGTGTTGATGGTGAACGGCAAATTGCGGGTGAGTAGTGCTACCGCCGATATTGGTACCGGCACGTACACGATCATGACGCAGATTGCCGCTGATACGCTCGGAATGCCCGTGGGCGATGTGTTGTTCAAACTGGGTGATTCGGATATGCCGATAGCACCTATTTCGGGTGGCTCGTGGACAGCGGCAACAGTAGGGTCGGCCGTACAGGCGGCTTGTGAAGAAGTCGGAAAATCATTGTTTAAGCTCGCCAGGAAAATGCCTGATTCGCCGTTTAAGGATGCCAAATGGGAGGATATTACTTTCGCCGATAAGCATATGCGGTTAAAAAGTGATCCCCTGGTGGCGATTTCCTTACAAAAACTCGTCGATCAGAATGGAGGTAAAGCCGTTCGGGAAACATCAGGAGCCCTGCCTAATGCTCTGAAACAGAAAAATTATACCCGTAGCACACACTCAGCGGTGTTCGTGGAAGTAATGGTCGATGAAGAACTTGGAACCGTGAAAGTAACCAGAGCCGTAACGGCTGTTGCGGGTGGGCGAGTTATTAACCCGAAAACGGCCCGAAGCCAGATTCTGGGGGGAATGGTCTGGGGGATCAGTAAAGCACTCGAAGAGGAAAGCGTAATGGATCACAACTTCGGACGGTTTATGAACCACAGTCTGGCTGAATACCACGTAGCGGTCAATGCTGACATCCATGACCTCGACGTTATTTTTGTAGAAGAACACGATGATATAGTGAATCCGTTGGGTGTAAAAGGACTCGGCGAAATTGGCATCGTTGGAATGCCAGCCGCTGTTGCCAACGCTATTTTTCACGCCACCGGCCGTCGGGTTCGGGATCTGCCGATTACGCTGGACAAGTTGTTGTAATCTTTTTTGTCATTCCGACTGTAGGAGGAATCTTAAGGTTTTTCATTTGTATACATTAAGATTCCTCCTACGGTTGGAATGACAAAAAAACTAAGCCACCACCTTTCCATCCAGCACAGGCCGTTTATCTTTGGTTTTGTTAAGTACGCTTACACTGCTCTGAAAGTCGACCTGAACGCCCTCTTTCTCAAATCGGCAGGTGACGGTGTCGTAGTGGGCGGTTTCGATAAACCGCCAGAGCATGACGAAGGTATTCGCATCCTGCCAGCCACCACTTCCGGCCACTTTCCGGACAGGGCCACCCGGCACGACGGTTGGCGTTAGGGAAAGCGGAGCTACCGAAAACGTAGTTGTGCTTTCGCGCCAGCGACCAACGCCACACAAAACCTGATGATCGCCCTGATCGTCTGTTAGCTTGAAGATACAGCCATCTTTACCGAAGGTCAGCGACACATCTTTTACGTGTAGCGAATTTTCGGCAACCGAAAATGTCTTGCCACTAATTTGGCTGGCTACAGTCGAGGCCGTTTGCGAAGTCGATGGGGGCAATGTCAGCGTTGTGAGTTTTTGTGTCAGGGCTGCCTGCTTGATTTTATCAGAGGGCAAACCCGTCCCTCGAAGGGCGGGTAGAATATGATCCCAAATGGCGTCGAGAATTCCCTGCATATTCGCCGTCTCGGATGTGATCGCCACCACGGCATCTTCTTTAGGGAGTACAATACAGTACTGACCAAAGGCACCATCACCCCGGAAGGCATCATGCCGACACCGCCAGAACTGGTAGCCATACCCCTGAATCCAGTCATTTACACTGGTATCGCCTTTGCCTCCTTTAGAGTCAACTTCCTTGCGGGTTGCATCGGCAATCCAGTTTTCGGCAATGAGCCGTTTTCCGTTCCAGACGCCTTTTTGCAGGTAAAGCTGTCCGAACTTGGCAATGTCTTCGGTTTTAAGGCGAAGTCCCCAGCCGCCCGTATTGATACCGTTTGGATCGACTTCCCAGTCTTCGCCCTCAATACCCAACGGCCCGAACAGGCGGGTTTTCAGGTACTCGACTACCGGCTGCCCCGTAAGTTTCTGGACGATGGCGGAGAGCATATACGTTGCCCCGCTGTTATACACGAAAAACGATCCCGGCTTGTGATCAACGGGTTGCGCCAGGAAGGCCTTTATCCAGTTGGTGTTTCCTCCTTCACGCAGCGCAGGCGTGGTATCCTTATCATGCCCCGTCGACATGGTGAGCAGGTCTTTCACGCGCATAGCCGCCAGATTCTCGCTGACGGTCGCGGGCAGGTCTTTAGGGAAGAACGAAACGACTTTATCGTCAACCGTTAACCGCTTTTCGGCCACTGCCATGCCTACGGCCGAGGAGGTGAAACTCTTACTGAGCGAATACAGTGTATGCTTCAGTTGGGGGGAATAAGGAGCCCACCAACCTTCGGCTACCACTTGCCCGTGTTTCAGAACCATGACGCTGTGAACGTTGAGCTTTTTTGCTTCGATGGTGTTCAGGAAGTCTAACAAACCACCGGGTGCAACACCTTGTGCTTCAGGTAGACTGCGGGGTAATTTAACTGACTTCGTAGGCAGTGACCAGGCCGTATCGGGTAGGGTAGTGGCAAGGGTCAGGCCAGCGGCACCGAAGCCAAGTTGCCGGAGAAAATCTCTGCGGTTGAGGTTCATAGGTTTGCGAAAGGAATAATAGGCACCTGATTATACCTTAAAGAGGATGCATTGATAGAATTACTAGTCTGCAAAGGTTAAATAATGAGGTTGCCTTATATTCGTAAATCAATATAGGCCAACTACTGCCTATCTGTTCGTATTCATGACCAACCGCTGCTTTTCTCTTTTTCGACTTGTCTGTTTAAGCTGGTGTATATGCCATTTGATACCTGTATCGGTTTCTGGTCAGCCAAAACCATCGGATCTTACTCCCTACGAGCGTGACACTAATCAGACAGCTACCTATTCTCAGGTTATCAACTGGTATCAACAGCTGGATCGGCAGTATGAGCAGGCCAAACTGGTTGAGATTGGCAAAACCGACATTGGTAAGCCGTTGCATCTGTTCCTGCTGGCATCTGATAAACAGTTCACTTCCCGCCCAAATCGCATTACGTTACTGATAAACAACGGGATACACCCCGGCGAACCCGAAGGTATTGATGCCTGCATGATGCTGGCCCGCGACCTGCTGAAAGCCAATAAACTGCCAAAAAATGTACTGATTGCCATTGTACCGGTCTATAACATAGATGGTTGCCTGAATCGGGGCGTCTCGCGGGTGAACCAGAACGGGCCCGAAGCCTATGGATTTCGCGGAAATGCGCGGAGCCTGAACCTCAACCGGGATTTTATCAAGGCTGAGGCCGAAAATACGAAAGCGTTTCAGATCATGTTCCAATCGCTGAAACCGCAGGTATTTATAGACAATCACACCAGCGATGGTGCTGATTATCAGCATGTCCTTACCTACTTCGCCACACAGAAAGATAAGCTTCAGCCGGCGGTGTCGGGCTACATGACACAGCATTTTCAGCCGGAACTGGACAAGCTGCTGATCGCCACCGGGTTTCCCCCGGCACCCTATGTCAATCATGCAGGCGACACACCCGAAAGCGGTCTGATTGGCTATAATGACACGCCCCGCTATTCAACGGGCTATGC
>CAXTJJ010000271.1:0-8491 GCA_964244155.1 uncultured Spirosoma sp.
CCTGGTCAGAAAGTGGTGAAGGAGGAGAAAAAGAAAGACGAGAAGAAAAAAGATAAAGAAGCGGAGAAAGAAGGGTTTTAATTGTTTTTTTGTCATTCCGACAAAGGAGGAATCTCAAAGTCTCTCAATAGGCAACTTTGAGATTCTTCCTTTGTCGGAATGACAAAAAAACAATAACTCACACTTGAAAGCCCTCTGGCGCGATTTGCGCAATCATCTCCGCACCGACTTCCGCGCCGATCTCTACGCGGCTACTGCGATTTGGGCGGCATTACTCCTGATAGTTAATTTTTACCTCGATCTCGAAGACAGGTATATCGACTCGCATCAGGGGAAGCCGATTTGGCCGGTCCTCTATTTTTGTCTGTATGCCACGGCCTATTATGTCAGCGTTTGGCTTTGGACGTACTTTCATAAACGGGCAGATGTGTGGCGTAACCGCGCGTTCTGGCTTCGAAGCGGGACGGCCCTGGTTTGTTATTCAATTTATGCCGGTTTCTACGGGCACAGTGACTGGAGCCGCCAATTATTCGATGGGCAGATTTATGTATTTGCGTACTACTGTCTGCATAATTTGCAATCGGTACTAACGATTGTCTTGCCTCTGTATCTCTTCTATAAACTTGTCGATCCATACCCCAGTAGCTTCTATGGTATGGCTCCCAAGCGTAAAGGGCTGGTTCTCTACGCGCTCATGCTGGCTTTAATGATTCCTTTAATAACGTTAGCTTCCTTCCAGCCCGATTTTCTGCAATCCTATCCAACCTACCACGATACCAATGCCAACGAATTTTTCGGTGTGCCCGAGTGGGTAACCGCACTGGTTTACGAGCTTTGCTACGGATGGGACTTCGTGCCAACTGAGTTGCTTTTCCGGGGCTTTCTTGTCATTGGCATGAGCCGTGTACTTGGCAACGGAGCGGTATTGCCTATGGTTGTCTGGTACTGTTCCATTCATTTCGGACGTCCTTTGGGCGAAGCAATTTCTTCGTTGTTTGGAGGCTACTTGCTGGGTGTTCTGGCCTTAAGTACGCGAAGCATCTGGGGCGGCTTGCTCATCCACATTGGCATTGCCTGGGGAATGGAAATTGCCGCCTTTTTGCAGGGCGTGAGTCGCTGAATTGTTCTCACAGACAGGTAGGGAATATTCTTTCAGCGACTGAACCGTCACTATATTATTTCTTTGCGAACCTTGCGCTTTCCTTTGCGCCTTTGCGTTTAAAATAAAACTTTTCATTATGACCCATTCAAGCAGATCTCCACAATCTCCTATTCCCGTCGGAAAAAAATTCGACGCTATTGTTGTTGGCTCTGGCATTAGTGGCGGCTGGTCGGCAAAGGAACTATGCGAGAAGGGGCTGAACGTGCTCTTGCTTGAGCGGGGGCGTATGATCGAACACGTTTCGGACTACCATACCGCCACCATGAATCCGTGGGATTTTCCGCACCGCAATCAGGGTATGCCGCTTGAGGAGCTAAAAAAATACCCCGTACAGAACCGAACGGGGTTTACCATCACCGAAGCAACACACCAGCATTTTGTCAACGATCTGGAAAATCCCTATGTCGAAGAGAAACCCTTCGACTGGATTCGGGGCTATCACGTGGGGGGCAAGTCACTGATGTGGGGGCGGTATTCGTTCCGGTTTTCTGATCTTGATTTTGAGGCAAATGCCAAAGAAGGTATCGCCACCGATTGGCCGATTCGCTACAAGGACATTGCGCCCTGGTACGATTATGTTGAAAAATTCGCCGGTATCGCTGGAGACCGCGACGGCTTACCGCACCTGCCCGATGGCCAATTTCAACCCGCCTTACCCGACAATTGTGTCGAAGCGCATTTGCGAAAAACGGTAAACGGGGCTTTCCCGGATCGCAAAATTATCTCAGCACGGGCGGCTCACTTAACCGCACCCACGCAAGAGCAAACGAGTCTGGGCCGCGCCAAATGTCAATTCCGGAATTTGTGCATGCGTGGCTGTCCGTATGGGGCGTATTTCAGCACCCAGTCGGCCACGCTACCAGCCGCTCGCCGAACCAAACGGCTGACGGTTCGTCCACATTCCATTGTCAACTCAATTGTTTATGATGAGAAGACGGGCCGGGCTACCGGCGTTCGGGTTATTGACGAGCAAACGCACGAGTGGCATGAGTTTAGGGCCAGCATTATTTTCCTGAACGCATCGGCGTTAGGGTCGACTTATATCCTGATGAATTCCAAATCCAATCGGTTTCCGAATGGCATGGACGACAGCGGGCAGTTGGGTCGTAACCTCATGGATCACCATTTCCATGTGGGTGCCACGGCTGATTATGAACACGATCTGGATAAATATTATTACGGTCGGCACCCCGCCGGGCTGTATATTCCCCGCTTCCGCAATTTACAAGGCCAGGCCAAACAACCGTTCAAGCGGGGATACGGATTCGAAGTGTACACGGGCCGCGAGAACTGGGATCATGCCTATCACGACGAGGGATTTGGTGCTGACTTTAAAGAGAAAGCGACTCAATTTGGCGATTGGAAAGTAACACTCGATGCCTTTGGTGAGTGTATGCCCTATGAAGACAACCGCGTATACCTGACAGACGATGTGAAGGATAAATGGGGACAGCCCGTACTGAAAATGGACGTTCATTACCGCGAAAACGAAACCCTCATGCGAAAAGATGCGCAGGAACAGGCGGTGTTGATGCTAGAAAAGTCGGGGTTTTCGAATATCAAAGGCTTTAATGCCCAGGCGCATCCGGGCTTGAGCATTCACGAAATGGGCACCGCCCGTATGGGAACGTCGCCCAAAAATTCGGTTTTCAACAAATTCAATCAACATCACATAGTCAAAAACGTATTCTGCACCGATGGTGCTTCCATGACCTCATCGCCCTGCCAGAATCCGTCGCTCACCTACATGGCCTTATCCGCACGAGCCGCCGATTACGCCGTGAAAGCGTTGAAACGGGGCGACTTAAAGCGATTATAGCTTAAAATCCCTCACCCCCGACCCCTCTCCCAAAACGGGAGAGGGGAGGACAGTCGATTTATAACTCAGCACTTAACCGCCCTGTCCTGAAGGGGATTGAGGGGAATTGCTTTACTATTCGGAAAATCCGTCAGGACAAAAGCAACCGTTAAACCGTAACTTTGACATATAAACCTACTCTCTGATGACTAAACGCCTACTCCTCCTCCTCCTTTTACCCCTTCTCCTGTGCCTGGCCAGATTCGTGCAGGCACAAGGCCCCAAGGTAGATAAGCTCCTGTTCGGCGTCGCTTACTACGACGAATACATGCCGTACGAGCGACTCGATAAGGACATCGCGATGATGAAAGACGCGGGTATTAACGTCGTACGTATTGCCGAGTCGACCTGGAGCACAGTGGAGCCGCAGGAAGGCACGTTCGACTTTACGCACATCGACCGGGTGCTCAACGCCATGCATAAGGCGGGTATACAGGTTATTATTGGCACGCCCACTTATGCCGTTCCGACCTGGCTAGTTCGTAAATACCCCGATGTGCTGGCCATTACCCCGCAGGGTCAAAATCAGTATGGCCCCCGGCAGAACATGGACATTAGCAACACCCATTTTCGGACGCATGCCGAGCAGGTTATCCGGGCGATCATGAAACATGTGAAAGATCACCCGGCCATTATTGGCTATCAGGTTGATAACGAGACAAAAGCGTATAATACAACGGGGCCGAGCGTGCAAAAACTCTTTGTGGCCTATATGAAGGAGAAGTACAAAACGCTGGATGTGATCAACAAAATATATGGTCTCGATTACTGGAGTAACCGCATCAATACCTGGGAGGATTTCCCCTCTACGGTGGGCACCATTAACGCCAGTCTCGCAGCTGAATTTGCCAAGTTTCAACGGAAACTGGTTACGGATTATCTGGCGTGGCAGGCCGCTATGGTCAACGAATACAAGAAGCCTGGCCAGTTCGTTACGCAGAATTTCGATCTGGAATGGCGGGGCTACTCCTACGGTATTCAGCCCGACGTTGATCACTTCGCAGCCGCTAAAGCGCTGGATATTGCGGGAATTGATATTTACCATCCGACGCAGGACCAGCTTACGGGTACGGAAATATCTTTTGGGGGCGACGTAACCCGGTCCATGAAGTCCGATGCGTCGACCCGTGGCAAGAGTTATCTGGTGCTGGAAACAGAGGCACAGGGCTTTCCGCAGTGGGTGCCGTATCCGGGTCAATTGCGGTTGCAGGCGTTCAGCCACTTAGCGTCGGGCGCGGTTATGCTCGAATACTGGCACTGGCATTCGATTCACAACTCGGCCGAAACATACTGGAAAGGGCTGTTGAGTCATGACTTTGAACCGAACCCGACGTACAACGAAGCTAAAACAATTGGCAAAGATTTCGCCCGGCTCAGTCCGCAGTTAGTCAATCTGACGAAAACGAATTCGGTAGCCATTCTCTTCAGCAACGAAGCATTGACCGGATTTAACGCTTTCAGCTTTGGCTGGGGTGCCCGGGAGAAATATAACGACGTGCTCCGGCCCATGTACGATGCGTTGTATAAACGGAACATCGGCGTCGATTTTGTCGATCCGTCCAGCACGAACCTGGATCAGTATAAACTGATTGTCGTTCCTGCCCTATATGCCGCTTCCAATGCCTTGCTGGAGCGGTTGAACCAGTTTGTTAAAAATGGCGGGCATGTTGTATACACGTTCAAAAGTGGTTTTTCGGATGAAAACGTAAAAGTGCGCACAACGCGACAGCCCGGTATAATCAGCGAAGCCTGCGGTATATCGTATTCCCAGTTTACTATTCCCCGACAGGTTTCCCTGAAAAATGACCCCTTTCAGGTTGGGAAAGATAATAACACGGTCAAGACTTGGATGGAGTTGATTACGCCCACGACAGCGAAAGTATTGGCCTACTACGACCATCCGGTTTGGGGGCAATACGCGGCCATTACCCAAAATACATACGGGAAAGGCATGGCTACGTACATCGGCTGTATGACGAGCGATGCTGTTTTGCAAAAAGTGCTGGACGATGCTGCCCAAAAGGCGAAAGTATGGGGCGTGGATCAGCAATTAACGTTTCCACTGATTACCAAGTCAGGTGTTAACAAACAGGGAAAGGCAGTTCATTACTACTTCAATTACTCGTCGATACCAGCATCGGTTACGTATCCTTATGCAAACGGAAAAGAGCTACTTTCAAATGAACCAAGTCCGAAAAGTAAGGTGATGAAACTGGCTGCCTGGGATGTGAAGATAGTCGAAGAGAATTAGGGCATATTGCCCGCTTTTGGATAATTATCGCTTAACATGTAAAAATTACACGATAAGCACGCAACTTATGGAGTAAGAGTTTAGTACGCTCATCTTTTGGTCGTAGTTTAAACTCATGCTCTATGAAAAATAAGCTCTGGATACCAGGCTTGATTTCGTTTTCGATGCTGGTCGTTACGTGTAAAGTCGTTCAGCAATCCCCGACCGATAGTGCGAAGAATACCGTGTCTACAGCCGTCGATACGGTGCCAGCTTTTGTAGCAAACCCTTCTCCCGTTCAGCTTACGCCGGAGCAAAGTTTAAAGGCGTTTCGGGTACCGAAGGGTTATCACATGGAGCTGGTGGCCAGCGATCCCATGATTAAAGAGCCGGTGGCTATTGCATGGGACGGTAATGCCAAAATGTACGTGGCCGAAATGGATACGTATATGCAGGATGTCGATGGCTCCGGCGAACATGATCCTGTGAGCCGGGTGATGTTGCTCGAAGACACCAACAATGACGGCAAAATGGATAAGAGTTCTGTTTTCATTGACAAGCTCTTGTTGCCTCGCATGATCCTGTGTGTCGACCATGAGTTGCTGGTCAATGAAACCGATACCTACGATATTTATAGCTATAAAGACACCAACGGTGATGGTGTGGCCGATCAGAAAAAGTCAGTTTATCAGGTTGGTAAAAAATCGCCCGGCAATCTCGAACATCAGCGTAGTGGCTTAGACTGGAATCTGGACAACTGGATTTATGTAACGGTCGACCCGGTGCGGTTTCGCTACACCAAAAACGGTCTTAAAGTCGATTCATTACCCAGCGGTTCGAATGGGCAGTGGGGCCTTACGCATGACAACTATGGACGATTATTCTTCTCGCGGGCCGGGGGCGAAATTCCGGCATCGGGCTTCCAGATAAACCCCGTTTATGGCGGTCTGGAGTTCCCGGATCAATATTCTGAAGAGTTCAATGCTGTCTGGCCCATTATGTCAACGCCCGATATTCAGGGTGGGTTGAACCGGCTGCGCCTGCCCGACAGTACACTAAATCACTTTACGGCCAGCAATGGTCAATCCATTTTTCGGGGCGACAAGCTCCCCGCTGACCTGGTTGGTGATTACCTGATTGGCGAACCCGTCGCCCGAATTATCCGACGAGCTAAAGTTATTAATACCAATGGAAAGCTCACCCTCGAAAATGCTTACAAACAGCAGGAGTTCATTGCTTCGACGGATATGAATTTCCGGCCGGTCAACACCTACACCGGTCCCGATGGCTGCCTGTACATTGTCGATATGAACCGGGGTATCATTCAGGAGTCGCAGTGGACGCCTAAAGGCAGTTATCTGCGTCCACAGATTCAGCGTCTGGGACTGGATAAAAACATACAGCATGGTCGCATTTTTCGATTAGTGCACGACGGTATGAAACCGGGGCCAAAGCCACATATGCTCGATGAGTCCAGCACCAAACTCGTTACCTACCTCGATCACCCCAATGGCTGGTGGCGTGATAATGCCCAGAAACAACTCGTTATCCTGGGCGACAAATCGGTGGTTCCGGTGCTGAAACAAATTACATCAGGGCAGCAGGGTTCGTTGACAAAACAACCGTCTGCCCTGGGTCGGCTACACGCGCTCTGGACGCTGGAAGGCTTGGAGGCAATCGACAAAGATGTTGTGTTTACGGCTATGAAAGACACAGATCCACAAGTTCGTCGGGCGGCTGTCTGGATTGGTGAGCGGTACATAAAACAGGACGATGCTGATGTAACTGCCAAATTACAGACGCTTAAAAATGATCCAAGCTACGATGTTCGGACACAGTTGGTATTGTCCTTACACGCCAGTAAGTCGGCTAATGCAACTGCCCTCGCTAGTGAACTGATCGAGCAAAGTGCCAATAACCAAATGCTGGTTAGTGCTCAGAAAAGTCTCTTGAAGAACGACGCGGTTAAAACCTACGGCCTGCGACTAGGGCGGCTCGAAGCCGAAGACCGGAACATGGTCCTGGCTGGTGCCAACACGTTCAAAACTCTTTGTGCAAGCTGTCACGGACCGGATGGAAAAGGCCTGGCCGTTGGTGGAAGCAGCATGGTGGCGCCCCCGTTGTTCGCGTCAAAGCGTATTGTAGGAGATAAAGATGTATTGATCAAAATTTTGCTCAATGGCTTGTCGGGGCCGGTCGATGAGAAAAATTACCCCGATGTAATGCCATCTATGGCAGCTAACGACGACGAATGGATTGCTTCTGTGCTTAGTTATATCCGCTATGAGTTTGGCTACACAGGTAATTTTCCACCATATACTCCTCCACCCGGCCCACGTCCGACAACGGGTGGCCCACCACCAGAGATTCAAAAACGTCGCAGCTTTAAACCGTTTGTAAAAGCAGAAGATGTCAAGCGAATCCGCGAGCAAACCACCGGACGAACGAAAGCCTGGACATTGGCGGATTTGGAGAAAGTAGGCGAGTAAGTAGATCTATAAATTGATTAAACACAGCGGCACAGAGGTCACCGAGAGTGTTCTATGGGTATTGACTCTGTGACCTCTGTGTTGACTAAAATACCATATACCATGAATGCCCGACACGCCATCATCGCTTACCTTGTGGGCACAATAGCTGCTGTTGCACAGCCAAACCCAGCCCGTCCTGATCTGTGCCAGGGAGCGTATTTTACCGAAGCGGAAGGAGCGGCTGCCCTAAAGACGTTTGCCCAGACCTACCATGACCGCGCCAGTTGGGAAGCACGCGCCAAACTCATTCGGCAGGGGATTCGGGATGGTATGCAACTGCCCGATAAGCCCAAGTTTGCCCCGCTTCAACCGGTCCGGCACAGTCTGAAAAAGATGAACGGCTACACCGTCGAAAATATGTATTTCGAGAGTATACCGGGTGTTTTTGTAACGGGTAATCTGTATAAACCCCTGACTGTAACCGGAAAAATACCGGCGGTGCTGTGCCCACATGGCCACACGCCTAAAGAAGATGCCCGCTTTGTTGAGCAAACTCAGCAGCGATGCGCTACAATGGCACGAATGGGGGCAGTCGTGTTCGTTTACGACATGATCGGCTATGGCGACTCGAAGCAGACGGCACACAAACTGCCTGAAGCCTTGAAACTGCAAACCCTGAACGGTATTCGGGCACTTGATTTCCTGACCAGCCTGCCCGAGGTAGATAAAGACCGGGTGGCTATGTCGGGCGAATCGGGTGGGGGAACACA
>CAXTJJ010000272.1:0-8445 GCA_964244155.1 uncultured Spirosoma sp.
AAATCAAGAAAGCTGAAGTTAGACCGTTGAGCTTCCAGGCCATAAATTTCCCAGACTCGATCATCCCAGAACAAGTTATCGTTCTCCATATCAACTTCCCAGATTCCCTGTCCGGCAGCCTGAGTGGCCAGTTGAAGCCGTTGATTAAGATTGCGTAATTGGACTTCGGCCTGCTGGCGTTCGGTAATATCCCTTGCGGATGCATAGATGAGATGATCAATTTTTACAGCATTCCATTCCAATATACAATATGATCCGTCTTTTTTCCGAAACGAGTTCGTTTGGTTTTGGAGCAGTTCGTCTTTGTTTAACGACTGGATTTGTTGACGAACCAGCTCAGTATCATCGGGTACGAGCAAATCCCACAAGACCAACAGGCAAAGCTCTTCAGCGGAATAACCCAGTGTTTGCACCCAGGCCTGGTTGATGTTCAGAAACTTTCCCTCAGCGTTGGCTATACAGTGCAAGTCGATAGCCCCATTAAAGATGGTGCTTAGCTCCTGATTTGTCTTCTTTAGCTTTGTTTCAGCTATTTTCAGGGCCGATATATCCGTAGCGATACCCACAAAGCCAATGATATTTCCGTCATCATCCAGTAGTGAACTAGCCGCCAGCAAAATGGGTACTGGCTGTCCGTTTTTATGAACAGCCTCACATTCAAACCTCAGAGACCCTCCCTGAGCAGTTATCAAATCAAGAAAGGCGTGCGAAGAACCGGCCTGTTCACTAGATTCATAGAAAACAAATTTGGCTGGCTGTTCGGGTATGCCTGCGTCAAAGCGGATGACCCGGCCAGTGAGTTCATCGACCCGATAACCCAGCAATGACTCAGAAGCCCGGTTGACCGTTTTAATAACACCCTCAATATCACATGACAGAATGGCCTGACCGGCACTCTCCAACATTGTTTGGTGCAAGGTCGACAACTGCCTGATCTCTCGGGTGCGTTCTTCTACCCGTTGTTCGAGTTGTTCGGTATAGTGTTTAAGCTGTTCGTCCAATTGCTGCTGGTGCAAGATTATAGCTAATGGGCTGGCCAGTTCCTGGGCAATCCGTTGATGTTCTTCGGTAAAGAAAAAAGGTGTTGCGGAGGCCATCGCCAAAGCCCCTATGCACTCGTTCCGATTGTATAGATAAATGATAACCAGCGACCGGAAACCCTGCTGATACATGAGCAGTTCTGTCGCACCAGCCATCAAGTCCGGTTGAAGATCAGGGTAGGAAAAAATCTGATTGCCAACCGTAAACGGCTTCTGAATGTAGCTGGCCGGAAGCGAAGAGCCAGGTGTTGCGTCTATCTTTCCCTCGTCTACCCGACATTTGACTACCGCCAGATCTGTCGATTTTTCAAGTTGAAAGACAATGATCCGCTCGCAGGGCACCATAAAATGCAGGTACTTCATGGCAATCAGCAAAGGCGACTGGTCGGCCATTCGGTAGTTCAACAGGGCCTGGTCGATGGCATGTAGGCCCTCCAGACGCTGGTTGGCCCGTCTGATAGCGGTTTCCTGCTGGAGCCGTTGAAGCACACTAGCGATCATGGTAGCGAACGTTTCCAGCAGATAAACATCATTTTGATCCCACGTCTTAGGCCGGTTAATGGTGTAAAACCCAATGAAACCCTGCGTTTCTCCTGACAAAATCAGGGGAACAAGGCTCATTGAATGAATGCCCAGTGATGTCAGGATGTTTTCCTCATGGTCTGCCTCATCGGGTAGTTCATCCGCCATTAAACGAATGATCTGTTTATTTTTCAACTCCTGGAGGAACCAGTCGAAGCGAGCCGTAATTTCACTCTGAAAGCTATGCTTTTGTGAAGCGACGTCAGCAGCACACCACTCATGCACACAGTTGCCCCGTTGGGAATCGTCTGAGTACAAAAAAACCGATGCTCGTTCGGCACCGATGTGCTCACTTATTTCCTCCAGAGCCATGGGAATGTAGGATTCCATTTCTGAAGCGGTCAGGTTGATCAACCGGCTCGAAATTCTTGAAACGATAGATTCCATCGAGAATCGTCGTTCTAATTCCTGTTCCGTTTTTTCATGTTCACTTACATCCTGAACATTGACTATCAACTGGCCGTCCATTCGAACTAATGTAATATCATGCCATATATCCTCTCCGTTTATATGATAGTGCTTCAGAAATTGTTTCGATTTGCCGGTTTCAACAACGGCTGTCAGAATCAGAAAAAATTCATTCTCCTGCGAGGGGTCAAAAACCTTTTTCACCACCTGATCAACAAGTTCTTCCTTCGATTTACGGAGAATTCGAGCAAAGGCGGCATTCACCATCCGATACCGAAATTCGATTATTTCCTGCTGGCTATTACGAATAGGCTTTAAAAAGGCCACACCCTGTAAAGACGTATCAAACCATTCCTGCAAAAGCTTATTCATGTTGACCTAAATAATTGACCATAGAACTAGTATGCGTATAGTACTTGCCGGCTTGAAAACAATCCGTCAAAAATGGTAAGATGTGAACGTACCTATCCCGACAGCCACTCTTTAAAGGCACTAAATCGAGCTTTGGGCAAAATGACTTCCTGCGACTTCTCGGCAACAGCTACAAACAGACAGTACTTTCCCTTTTCCCAATATGCATACTTTTGAAGGCTTTTCCGGTGCAGGATAACATGCCGGTTGACTCTGAAAAAATGCCTGGGGTTAAGCTCGCCCGTCAGCTTTTCCAGGCTTTTATTGAGTTGGAACAAGCCTAGTGGATGCCACACAAAGTAGCCCCGTTTCTGGGTGAAGAAGTACAGACAGTCTTCGACCTGAAGCACCATACTGCCTTTTTCGTCGTGGCCGAGAATCGTCTTCAGATAATGGGTTCCCACATCCGGATTACCCTGTTGCTGTCGGCATCTCTTTAATCGACTGTTGATGGCTGCCAGTAAATCGCTGCTTAGAAAGGGCTTCGTCAGGTAATCATCCGCCCCCTGATCCATACCCCGACGCAGATCCACCATATCGGCTTTGGCCGTCAGGAATATAAACGGTATATGAACCAGCGCGGGGTAGTTGCGAATCGACTCCAGCACCTGATGCCCATCCATATCCGGCATCATAATATCACACACAATCAGGTCAGGCTCCCAGCTTTTAGCCTGCAAAATCCCTTTCACACCATCGGCGGCTGTGCGCACGGTGTACCCGTTTATAGTCAGCAATTCAGCTACGTTTTCCCTGATCTGCACGACATCTTCAATGACTAATAACTTGATTGACATGTGGACAGTTGACGCAATAAAAACCAGTGAGCCTACCCATCCTCCGAAGCAGTTACAAAAATTTGACAACATACTACCAGAATGACACGTTGGCCTTCAGAATAAACCTTCTATTAATGTGTTGAGTATAAAGGACGACCAGCCGAAAACCGACTATGACTTTGCGAGCTATGTCGTACGATTCTGCCGTGAAAAGAAAAGCTGTCAACTGAATTGACACGGTATTCATCGAACCAGGCTGGCTTTGATGAATACGTAAAACAGGCGGTTGAGTATTAAATTTAAAAAGTAGTACACAAATATACAAAATTGATATTATGAAAATAATAAGTTAAACTTATTTATATATTCTCTATCTTCTAATACGATTTATTAATTACCATTTCAGGCCGATTGATCGACTAGTTTTGTTTCTGCATAACATTTTGTATAAAATGTGTCCCTTTGTCGGTATAAGTACTAGTTCAGAAAAGTGGTTACACAGCAAATGAATGCGTGATTTAACAAGCGACCGTTGTGGACTAACAGGCAACAGGCTTGTCAATACGTTAACATTGCATCAACTGAACTCAATACCATACGGACTCCATATAATAATTCGCACTGAGCCAGGCCCGGTCAGATTTGGAATCACCCAAATCAAGCCTTTATCTTCACGCAACATTTTGGTTTCAAAACCGATTTTGACACTATAACCGAACGCACGACATCATTTTACTGCGCTCGCACTCAACGTTTTACAAGTATTCCCCATGATCCTGCTTGTTGATGATAGACCCGAGAATATACTTCCACTTAAAAAAATTCTCGAATTACATCGCTTTTCGGTCGACACCGCCGGATCGGGTGAAGAAGCCCTCAAGAAAGTTCTTAAAACAGATTACGCGGTTATCATTCTTGATGTACAGATGCCGGGCATGGACGGATTTGAAGTCGCGAATGCCATTGCCGGATTTAGCAAAACCAGAGATACATCCATTATTTTTCTGTCGGCGGTTAATACCGAAAAACGGTTTATCACGAAAGGCTACACATCGGGCGGAGTTGATTACCTGACCAAGCCCGTCGACCCCGACATTTTGGTTCTGAAGGTCAAGACGCTTCAAAAATTATACAAACAGCAACAGGAATTACGGGCCGCTCAGGAGTCACTACGCAAAGAGGTGGACGTCAGAAAACAGGCGCAGGAGGCTCTGACGGAGCGAATGCAGGAGCTACAGGTGATGCTGGCTTCCTTGCCCCAGATGGCCTTTACCATAGCACCCGATGGTCGGATTGAGTACGTAAATGAACATTGGTACCACTATTCAGCCAGTCCGGAAACGTTTCCGGTTACCCATCCCGACGATGATGTCTGTGAAGACTGGAAAAAAGCATTAGCCAGTGGTACTGAGTTTATGCGTGAAGTGCGTTTGCAAAACCTGACAACCGGCGATTTCAGATACCACCTTCTGCGTATTATCCCCATCAGGCAGCAGAACGTTCTGAGTCGATGGATTGGCACGTTTACCGACATTCACCCGCAAAAGCAGGCAGCCGAAGTGCTGGAGCAACAAGTTGAATTGAGAACCAACGAACTCATGATTAAAAATGCGGAACTGGAGCGGACTAACCACGAATTGCAGCAATTTACCTGGGTTGTCTCGCACGACCTGAAAGAACCCCTCCGTAAAATTCAACTGCTGAACGACATTCTCAAAGAGAAGTTTTTTAAAGACAACCCGGAAGCTACTTCGTATCTCAACCGGTCGATTCAGTCATCGGCGCGCATGTCGAACCTCATTAAAGATCTGCTGGCCTATTCGCAACTGTCGGTGCCCGAGGTGTTCCAGCCAACCGATCTCAATGTTTTACTGGAGGAACTACTGGCCGACTTTGACGAAGTAATCAGTCAAAAGAAGGCAATTGTCGAAGTGGGTACCCTACCCACTATCGACACCGTACCGACCCGGATACGGCAGGTTTTTCAGAACCTGATCAGCAATGCGCTCAAGTTCTCCAAATCAGATCAACCTCCGCATATTCAGATCAGCGCTGAGCAGATCGAGACCAGAGCCATCGACAGCAACCCATCTGCTACCGGCGGCTTTTACCGGATCATTGTGCGCGACAACGGCATCGGTTTCGACGAAAAATTTCTCAGTCGAATCTTCATTATTTTTCAGCGCCTGCACAATCGAACTGCCTACGAGGGTACAGGTATTGGTCTGGCCATCGCGAAGAAAAATATTGATAAACACAATGGCCTCATTTCGGCCCACAGTCGGGTCAATGAGGGAGCCAGCTTCATTCTCGTTCTGCCGGTTCATCAAACCCTTTCAGCCTCCACAGCCGACGTACTGTAAGCCGCCTATACTCAACCGCCCATGCCACAAACTGCCATCACGAACTCCGTTATCAGACAGCTGCGTATTGTCTTTTCGTTGTCGACCCTCCTCCTGCTGATTAGTCTTACAGCTTCGTTTTATAGTATTCAGAAACTGATCAGTAACTCACAACTAGTCAACCACACCAATCAGGTACTTATTGAAGCGGAGAACATTATTTCGTATATGAAAGATGCGGAAACGGGGCAGCGCGGCTACCTCGTTACGCTTGACCCGCTTTTCTTAGAGCCGTATACGGGCAGCCATGAAAAAGTGAATGCCAGTTATGATCGACTCCTCGCCCTCACTACCGACAACGCGGGGCAGCAGAGATACCTTGCCAGGGCTAAAGTTCTTTATGAAGCTAAATTTACCCAGATGCAACGCATCATCAATCTAACCCGGCAGCGTAAAGCATCAATCCGCGACACAGTTACGCAAAAGCGGGAAATGGTGGTGGGAAAACAAATCATGGATGACCTCCGGGTAGCTATCAATCAGATAAAAACAGAAGAAAATAACCTGCTCCAAACGCGTATTCAGCAGCAGCAACTCTACATTACCTATACGCCGTTTCTGCTCGTTATTGCGGCCATCATCTCCATGTTGATTACGGCGTTCACCTACGTGCGTATAAAAAAAGACCTGGACGAACGACTTAGGCAGCAGAAGCTGGCCGAAGCGAAATACATTGAGACCGCCGGGCGCATTACGCTGATGGAAAACATCACGCACAACATTGCCAGTGGCAATTATTCGGTGCGAAGTCAGGACACGGCCGACGATGAATTGGGTCGAATTTCGGCCGCGCTCAACCAAATGGCGGCTGCGCTCGAACAAACTTTTAAGGATTTAAAAGACAAAAACTGGCTTCAAACCGGTGCGGTGAGCCTGAGCGATGCCATACGGGGTGAAAAAGAATTAAGTAAGCTGGCGACGAGTCTCATCACGACCATTGCCGAGTATACAAACGCGCCGATGGGTACAGTTTACCTGATTGACAATGACTCCAGTTTTAAACTGGCCGGGCGTTACGCAGCTCAACAGGTGCCGATTACGGTCAGAACTGGTGAAGGACTGATTGGACAGGTTATTGACCGAAAGAAAACAGTTGTCGTTCAGGATGTGCCGACCGAATATAGTCGGATAACCTCTTCGCTGGGCGACTCTCGCCCAACGGCACTGGTTATCGCCCCGCTCGTTTACGGCAACGTGTGCCTCGGTGCAATTGAGTTAGGGTTTCTGAAAAAGCCAACATCGCTGGAAGTCGACTTTCTGGAGCAGAATCGGGAAGCGATGGCTATTGGTATTAACGCTGCCTTCGATTATATCAAGCTGCAAAATTTCCTGGAAGAGACGCAGGCACAAGCCGAAGAGCTACAGGCGCAGCATTCAGAAATGGAAAATCTGAATGCCGAACTCGAAATGCAGGCGCAGAAACTACAAGATTCGGAAGAAGAACTGCGTGTTCAACAGGAGGAACTACAGCAAACCAACACTGAACTCGAAGAGCGTGGCCTGCTGCTGGAAGAGAAAAACAGCGAAATCCAGCGTAAAGCCGATGAGCTAGAGTTGACAACCCGTTATAAATCGGAGTTTCTGGCCAATATGTCTCACGAACTGCGAACACCGCTCAACTCCATTCTACTGTTAAGCCGACTCCTGGCCGAGAACCACGAGGCAACCCTGTCTGATGATCAGGTAAAGTATGCCCGCGTCATTCAATCGTCGGGCAACGGGCTGCTTGGTTTGATTGATGAGATTCTTGACCTATCCAAGATCGAAGCCGGACAAATGAAGCTCGATTATCAGGATGTAACCATCTCCGACATCACGGATGAACTTCAATCGCTGTTTGGGCTACTGGCCAGGGAGAAAGGGCTGGACTTTGGCATTTCTGTGGATTCGGATGTACCCGCTGTTATTGAAACCGATAAAATGCGGCTGGGGCAAATCCTGAAAAACCTACTCTCGAATGCACTCAAGTTTACGGGAAAAGGCAGCGTTTCTCTAACCATAAAACGGCAAAAGGAGGCCAAAAACCTTTGGTTTGTGGTTAAAGATACGGGCATTGGTATAGCACCCGATAAACAGCCACTCGTCTTTGAAGCGTTTCAGCAAGCCGACGGGTCGACCAAACGAAAATACGGCGGAACGGGTCTGGGCCTGTCGATCAGTCGCGAACTGGCCAAGCTGCTGGGTGGTGAGATCACCCTCACAAGCCGGGTAAATGAAGGGTCGGAGTTTACAGTGATTTTACCGATTCTGCATACACAATCAGCAAAAGCAGCTGACCCGGCGAGTACACCGCCAACCTTCGGCAATTCGCCATTTCCGGCAAACGGCGCACCGGCCAACTCGCATCAACCGCATCCGGGCAGTCTGGCAAAAGAGTTGCCGGCAGAATCGGCCCATAAGTACATCAGCACTACCATTCCCGAAGCGATTCCCGACGACCGCAACAGCATCAGTGAAAAGGACAAGATTATTCTCATCATCGAAGATGATACAAACTTTGCCAAATCGTTGCTGGATTACGCCCGTAAAAAGGGCTATAAAGGCATTGTGGCCGTGCAGGGCGACGAAGGTCTAAAGTTAGCATCGATCTACAGACCGCTGGGTATTTTGCTGGATATTGAACTCCCCGTTATGAGTGGCTGGCAGGTCATGGATGCCCTGAAAGCTGACCCGCAAACCCGGCCAATTCCAGTGCATATCATGTCGTCGCACAAGATGAAAAACGAGAGTTTGCTGCGGGGGGCCATTGATTTTGTCGATAAACCGGTGGCTTTTGAACAGCTTCAGGATGTCTTCAAAAAAATAGAGTACGTGCTGAACCGC
>CAXTJJ010000273.1:0-8399 GCA_964244155.1 uncultured Spirosoma sp.
GGTCTTCGGATATTTTTTCCCTTTCTCTATCTCGTTCACATACGAAGGCGATAAGCCTGTCCGATTCGCCAACTCATAGGTCGAAATGCCCAACTCACTTCGCAACTGTTTGATTTTCAGTCCAAAGATGAGCCTTACCTTTTCCTTGCTCGATGTCATACTGCAAAAATAGCTATTCACCAACACAAGTCGGCGTTGTTAAAATAATAGCGATTAAAATAAAAATAGCGAATGTTCGCTAAAAAATAAATAATCGCTATATCTTTAGGTCAAATTCAGCACATAACCGTAAAACAGATTAACTATGGAAGCCAACGTAGTAGATCATTTCGAACTTGCTGGCTCAATGACGCCAGAAGAGAAAGCTCTTAACTTTTTGAAAATCAGCGATGTAGTTGAGCTAAATTTTCAATTTTCGCCCGAGGAGTTAATCGAACAGGCACTTCTTCGTGGTGAAGGGCAACTTACCGATACGGGTGCCCTGATGTGTTCGACGGGAAAGTTTACGGGTCGTTCGCCAAAAGACCTCTACATTGTTCGGGATGAATTAACCAGCCCTCGGGTAGACTGGGGTGCGGTGAACATTCCATTTGATGAACGCCAATTTGATCGGCTGCATCGGAAAATGTGCCACTTTGTTGAATACCAGAGAGTGTACGTTCGCTATGCGCGGGCGGGTGCCGATCCGCGTTGCCAGCTCAACTTATGCATTCTGACGACATCGGCCTGGCAGAATCTGTTTTGCGCTACTATGTTTTTGCGCCTTGACGAAGAAGAAATAGCTGATTTTACGCCTGATTTCACGATACTAGCCATCCCCGAATTCGTTGCTGACCCCACAGAGGATGGCACACGGGGTACTAACTTTGCCATACTTAATCTCTCGAAGCGGGTCATTCTCATTGGTGGTACCGGGTATGCCGGTGAGATCAAGAAGGGTGTCTTCTCAGCCCTCAACTTCCTGCTACCCCAACAAAATGTGTTACCCATGCACTGTTCGGCGAATGTGGGTGCTGATAATGATGTGGCTATATTTTTCGGTCTGTCGGGGACGGGCAAAACAACGCTTTCGGCCGATCCCGAACGTGGTTTGATTGGCGACGATGAACACGGCTGGAGCCAGCAGGGCGTCTTTAATTTTGAGGGTGGTTGCTATGCTAAAGTGGTTGACCTTACCCGCCAGAAAGAACCGCAGATTTTCGATGCTATTCGCTACGGCTCTATTGTTGAAAATACCCGCTTTGTCCCGAACACCCGCGTTGTCGACTACACCGATACTACACTGACGGAAAACACCCGCACCTCATACCCGATTCAATTTATTGACAATGCCGTGGTGCCGTCGGTGGGCGGGCACCCGCGCAACATCTTCTTTTTGACCTGCGATGCCTTTGGGGTACTGCCGCCTATTTCCCGGCTTACGCCCGAACAGGCGATGGATTATTTCGTATTGGGCTACACGGCCAAGGTTGCGGGTACTGAAATGGGCGTTACAGAGCCACAGGCCACATTTTCGGCTTGCTTTGGAGCCGCTTTCATGCCGCTTCACCCTACCGAATACGCACAGATGCTGGCCGACAAAATTCGTGAACACGGAGCTAGTGTCTGGTTGGTCAACACCGGCTGGAGCGGTGGTGCTTATGGCACCGGCCAACGGATGAAGCTGGGGTATACACGGGCGATGATTCGTGCCGCGCTGACAGGCGTTCTGGCCGCAGGCGAATTCAGCGAACACCCAACTTTCGGGCTAGCCATGCCAACGATCTGCCCTGATGTGCCCGCTGAATTGCTTAATCCACGTAGCACCTGGGCTGATCCGGCGGCTTATGATGTGCAGGCCGCACACCTGAGCGAGCTGTTCGTCAAAAAACGGGAATCTTTTCGCAAGTAAACTGAACTCGTGTTATGATAAACTCACTGACTGAAACCCCGGCCGATAGCAAGCCGGTCAACCGACTCGAACTGGCTATGCCGGTTGGTACTACCCTCGACCGGTTCATCCTGCGGGGCCAGCATGCGTTTCCCTACGCCACCGGCGAATTGTCGCAACTGTTGCGGGACATGGCGCTGGCCAGCAAGATCATTCACCGTGAAATTAACCGGGCAGGACTGATCGACATTACCGGATCGGCGGGGTCGGGTAATATTCAGGGCGAAACGCAGCAGAAACTCGATGTGGTCGCTAACATTCGGTTTATCCGAGCCCTCAAAAATGGGGGCGAGGTGTGCGCCATCATCTCCGAAGAAGACGACGACATTATCCATACCGGCAATGTGAACGCCAAATATGTGGTGGCCATTGACCCGCTCGATGGTTCATCCAATATTGACGTCAATGTCTCGATTGGTACCATTTTCTCTATCTACCACCGTGTATCACCCTTGGGAAGTCCGGCTACCAAAGCCGACTTTCTGCAGGGCGGTCGACAGCAGGTGGCAGCCGGATATATTCTCTATGGCTCATCGACCATTTTTGTGTTTACAACCGGGCAGGGCGTCAATTGCTTTACCTACGATATTTCGCTGGGGGAGTATATTCTCTCCCTGACGGATGTAAAACAACCCAAAAAAGGCGCTATCTTTTCCTGCAACGATGGCAATGTCGACGACTACCCTGAGTCTATACAACAATACCTGCTTGCCTGCAAACAGGAGCGATTAACGGGCCGTTACATTGGTTCGTTGGTAGCCGATTTCCATCGAAACCTGATAAAGGGGGGCATTTATCTATACCCGCCAACTATAAAATCGCCCAAAGGAAAACTTCGTTTGCTGTACGAATGCTACCCTATGGCCTACATTGCCGAACAAGCCGGTGGGCGGGCGAGCAATGGAGATCAATTAATACTTGATGTAACCGCGATCTCGTTGCATCAGCGGTCTGTTTTTTACGTTGGCTCGGCAGAAATGGTTGATGAGGTAACTGTGAAGCTATGAGGTCAAAGGACTCAATTCATCATTTGGGGCGTCTCAAATCTTTTTTGGGGCGAAGCCGCAGGCGTAACCAGCCACCTTTGAATCGTCAATCACAAACGATTCAACAACATGGCACGCTTCTTTACACTCCTTTTTCTGATGCTGGCTACCGGCTCGTCAATCGCTCAATCGCTGACGGGTTCTGTGCTTGAGGGAGCCAATCGACCGGCTTCATTCGCAGCTATTAAACTGCTCCGGGCTGGCGACTCCACACTCGTAACCGGAACCATTACCAATGAAGCCGGTCAGTATACATTCACGGGTATAGCCGAAGGTCGTTATTACGTACAGGCATCGCTGGTGGGGATGACCAGTGCCAAAAGTAAAACAGTTGCTCTCAGCACTGGTCAGTCGGTGACGATGGAGCCGCTTAAGCTCGCGATTGTAGATCAATTATTGACGGGTGTCGTGGTTCGGGCCAAACGGGCACTTATTGAACAGCAGGTTGACAAGACAGTGCTGAACGTAGCCGCCGATGCCACGGCTCAGGGCAAAACTGCCTACGAACTATTGCAGCAGGCTCCCGGCGTGGTCATTGATCCGAACGACAACATTCGGATGGCGGGTAAGCAGGGCGTTAATGTGTTTATTGACGGCAAACCGACCAATCTCTCAGCCGCCGATCTGGCTAACCTGCTAAGGGCCACCCCCGCAGCAAGCATCGACAAAGTGGATCTGATTACGAACCCTTCAGCCCGTTTCGATGCACAGGGTGGGGCTAGTATCATTAACATCCGGTTTCGGCGCGACAAAAGTCTGGGGATAAATGGTAACGCATCGGCTGGTTATGGCCAAAGCGATCACCATCGGGCCAACGCTGCCCTTGACCTGAACTACCGGGCCAAACGCGTTAATCTGTTCGGCAATGTAGCGGTGAGTAACAATTATCAGATTACCAATGTACGTCTGGACCGACGGACGGATGGGTCCCAGTTTCTCCAACGCGGCTACGATTCCGACGGGACGAAGGCCATCGTTTATAAAGGGGGCATTGACTATATCCTTACCAATCCGCGCTCTGCCACTCAGCAAACAATCGGCTTAATCATGTCGGGTAATGCGTCGGCGAACCGTTTCGGTACGTTCACCACAACCAGTCTCATAAACAGTCAGAACAGGCTGGATTCGAGCATCGTGAATCAGGCAACCAACGGAACAACGGATCAGTCCGCTCGAAACAACCGGACCAATGCCGCCCTGAATTACCGCTTTGCGGATACACTGGGACTGGAATTGACGCTGGATGCAGACATAACCCATTTTCAGAACACCTCGCCCAACCGGATCACGAGCGATTACAGCGATGAAAGCGGGCAATCGCTGTTTCGTCGGCAGCGACGGTTCGATGCCAGTACAAATATTACCATCCTCACGATAAAAGGCGATGTTGTGAAGGAATGGAAAGCCCGTCACCTGAAACTCGAAACGGGTGTTAAACATACGGATGTTTCTACAGACAATGATCTACTGGCGTTTATTGGCGCTGAACCGGAGCGTCCTGATGTGAACCGAACCAATCGGTTTACGTATCGGGAAATCGTAAATGCGGCTTACGCATCGCTGAGCCGGACAATGGGCAATTGGTCGGTTCAGGGCGGACTTCGGGCCGAACACGCCAACGTGAACGGACGCTCTACGGATTTACTTCAGCAAACGATTCAGCGGCCGGATACCGCTTACCTCAACCTGTTTCCAACGGCCTTTGTGCAGTATAGGGCTTCCGACAACAGCCAGTTTGGTGTCAATTATGGACGTCGCATCGGACGGCCCAACTACCAGGATATGAACCCGTTCGTTTACCAGATTGACCCCTACACCAGTCAGCGGGGGAACCCTTATCTGCGACCTACCTACACACATACCCTCGAAGCCAGTTACACCTATAAGTGGGCTTCGACACTCAAGCTGACTTATAGCCGCACCCAGGATTTTACGACCGATGTAATCCGGCAGGAGGGGCTGACCGCCTACCAGACGGTGGCCAACGTAGGGCGGGTCGATGCCCTGAATCTATCCGCTAGTACACCCTATCAGTTCGCAAAATGGTGGACTCTGTACGTCTACGCCGGGGCTACCTGGAACCGCTTTACGGGGAGTCTGTCGCCGTCAGAATCGTTCGACCAGCGGGCGTTTGCGTTCGAGGGATATATGCAGCATTCGTTTACGATCTCGAAAGTATGGTCGGCACAGGTGTCGGGATTCTGGAGTGCGCCCACCCGTCAAACGGTCTACCGGGTTGGCGGACTGGGTGCATTGAACCTGAGTGTTCAGAAGAAAGTCATGCAGGAGCGCGGTAAACTTACGCTCGGGGTCGATGACCTGCTGAATACCATGCGCTGGAGACAGTCAGCAGATTTTCAGGCGCAGCAATTCAATATCGACCGTAAATGGGAAAGCCGCCGAATCACGTTGCGGTTTACCTATCAATTCGGCAGCCGGGATATTAAAGCCGCCCGTGAACGGGAAGCCAACTCCGACGCCAGCCGCATTAAAGTGAAAGGAAATCTATAACCAAAACATAAAATGAGAACAACCCAAAAACGGCTGTACAACATGAAAACGAACCTGGATCCATTCAAAATAAATACATTCCTTTTGGTTATCTTATTCGCATTGAGCACCTTAACTGCCAGTGTCGCTCAAGCTGTAACTTCTGGCGAACCAGTTGCCCGCGTGGCCTTTACCTTGCGCAACAATCTGGGGTATCACCGGATGTTTCGGGCGGAGGGGCCGGGTATGGCATACGGTTTCACCATGAACCGCAATGAATCGACACCAAAGAATTGGCCCGTTGGTGGTAAATTGTATTATAGTAACGATGGCGAAACGACTGGTGCGCTGATTCTGACCGTGACTGCCGACGACGCGGGTAAAACCCTCCTGACCGCTCCCAAACCGGCAACGCATTCGACAACGGCGACTATAACCGTACGTTTTCGAAATAATAGCCTGCTTCCTCACAAAGTCATGCTGATCACCTATCGCCCCGACGAATCGGGCAACGGCACGCAAGGTATTATGCTAATGTCATATAGTAGCACGACCCAGAAACTACCGGTAGGTACTAAAGTGTACTTTGCGGATAGTAAGCAGGTGGATGTGGTCATGAGCGGAAAACGTATCGACGAAGGGAAGCCTTTTTTGACCGTTCAGAAAAGCGATGAAGGGAAGTCGTTCAACATTTTTCAGTAAAGAAACAGACTGTATCTTGCCCATAAATACATCGACCGATGACATTTGACTTCAATCCCTATTCATCCCCCTTATTATTTGGCTTTGTGCAGGGCTGGATCTATGCCGCTCTGTTGTGGGTACGGGCCCGACGCGAGGAGCGGCTGTCCGACTGGTTGCTTGGTTGGGTACTGGTGGGATTGAGTCTGAATATCTGGGAGTATATGCTGGGCTTCGGTGGTATTGAAATTCTCTGGCGCGAACTGGAGTTTTTTCCCCGAACGCTGGGGTATCTTTTTCCGGCTTTATGCTATTTCTACCTCAAAAGCCAACTCAACGCCGACTTTCGATTCAGGCGGCAGGATATCTGGCATGCCGTTCCGTTTCTGGTTCAGGTGACTTACCATATCGGCATTTTTTCGATGGGCCATGCGTTTGTCGAACGCTGGAAAACAACGGTGCAGTACCCCTATCATCTGGAGGATGTTGAGTTTTTTGTGGGTGTCGGGCTGGAGGTGTACTACCTGATTTTGTCCCTGCGCCTGTACCGACACTACCGGGCCTGGATTAAGACACAATTTTCTGAAACTGAAACCATCAGCTTTCGGTGGTTCCGGAATTTTCTGGTTGCCCTGACCGCAAGCTTGTTGTTTAGCTTTCTCATGACAGCGATTAGTGCATCATTTAACCTTGATTTCTGGCAGAACTGGTGGGACAAACTGGCGGGTGTCGTTCTGATTTATTACGTAAGCATTCATGGCTACGCACAGGCTCAACCCGGTCGGCGGTTAATATTTGACCAGGTGCCAGCAGAAGATCAACCTGTACTTGCCGAACCGTTGCCGGACAGTGTACGAGTACTGCAAAAGGAACCGATGCAGGTAAATGGTACGATAGAAGGGCAATTGATTAAATCACCAACCGCTCTGACGACGGAGCTGGCGCCCTGGCGGGATACACTTTTAGCCTACATGGCCAATGAACGTCCTTACCTGGACCCTGACTTATCGCTCATTGATCTGGCCCGCCGACTCAAAACCAACGCGTCGATCCTGTCGCCGGTCATCAATGTCGGAACGGGAAAAAACTTCAATGATTTTGTGAACCAGTACCGGGTCGATGACTTCAAACGTCAGGCACTCGATCCGGCTAATAGCCATCTGAGTTTGCTGGGCATTGCGCTGGATTGTGGCTTTAACTCGAAAGCTACATTTAATCGGGCTTTCAAGAAACTGACCGGCCAGTCGCCAAGGGAGTTTGTTGAGTCGAGGGGTCAATGATGTATAGCCAAATTACATCTTCACATACTTGTTCAGCGGGCAGGTCTTTAGTTGTTTCAAGCCTTCGATCACGGAGGCCGCGTTGACTTTGGCACCGGCCGCGTTGGTGTGCGTATGATCTTTCACAAAGTAAGTAGCCTGCAGCAGCGTCGAGTCGCCAACAACATCATATTTACGGGCAACGAGTTCATTGAGATCAATAAAATAGGCTCCGTTCTTACTACCCGATTCTGCTTTGGCAACCTCGGCGGCCCATTTGCCGTAATCGTCGGTGCCACGCATTATTTTGCCCTCCTTCCATTGGTTGCGGGGTACCAGCGATACTACAATGGGTATAGCTCCTTTGGCTTTTGTCTCTGTCACATACTTACGCATGTACCAGCCGTAGCTATGAACCAGTTCGTGCTTCTTTGTAATCAGGTTGTCAATTTCCTGAGTTTCATCGCCGATACCTTTGATCGTTCCACGAGCGCGAAGGGTATCGTTAACTGGTCCGGCGTCGTTGTGGCCGAATTGCATCATGACAAAATCGCCGGGTTTTAGCGCCGTCCTGATTTTCTCCCAGCGACCTTCGGTCAAAAACGTGCGGCTACTGCGGCCACCAATGGCGTGATTTTCGATGTGAATGCGGGTGGTATCGAAATAGGCATCCAGAAAATGCCCCCAGCCCCACATACCGCCCTCGCCTTTGTCGTTGGAGTTTTTCACCGTCGAATCACCGATCAGGTACAGCGTTGGGCGTTGGGGTAGGGTAGCGGCAATCCAAAGAAAAGCCGTGATGACGATTAGTGATGTGGTTAAGGTATTTTTCATAAGTCGATTTGACTGCATAATCCCTTGTTTTTAGGCAGGATTGACCAAGTGCCTGTTTAAGCCCCGTTGTCGCTCGGCTTTGCCGAGTGAGAGCTATAGGGAGGGCGTCCCGCCCGTAAATTGAGTTACTCGAAATTCCCAGTACGGGCGGGACGCCCT
>CAXTJJ010000274.1:0-8315 GCA_964244155.1 uncultured Spirosoma sp.
CCCTTATTTGTGTCGGCGGTTGATGGTAAACGGGTTGCCATTACCGCCAGCTTTACAAATTTCGGGTAAGAAGCCCTGGGAGATTCCACACCGGGACACGCTCGAATTCTGGCAGTTTGGCGATAAACGGCATTTTGTGCCGCTCGATCTGCTGGCGGCCGTTCTGAACGTGCCTACCCGCCCCCTCGAATGGACGGGCGACCGTACCAGCGAAGTCTATTACCGCGAACACGACTGGCCGCGTATTGAGAAGTACGCCCGCGATTCGATGGTTATGCTCGTTCAGGTCTATTTGAAAATGGTGGGTGCCCCGCTCGTGGCCGACGAGCATATTGTATTGAGTGACTAAGTTGTTTTTAGTTATTGGTTATCAGTTATTCCGTTAGTCGTTGATTGCGAAAGCATTCAACAATAAACTGCAGTTTGAGTTTTAGCCGTACCTCCTTCGACATTGAAAGCCCTAACCCAAACGGCTATTACTCAATAACAAATAACTTATAACGAATAATTGCTACAGCAGTCCATTATTTCAGCCGGGCCATTAACTCCCGGCAAGTAACATGAGAAACGGAAAACCAAAACAAACTAAATATACAAAAGATGCCTCAGGCCAACCGGCCCGTGGGCAGTCCCACCCGGCCCGGCCACGGGAAAAAGGGGTAGAAAAGTCGGGAAAAAGTCATGTAAAGCCCATACAGCAGGCCGACTCTTTCCTCGATGAGATGAAGAACGACCTCATGGCGTTTTTCCAGATTAACGACCAGCAGTCATTTACGCAGGAGCAGGTACTTGAGCATTTCGACACCAGCGACCGGCGTATGAAACTCATCATGCACGGCCTCATTGGCGAGCTGGCCGACGAAGGCACGATTGTCCGCCTGGCCAATGGTAGTTACCGCGCCGATGCAGATGCTAACCTTGTTGATGGTATTGTCGACCACGTCAACTCGCGATTTGCCTTCATTGTTCCTGATACAGCCGCCGGTGTACGTCGCGACAAAGACGACGACATTTGGGTATCGAGCGATGACCTTGCCGGTGCCGTTGATGGCGACCGTGTGCGGGTCATTAAGTTCACGGACTCACGCAACAGCAGCCGTAACGGTGCCCGTCGCCGAATTGAAGGCCGGGTGGCCAGTATTGTCGAACGGGGTCGCGCCGAACTGGTAGGCCGTATTGAGGTGTGGCCAACCTACGGATTCGTTGTGCCCGACAGTAAGAAGATATACGACGATATTTTTATCCCGAAAGAAAAGCTCGGTGGTGCCAGCGACGGCGAAAAAGTCATTGTCCGGTTAACGAAGTATCCCGACGCCAATAGCCACAAGCAGCGGTTTGAAGGCGAAGTCACTACGGTACTGGGTGTGGCGGGTCAGAACAACACTGAAATGCACGCGATTTTAGCGGAGTTTGGCTTATCCATTCACTTCCCGGCCGATGTCGAGAAGGAAGCCGAAGCCATTCCGACCAAGATTCTGAAGAAAGACCTGGCCAAACGGCGCGATATGCGTGAGGTGACAACCTTCACCATCGACCCGGTTGACGCAAAGGACTTTGATGATGCGTTATCAGTGCAAATACTCGACAATGGTAATTTTGAAATCGGTGTTCACATTGCCGATGTAACGCACTATGTGTTGCCAGGGTCGAAACTGGAAGAAGAAGCCTATAAACGAGCCACATCCGTTTATCTCGTGGATCGGGTGGTGCCTATGCTCCCCGAGAAACTCTCGAACGGCTTATGTTCACTCCGGCCCAATGAAGACAAGCTAACTTTCTCAGCCGTTTTTGAACTGACTCCGGAGGCTCGAATCGTGAAGGAATGGTTTGGTCGAACGGCGATTCACTCGAACCGTCGTTTCGCCTACGAAGAAGCGCAGGATATTCTGAATAGCAACAGTGGTGATTACCTGGAAGAGTTGCGGTTGCTGAACGAACTGGCGTATAAACTCCGCGACGAACGTTTCAAGAACGGAGCGATCAACTTCGAGACCGTCGAAGTCCGTTTCCGGTTAGACGAAAATGGTGTTCCACTGGCTGTGTACCCCAAAATCCGTCAGGATACCAACAAGCTTATTGAAGAGTTTATGTTGCTGGCTAACAAACGGGTTGCTGAGTTTGTGCATTCGCTATCGAAGCAGAATAAGCACGGCGAAGAAAACACCATGGTATATCGGGTGCACGAGTCGCCTGCCGAAGATAAACTCCGTAGTTTTTCGGAATTTGCCCGGAAGCTGGGGTATAAACTCAATGTAGACGATGAGCATATTTCCGGCTCCATGAACCGCTTTATGGCGAGTATTGAAGGCAAACCCGAAGCCAACATGCTCCAGCAATTGGCCGTCCGGACCATGTCGAAGGCACGGTATAGTACCGAAGATCTAGGCCACTTTGGTCTGGCGTTCAAGCGGTATTCGCACTTCACCTCGCCCATCCGCCGATACCCCGACATGATGGCTCACCGCCTGTTGCAACACTACCTCGACAAAGGCAAACCCGCCGACCGGGATGAATATGAGGAGAAATGTCGGCATTCGTCGGAACGGGAGAAAATGGCTTCTGATGCCGAACGGGCCAGTATCAAATACAAACAGGTTGAATTTATGAGCCGAATGGCACCCGATCAGGCGTTCGAAGGCGTTATTTCGGGTGTTACCGAGTTCGGTATTTTCGTAGAAATTACCGAAAACAGCTGTGAAGGTTTAGTCCGGATGCAGGATTTAAGTGATGATTTCTACGAATTCGATAAAGACAATTATCGCATCATTGGTAGCCGTACCAAAAAGATGTACACCTTTGGCGATGCCGTGGTTGTACGCTTAAAAGAAGCCAACCTCGCCCGCCGAAGTATGGACTTCGCGCTGGTCAGCGACAAAGCCGGACGTGCTACCGATCTGGGCACCAGCCATCGGTCGAGCCGCAGTGATGATAATCGTCGCTCAGGTAACAATACGCGCGGGTCGTCATCCTCACGAAAAAGTGGTGGATCGAAAAGCAAAGAAGGCACTGCTGCCAAAGGTGAAAACCGACGCGGAGGCCGCGGACGGCGGTAGGATAAGAATGCGTTTAGGAGCAAGATTCTCCTAAACGCAAATCTTGTTTATAAATTGACTTGCGTTTTAGTAGTGCAATCTGCTATATTTGCAGGCCCAAACAGGGACATTATCCGCTTCCGTAGTTCAATGGATAGAATTTCGGTTTCCGGTACCGACGATAGGGGTTCGAATCCCTTCGGGAGCACAAACGATAAAACCTACGATAAACCCGTCGTAGGTTTTATCGTTTCTACAGGTTACAAAATTTTTTGAAAACGAATACTCACCAGCGTATCTTTCAAAATCATTACTTACCTTGCATACAGTGCATAAGTCAAAAAACGCCGAACACATCACAGGCTCGGCGTTTCTGCACCCTTTTCTTAACTTAAACGCTGTTCAGGCGTCAAGTTAATGACGCAAACCGTTGGCATAATGTTGCAGGTCAGAAGTCAATTCGGTATAAACGGCCTAATAGCTATACCAATGGGTTAAACAAAAACGCCGGGGCCTCTTGAGCCACGGCATTTTTGTTTAACCCATTCTGAAAAGGTTTGGCCAATAGCTCTCAGGAATTGAACAATTTACTTAGTTTTGTTGTACGCATCAATGATTTTGTACGTTGTGTTAGCTATCTACTAATCAATGTTCAAGAGTCTGAATCCGACAAACGTATTCGTTAATTCGCCTAAACCTACACGCTGCATGAACATAGAATCAACCATAAACTCATATCCCTGGCGTCGCTTTTACCCTAAAGGAGTACCCGATGAGATAAATCCAGATGCCTACACATCTTTAGCCGCTTTACTGGAAGAAGGTTGCCGACGGTTTACAGACCGGCCGGCCTATGCCTGTATGGGTAAGCAGATCACTTTTGGAGAATTGAATAAGCTGTCAGAGCAATTTGCTTCTTTTCTGCAAAACGAATTAAAACTACAGAAGGGTGACCGCATTGCTATTCAGATGCCAAATACCTTACAGTATCCAGTGGCAATGTTTGGAGCACTCCGGGCCGGATTGGCAGTGGTTAACACTAACCCACTGTATACTCCACGGGAAATGCAGCATCAGTTCAAGGACTCTGGCGCTAAAGCAATTGTTATTCTGAGCAATTTTGCGAGTAATCTGGAGAAAATTCTGGATCGAACAGATATCCAGCATGTTATTGTCACACAGCTGGGCGATTTATTAGGCTTTCCTAAAAAGCAAATCGTCAATGCCGTGGTGAAATATGTCAAGAAACTCGTGCCTGCCTATACCCTGCCCGATGCGATTTCGTTTAACGATGCGTTGAGCCGGGGGAGCAGTCAGCCGTTCAAGCCCGTAACAATCAATAATACGGACCTGGCCTTTGTGCAGTATACAGGAGGTACAACAGGCGTTTCGAAAGGGGCCATGCTTACCCACCGAAACATTATAGCCAATGTTGAAGGCCAGAATGAATGGATGAAGCCGGGTAATATACCCGATGGCGAAGGTATAATTGTGGCCGCTTTACCACTTTACCACGTTTATGCCTTGACCACCAATGCGCTGGCTGCTTTGAAAAATGGGTCGATGAACCTATTGATCACGAATCCTCGTGACCTGAACGCTTTCATCGACGACCTAAAAAAATATAAAATCACGGCCTTCACGGGCGTGAATACACTTTACAACGGCTTGCTGAACCATCCCCGCATCGGCGAAGTCGATTTTAGCTCCCTGAAAGTTACCTCTGCAGGAGGCATGGCACTACAACGAGTAGTAGCCGAACGTTGGGCTAAACTTACAGGCAATACCCCCTGTGAGGGATACGGCCTTACAGAAACATCACCCGTACTTTGTTCTAACCCAATTGATGGCGGTGTACGAGTTGGATCAATTGGTATTCCCTGGCCCAGTACCGACATGAAAATCATTCGGGAAGATGGCAGCGATGCTCCCCTCGGCGAAGCCGGCGAAATTGTAGCCCGTGGCCCACAGGTATTCAGTGGTTATTATAAAAGGCCCGAAGAAACGGCTCAGGCGATGATGGGCGACTGGTTTAAAACCGGCGACGTTGGGATTATGAATGAAGACGGTTTTTTTAAAATCGTTGACCGCAAAAAAGACATGATTCTTGTGTCTGGTTTTAATGTTTATCCTAACGAAATCGAAGATGTCGTGGCTCAATGCCCCGGCGTTATGGAAGTAGCCTGTATTGGTATTCCCGACGAGAAGTCGACGGAGGTTGTGAAAATCTTCGTTGTTAAGAAAGACCCTGCTCTCACTGCCGACACTATTAAAGCATTTTGCCGCGAGAATCTGACGCCTTATAAAGTGCCGCGAATTATTGAATTCCGTACTGAGTTACCAAAGTCAAATGTTGGCAAAATTCTTCGGAAACCGCTGCGGGATGAAGAATTGGCTAACTTAAAGAAATAACTTCTGCCTAGACTTCTAAAAAAGGCGTTTCTCCAATCGGGGAAACGCCTTTTTTAGGAAAAATACTTGCTCTAAGCCATAGGCTCTAACGTATCCAGTGTTAAAAGATCTTCCTGAAAGCCCTTTACTTGTTTGATAAACCGACTCGCTTTCCGGCGCGAAACCTCTATGCGATCACCATTTATTAAACTCACACTCGGTTGCTGCTGGTCGGGGTGAATACCGTCTAAATACAGAAGATTGATGATGTTTTTTTTGTGAGGTCTAACAAACACTTTAGATGATAGCCGACTTTCCATTTTTTTTAGTGTCAGAGACACAATTAGCTGGCTACCATCGGCAAAGTGAAATAGCGTATAATTTCCTTCGCCTTCTAAACGCACAATACGATGCATAGGCATTTTTTTCCGGCAACCCCAAAATGGAAGCGTGAGGTCTGACATAGCCAACTGGCGGGCTAATTTTTCAACATGGCCTTTAGAAAGAGGCTGAGTAACGATAGTTGCTCGCATAAGTTTGCTTGAGTAAAAGGTGTGAATAGCTGAGAAACAGTAAGATTGACCATTCAGGCGATCACTACCGGTTTTTACAGCAAAAGCAAATTACAAATTTTTCATTATCAAGACGTTAGCTAATAAAAAAATTTATTTTAGAGTTGTTAAATTGATGAAATAAGGATAAACAAAGCTGATAAGTCCGTCTGTTTTTGAGTATTCCTTTTCTGCGAAACAAGTCAAACTGCGAACTTATTGGCTGTCTTTCTGCTTGACAGCTAAAAGACAATTTTCTAATAAATCAGCATGGCAACCCTGCTCGATTTAGTCGGTAATACCCCATTGGTTGAATTAACCCGTCTAAATCCCAATCCCAACGTTACCCTCTACGGTAAACTTGAAGGCAATAATCCTGGTGGAAGTGTAAAAGACCGTGCCGCCGTTAGTATGATTCAAGGTGCTCTGTCTCGTGGTGAACTTAAACCGGGCATGACTCTCGTCGAAGCCACAAGCGGCAATACAGGCATTGCCTTGGCCATGATTGCGCGCCTTTATGATATTCCTATTGAGTTGGTCATGCCCGAAAACTCAACCCGCGAGCGAGTCCTGACTATGGAAGCGTTCGGGGCTAAAGTAACCCTGACCGAAACCATCGAAAGTGCTCGTGACTATGCCGATGCACAGGTACAAAAAGGTGGCTTTCTGATGCTCAACCAGTTTGCAAATCCTGATAATTACCTCGCACATTACCGAACGACCGGCCCCGAAATCTGGCGTGATACGGCCGAAACAATTACTCACTTTGTTTCGTCAATGGGCACCACAGGTACCATTATGGGCACGTCGCGTTACCTGAAAGAACAAAATCCGGCCATACAGATTGTAGGTTGCCAACCAACCGACGGCTCATCAATTCCGGGTATTCGGAAATGGCCTGTTGAATACTTACCAAAAATATTTGATCCTCAGCGCGTAGATCGCGTTATGGAAGTATCGGCGGAGGAAGCCACCCTCATGACGCGTAAGTTAGCCAGGGTTGAAGGCGTTTTTGCGGGTATGAGCAGTGGTGGCTCCGTTCATGCGGCCATTAAACTATCGCAGGAACTTGAATCTGGTGTCATTGTGTGCATCATCTGCGACCGGGGTGACCGATATCTCTCGTCCGAGTTATTCGGTTAGGGTAGCACCGGCCACCAATACGTCGGACCGTTCGGTCGGCGCTATCAAAAAAACTCTTTTTACTACTTACCGACCGTCCCGGTCGGCACTACATTATCTTTGTGGGCATGTACAAGCATATTATTTTGCCCCTGCTGTTTCGCTTCGATGCCGAAACAATACACCATACCGTTACACGCTTACTGCAACTTGCTCTATCCATTCCGGGTGTATCAGCTATTTGCCGAAAGCTTTATGTTATTGAAGATAGTCGTTTAACCCGTACCGTATTCGGGCTGACCTTCCCAAATCCAATAGGCATGGCCGCTGGATTCGACAAAAACGCCGAGTTAGTCAGCGAACTGAGTGATTTAGGGTTTGGCTTCGTTGAGATTGGTACGGTAACTCCCCGGCCCCAGCCGGGCAATCCGCGTCCGCGTTTGTTCCGCCTAAAAGCCGACGGCGGCCTTATTAACCGGATGGGATTTAATAACAAAGGGGCTGGCCCTGCAGCTGAGCGGCTCCGGCATTTCGCTAAAAATAAGGGGAATCGGAAGGTTATTGTTGGCGGTAATATTGGCAAAAATAAAGATACCCCAAACGAAAGCGCCCTGAGCGACTACCTGATCAGTTTTCGAGAGTTGTTCGATGCGGTCGATTATTTCGTTGTTAATGTAAGTTCACCTAATACGCCTGGCCTGCGCGATTTACAGGAAAAAGAACCCCTGATGCACCTATTAACCGCCTTGCAACAGGAAAATCGGCAGAATCCAGTCTCCAAACCCATTCTTCTGAAAATCGCGCCTGACCTCACGAATGGTCAACTCGACGACATTATTGCTATTGTAGCCGAAACAGGGATTGCGGGCGTCATTGCTACCAATACGACAATCAGCCGCGATGGACTGGCAACCGACTCGACTTTTGTTGCTCAACTTGGCGCAGGGGGTGTCAGCGGTCGCCCATTGCGCGAGCGAGCCACTGAAGTGATTCGGTATTTGCATCAGCAGTCGGGTGGTGCCTTCCCAATTATTGGTGTTGGTGGTATTGCTACAGCTGATGATGCTAAAGAAAAACTTCGGGCCGGGGCCAGTTTGGTACAGGTATACACCAGTTTTATTTACGAAGGCCCCGGTCTGGCCAAACGAATTAACCGAGAGCTGCTAAACGATCTGCCTTCATAGCTGCCTGACTGTTTTGGTCCTATTTAACAGCTTAC
>CAXTJJ010000275.1:0-8292 GCA_964244155.1 uncultured Spirosoma sp.
ACCGGGATCGGTGGAATAGCCGTAGGAGCCATAGGAGTACTGGAGCAAGGGTGCCGAGCCATCCAGTTTAGTGCCTTTGCGGTATACCAGCGAAACGGGCACTTTCACGCCATCACGCGCAGTTGCGTAGAACCGTTCAGATAGGTAGTTATTCTTGTCAAAGCCGCCAAGTACCTCCTGCTGTTTTTTGAGCGTTTTCTCCTTCGTATCCATGTTGTAATCAAAGGTCGAGCTGGGCGTTGTTAGAGACGAATAACCGTACCGAAGCACGTTGGTATTAAAATCGGGGTTATAGCCGATTCCCGCTACGTAGGCCGGTTCGCCGAAATCGAGATACTCATCGGCCTTGTTTCGGTCGGCGCTCCGATTCGGGTTGATAACCCGAATCTTCGTAAGTCCTGCCTGACGTTCGCCCAGCACCAGATGATTCGCAAACACGTCCATGTTTTCCAGATAGACATCCAGCCGATGGGCAATCACTTCTTTCCAGGCAGTACGGTCGGCGGTTTTTCCCTCCGGCACTTCCATTAGCCGGAAGTTTTCAGCTTTCCAGTTGGTGCGGACATAAAACTTGTCCTTGTAATGAACAATGTCGTACTCATGCCCTTTCTGACGTGGCAGGAACGTGACGAACTCACCCAATGGTTTGCTGGCTTCCAGCAGCCTGTACTCAGTCGATACACCATTATGGTCGGAGCCAATCGTAATGTATTTCTTTGATTTCGAGCGGCCCAGACCCATGTAGAACTGGTTGTCTTTCTCTTCGTAAACGAGTACATCGGTTTTGGAATCTGTACCCAATATGTGCCGGTAAACCTGATAGCCCAACAGCGTTTGGGGGTCTTTCTTGATATAGAACAGCGTCTTATTATCCGTCGCCCATGCAAAACTTCCGGCCTCTGTATTAGGAATTGCTTCGGGATAGAGTTTGCCTGTTTTCAGGTTTTTCACCCGAAGCGTATAAAGCCGCCGACTCACGGTGTCCTCGGCAAAAATGGCCAGCTCGTCATTATCAGATACTTCAAAACCGCCGATCTGGTAGTAAGCGTGGCCTTTTGCCATCGCGTTCCCATCGAACATGATTTCTTCAGTACCCTGTAGTGAGCCTTTCTTCCGGCAATAGATCGGGTACTCACCCCCGGTTATAAATCGGGTGTAGTAGTAATAGGCCCCTTCTTTGTAGGGAACGGATTCATCCTGTTGCTTAATACGTCCTTTCATTTCCTCAAACAACTTGGTTTGCAAGTCCTTGACGGGAGTCAGCACCTGGTCAAGGTAGGTATTCTCGGCGTTCAGATACTTGATAACCTCAGGATTTTCGCGTTCGTTGAGGTAGTAGTAATTGTCAGTTCGTTTGTGACCATTCGTAATCAATTCTTTGGGTTTGATAGTCGCTTTAGGCGGGGCTATCGGCTGTGCCTGGGTCATGCTGTAGAGCGTGAGAGATGTAATGAAAAGAAGACAAGTCCGTTTCATGAGGGGCTGTCGTTTCAGATTGTTTGAGAAGATTGTGTGTAAAAATAAGGGTTCTTAAACGCAAAGGCACAAGGGAAAGCGCAAAGGTTGCAAAGAATTAAACGAGGTCTTTGCGACCTTTGCTTAAGGAAACCTATAAGGTTTCGAAAACCTTATAGGTTTATGATGCCAGAACTCGTTGTTGCCCACTATACTGAAAACCTGAACTGGTTGCGCAACCTACCTGAAGGTTTACAGAAGACGATCTATACTAAAGGACCTGACCCTGTAACCGAATTCGTAACCATTCCATTGCCGAACATCGGCCGGGAAGCGCACACGTATTTGCACCATATTGTCAGCCGGTATGATTCGCTGGCCGAGTGGACGGTTTTCTGTCAGGGGAAGCCATTCGACCACGCCTATGATTTCAAGAAAACGATGCAGGCGTTTGTCGCCAGTCCCGAAATGATCAGTTCCACCGGATTTCGCTGGCTAGGCCACCTAATCGACACCGACGATAACCAGGGGCACCGACTGTTTCAGCCCTGGAGTAAAAACGAAGACGGGCGAAACCTTGATTTGCTTGGCTTTCACCGCGCCTTGTTTGGCACTGATGGGCCGGATTTGTACACGTTTGTGCTGGGTGCTCAATTTGCCGTTCATAAAACTATTTTGCACCAGCGTCCCCTATCTTTTTATGAACAGGCAATGGCTGTATCGACCGAATTTCCGGATGCAGCCCACTGTTTCGAGCGGAGCTGGGACCGTGTATTGGGTGTCGTTGGCCTTGACCCAGCCTGGCTCGACGGACGCTCGACAGTTCAATTAAAGCCTATGCGTCACCAAAAGATGGATTAGCACACATAAATGAAATATTAATTAATGTGAATTCGTACATACCCTTTAAATAAAAAAAAACCTGGATATAGCGGCAAATAAGCCTTTTCACGTAAATTATAGCTACATTTTACTAGACCGGCCGAACGCTTTAGGTGGACTTTGCGTCTAATCATTCGGCAGTCAAAACCAACATTTCCAGTTTTATCTTTATCCAGAAAATTCTACTTCTCATCTTCTCATGGCCCGCACATTTTACGTGCCTCGCATTCGGCTCGTGCTGCTTTGTATCGGTACTGCCGGAACGTTATCTGCTTTTTCTTTTTACCCTGACAAACTTTCATTTCGGAAGGCATTTACCCGGATCAATACCGAAGTAAGCGAACACAGCCGTGCTTACGAAACACTCGCCGATGCATCGCAGCGGGTTGGTCATCGTCTAACGGGCAGCCCAAACGGCACTCGTGCCGAAACCTATGCGTTCGACTTGCTGTCGTCTTATGGATTCAAAGAAATTCGGTACGAGCCATTTGAAGTAGAAGCCTGGATGCGCGACACGGTTACACTGTCTATTGTCCCACATAAAAGCGACAACTTCCGGGATGTACCCGTGGTAGCCCTGGCCCACTCGCCCGTAGAAGCGCACGTAAACGGCGAAATTATTGATGTAGGCAACGGGCTCGAAGGCGATTTTGCTGCCTTGAAAACTAAACTGAAAGGGAAAGTAGCGTTAGTAAATATTGGTCTGGCCGCCCCAACGCAGGGAGCCCGAAACCTACACCGCTCCGAAAAAACGGCACTAGCCATTCAGTATGGGGCCACGGGCGTTATCATGGTCAATCTGGTACCGGGCAATGTTCTGCTAACCGGCACTGCATCGGTAACAGGCAAATTGATTCCTATTCCGTCGGTTTGTATCTCGCTCGAAAGCGGCCAGGCATTGCGGGCCTGGATGCAGGAAGAACACGAAAAACTTCATGCGCAGATTAACATGACCAACACGAGCCGCAAAATAAAGGCTCGGAATGTGATCGCTACCTTAAGCGGCTCTAAATACCCCGATGAAAAAATTATCGTCGGCGGCCATCTGGATTCCTGGGATCTGGCTACAGGAGCCATCGACAATGGCATCGGTTCATTCGCCATCATGGACATTGCCCGCACCTTCAAGGCCTTAAAACTGAAACCCAAAAGAACCATTGAGTTTGTTCTTTTCATGGGCGAAGAACAAGGGTTACTAGGCTCGCGGGCTATGGTCGAGAACCTGAAAGAAACCGGTAAGCTGGATAAGGTCCGCTATATGATGAACCTCGATATGACCAATGATCCGACTGGTTTAAACGCCTTTGGTCGTACCGATATGGTTGCGTTTCTGAAAACCATTGGCGAAACGATGAAAGAAATCGAACCGACCTTTGCGAATCAGATGGAAAATCAGGCGGGTCTTCACTCCGACCACCAGCCGTTTATGCTCGAAGGCGTTCCGGTAGTGGGCATGAATGGTCACCTGGCCAGAGAGGTGCTCGATTGCTACCATGCCAACTGCGACCGCATCAATCTGGTCAATGCCAGCCAGTTGAAAAATACGGTTCGGTATTCGACCATGCTCCTCTACGCCCTGGCCGACGCCGACGACATTCCGACCCATCGCCAGACGGATACTCAAACGCGCGACTACCTCGTAACACAAGGTTTGCGTACGCCCCTGCAAATTGCCAACGAATGGCGCTGGAAAGAGTAGCCAGGCTCAGTTTTATGAAAATTTAGTCGCTGCCGGACGAGCCCCATAAGGAGGATTTTGTTTCTTTGTACAACTATCGTTTCCTAACCCATTATGGCTAAAAATACTTTCCGGCAACCTGAACGTATTGCCAAGCAGAAGAAGCAACGACGGAAGCTTCGGCTGGCTTCCTGGCTTAACGATTTCATTGGTCTGGACCGCCTTTTCGGGGAAGATAACGCCTGGCCTATTCAGCATATTGACCGCATTTTGTGGGTCACGTTCCTGCTTATTCTATACATTGGTCTCAATCACAATGCCGAACGACTGGTTCGGCGAACGCAGCGAACCAAAGCACAGGTTGATGAGCTACGCTCGCAGTTTACCGTTTTACAGGCCGATTTTAGCAAAAGCGGCAAGCAATCCGAAATAGTCAAGCGTGTTTCGTTTCTGGGCCTCGCCGATAGCCAAACCCCACCCAATAAAATTGTTGTCAAGACCGATGAACATTAAGCAGGACATCATTCAGCGGGCGAATCACGTCTTTTACATTGTTATTATTCTGGCCATCTGCATTGTCTGTCGGCTGGTGTCGGTGCAGTATTTCCAGAGGGACTTGAAAGGGAAGTTCTGGAGTGAACGCGTGGCCGCAACCCTCATTCAGCGGGATACAATCCGGGCCATGCGCGGTAATATTTATGCCAACGACACGAGTCTGCTAGCGACGTCTTTACCAACCTATGTGGTAGGCTTGGACCCGACCATGGCTAAACCTGAGTACTTCAATAAAAAAGTAGACTCACTGGGTTTGCTGCTGTCTCAAATTTATAAAGACCGCTCCGCCCGGGACTACACCGACCTTGTTCGGGATGCCCGCGCCCGCAAACGTCGCTATGTGCTGCTCAACCGTCGACGTGTAACCTTTCAGGAACGGCAGAAAATGCTCCAATGGCCGTTTTTCCGGTCATCGCCAAAGGTGGCGGCTCGGGGTGGTGTACTTCGCCCTTATTATGAACGGTATCACCCCTACGACCAGATGGCTGAACGCACCATTGGCAACCTCGACGCCAAAACCGGCCGGGGACTGATTGGTCTGGAAGCTAGTTTTCAACCCGCTCTGGCAGGCAAAAATGCCGTTGGTCTGGTAGAAGTTTTATCGGGTGGCGTACGTAAACCCGTCGATGACGGCCCCGATATGCGGCCCGAACCCGGCATGGATCTGTACACGACCATCGACGTTAACTATCAGGACATGGCCGAATCAGCCCTGCGCTCGACCCTCGAAAAATACAATGCCGCCAAAGGGTGTGTTATCGTGATGGAAGTCGCTACCGGCGAAATACGCGCCATGGCGAATTTGACAAAAATCAATACGAGTGTCGGTCCAAGTCGTTATGTCGAGAACTTCAACCATGCCCTGGCTGGCCGCACCGATCCCGGTTCTACCTTCAAGCTCGCCACCATGATGGCTCTGATGGAAGAAAAAGCGATTTCGCTCAACCAACCCGTCGCCACCGGCAGTGGCTCGGTTCGTTACCATGGCATGGACATCCGCGATGCCAGCCGAACAGGGAAAGGCACGATTACGGCCCGGCAGGTGTTCGAAAAATCATCCAATGTGGGCATTCACCTGCTTATGCGCAGCTATTTCTACAGCCGTCCTGATCTCTACTGCCGATACCTGCGCAAGTTCCATCTGACCCAGCCAACGGGTATTCACATGAAAGGCGAAGCGCTGCCTGTTGTTCGGAATCCAGATATGAAAGGCTGGAGCAAACTATCGCTGACCTCCATGTCGTATGGGTATGAAATGCAGATAACACCCCTGCAAATGCTGGCGTTTTATAATGCGGTGGCTAATGGCGGTCGCTGGGTGCGGCCCGTTTTGGTCAAGCAAATAAAACTGGCCGATGAGATTATCGAAGATAACAAACCCTATGTAGCTCCCGAACCAATCTGCTCCAAAGAAACCGCCCGCAAAGCGCAGGAGTTACTACGCGGAGTGGTGGAACATGGCACAGCCAAGCACATCAATAACCCATTCTACGCTATTGCGGGTAAAACCGGTACCGCTCAAAAAGTTATAAACGGCAAATATCAGGTGGGTCGGTATTACACCTCATTTATTGGCTATTTCCCGGCTAATAACCCTAAATACAGCATGATTACGGTTGTCGACAACCCACAGGGCGACAACATCGACATGCTATATGCCGGGGCCGTAGCAGCCCCGGTGTTTAAAGCCGTAGCCGACCGAATCGTTGCTTATGATTATCGGATGCATCCACCCGTTCGGGCCACAACATCCCACCCTCGTTCATCAACGGATTTGGTGGCGGGGTATGCTGATGATCTGCATACGATCAGCTCGGCGTTGAACCTCCCGAACGAACCGTCAACCGAAGGCTGGGTGGAAACAACCCCAACCGGACATTGGAAGGGTCGACCCACACGTGATGACCGCGTTCCCGATGTGCGTGGATTACCTCTGCGCGATGCCCTGTTCCTGCTCGAAAATCGAGGTTTCCGGGTTTTGGTAGAAGGGCGTGGAAAGGTCAAAGATCAGTCTATTGAGCCAGGCCAGCAAATCGATAAAACATCAGGCAAAGTCATTACGCTGATGCTAGGATAAACCTGATCAGATAAAATTAGGTAGTCCTAACCCTAATCCGTTTTTTTGCAGCCGAGAAGCGAACCCGTTGTTCGTTCACCCTGCGAATGCAACTCAAAGATCTATTCTATAAAATTCCACTGCTGGCTACATCCGGCAGCATGAACACCGACGTGACGAGTCTAACGATGGACTCGCGCAAAGTTGGCTTGGGTAGTTTATTTATAGCAGTACCCGGAACCCTTACCGATGGCCATGCCTACATCGAAACGGCCCTTCGGCAGGGCGCAGCCGCCATCCTTTGCGAGGAGCTGCCGCCAGAAATTAATCCGGACGTATCTTATATTCGGGTGCAGGACTCGGCAAAGGCGATGGGCTTTGTAGCTGCTAACTTCTACGACCAACCGTCGAAAAAACTTAAGCTCGTCGGCGTAACCGGCACCAATGGCAAAACGTCGGTAGCTACACTGCTCTTTCGACTATTCCGCTCGCTGGGCTACCGCTGCGGATTACTCTCGACCGTACAGAATCAAATTGACGACGAGATCATACCCGCCACCCACACAACACCCGATGTCATTACGACCAACCAACTGCTGACCCGAATGCTGGCCCATGGCTGTACGCATGTGTTCATGGAAGTTAGCTCACACGCCGTAGTGCAGGAACGCATCGCCGGACTGGCGTTTGCGGGCGGTATTTTCACAAATATTACGCACGATCACCTCGATTTTCACGGCACATTTGACAACTACATACGGGCTAAAAAAGGCTTTTTCGACCAACTTCCAGCCTCAGCCTTTGCCCTGACGAACGTAGACGATAAGCGGGGTTTGGTCATGCTTCAGAATACAGCTGCCCGTAAGGAGACATACTCGCTTCAAACGCTGGCTACCTTCAAAGGTAAAATTATTGCCGATAGCCTGTTTGGTCTGAACATGTTCATCGACGAGCATGAAGTGTGGTTCAAGCTCATCGGGCGCTTCAATGCTTACAACCTGCTGAGCGTATACGGTGCGGCTGTTCTGATGGGTGAAGAGCCATTGGAGGTGCTAACATCGTTATCAGGCATTACACCCCCATCAGGTCGTTTTGAACAGGTCGTATCCGATGACAAAATTGTGGGTATCGTCGATTATGCGCACACGCCCGACGCGCTGCAAAATGTACTGGAGACCATTAACAAACTCCGCACTACCGACGAGCAGGATTATTTGCCCCAAATCATTACCATAGTGGGCTGTGGTGGCAATCGTGACGCAACGAAACGCCCAATCATGGCCGATATAGCGTGCCGCTTGAGCAACCGCGTCATCCTGACATCCGATAATCCCCGCAACGAAGACCCCATGGTGATTCTGGAACAGATGCAGGCGGGTGTATCGCCGGTAGATTTTAAAAAGATGATCACTATCGAAGACCGCCATGAAGCCATTCGCCGTGCTGTTTCGCTGGCTCGTCCGCACGATATTATTTTGGTAGCAGGCAAGGGTCACGAGACCTATCAGGAAATAAAAGGCATCAAATACGACTTCGATGACCGGGTCGTGCTGCGGGAAGCTTTTGCAGAACGTTGAAATCAGTAACTTTGAACCTTATACAATTTTGAATGAGTGAATGATAGAATGAGAGAATAATTGCCCTACCCTATTCTCTCATTCTATCA
>CAXTJJ010000276.1:0-8270 GCA_964244155.1 uncultured Spirosoma sp.
CCTTCTGGACTTACCTGCTCGTAATCAGTGCCTGGAAATGTGCGTGGTTTCCAAACATCCCATTCGATACGATTGTTGGGCCTGATTTAGTAGCAACGTTTGCTGTTCAGGAGAAAACGCTGGTTTCGTCGGTTTTTACGGCGCACCTGCCTAACGTGTCGGTTTTTAGTAATCAACCGTTTTATGCTCCCTTTATCACAATGCAGCAAGTTATCTATCTGGTAACTACCGATGGTTCAGGACCCTTCGCGTTTGGAAAAGTGTGGTTGACCCTACTGGTACTCGCTTTTGGTGTCTTTTTATATTCAGACCTGCGCGAACGAATCCATCCTCTGCTGGCTGGACTACTGGTTACGATTCTCGCCTGCTCACCAGAACTGTTTACCTATACGTTTCTGGTGCAGACCGACTGGGCAAATGCAGCCTTCTTTGCAACGGGCGTTATATTGCTGCAACGCTATCTGGCATCAGGTCAGCGCAAAACTCTGACAGCAAGCGCACTTATGCTGGCCTTTGCGTGCTGGACACGCACCGAAACCATTTTCTTCGTGCCAATTGGCTCATTACTGGTGTGGTTAAAACCATCCGGTCGTATTCTAAAAAACAAGTTTCTCCGGGCAACCGCCTTATCAATAGCCTGTTTGCTGCCGGTTATTTTCTGGAATTACCTTTTTCTGCGGACTTACATTCCCTTACCACCGAACGCCAGTCTGGGAGTGATTCGTGGGTTATCAGACAATTACCTTACTCAACTTGCCGCGGTATATGCCAGCATGAATAAGCAAGTCGTTTTTGATACGGCATACTGGGGTTACGCCGTCCCGATTTTTCTCGCGCTTACGGCTGTCAACCTATTTGTTTTTCGCGACAAACAGACTCTATCCGTATTGCTCTGGATAGCTGGTGTATACATCATCTTTGGCTTGATTATCCAGCACATAGTCGGTGCCAACGTTCCCTTTACCTTCCGTCGGGGCTTTTTTAAACTGCTTTTCCTGATCTATTTCTACCTTGGCACCACGAGACTATTCTGCTGGTTGTCAGATTGGCTTTACCGGTGGGAAGGGAGACCCCTTTTGGCACCCTCATAACAGGCTTATGCCAGGGGTGTTGAAATGGGCCTATAACCCGTATTTCCAGGTTACGCGATGGCGCAAGGCTCTGGCTTTGTGCCATCACGCAAACTCAATGCGAAACTCGGTCCATCCTTCTTCGTTCGTTCGAAGTGAAAACGCGAGCTTGTGATTCAGAAGAATCTCCCTGGCCAGGGTCAATCCAATACCCTGACCCTCAGGCTTACTACTGTAGAAGGGATTGAATAGATTGGCGACGGTTTCGTTTGGGATGGGGATGCCATTATCGCGGATGAGTAAGTAATGGTTTGTGCTGGTCACCTCAACGAGTTGCCCTGGGTTACAGGCTTCGATGGCATTTTTCACTACGTTGATCAGCACTTGCTCCAGTTGCTCGGCATCTACCAGCTGAAGATTTTTTCCATGTGCGATGCTACTAAGAACAACGCCTTTACCCGCTGCTTGCGGTTGCATTAACTGAACCACGTTGCGAACGAGTTCGCTTAAATCGATCGGTCGTTTTTGAGGCTGGGGCAGGCGCACAACATCGGCAAAGCGGCTCATAAACCGATTCAGGCGGTCGTTGCGGTCAATGGCGACACGAATGGCGTGCTTAACATCCGGCTCGTTTACATAGAACTGTGTACTGTCGAGAATTGAATTTACGGCTCCGATGGAGTTATTGACTTCGTGCGCCATCATCCGGATGACCTTACTGTATGATTTACGCTCAGTAGCCAGAATTTCGGGTGTCAGCTCTTCGATCATCAGAAACGACCGGCGGAATCCCCGATCCATGAAGTACGACCGCAGTACTTTGTAGGTTTCGATGCCATTGGGCTTCATGGTTCGGGCTTCACCATCGGCCAGATCGGCGACTTGCGCCAGGAGTGAGTAGCCTAACTCCGATAAGGCCTTCCCCATTATTTCGTCGGGCTGCATGCCTAATAACTGACTTGCCCTTGGGTTGACGGACGCGATACGATCATCAAAATCAAATATCAGGATGGCAATTGGGGCCGCGTCGACAAGTTTGTTCAGGAAAAATTGCTGCTCAACCTGACGGGTTCGCTCCTGCCGAAGCTGGTCAATCATCAGGTTATAGACCCGAATCAGGTCGTCAACTTCCTGATTACCGGTGGGTACAAATTTTACCGTAAAATCCTTATCCTGAATGGCTTCAATCCCCGACGCAATAAACTCCGATGGTTGGCGAAACGCCTGATACAGCCGTGTCGCAACAAAAATTGACAGAAGAATAAGGAGTTCCGACGCAATAAAAACCGCTTTATTCTCCTTCAACACCCACCAGATCAGGCCAATAAGCGCGATGTGTACGGTGATGATATAGATCAGGAAACGCGTCCGTAAGGGTATGTTCATTCCTCAGTTGAATAGGGAATGCCAAATTTCTCCAATCGGCGGTAGAGTGCAAAACGGGTAATGCCCAACGCCCTTGCCACTTTGGCAACCCGATTCTGGTGAAAATCCATGGCCCGTTGAATCATCTGGAATTCCATTTCTTCCAAGGTCATACTGCCCACCTGTGGTAACGCCTGAACAACGGTGCGGTTTGGGGTAGCCGAAGGCGGGCCAGACGTTAGGTTCTTTTCAAAATCTTCCGCCTGCAGTTCATCATTGGATGACAGAAGAACGGTGCGTTCCACGACGTTTTTCAACTGGCGAATATTACCGGGCAGGGCCAGATTCTTCAACCATTTCTGAGCCGATACACTCACCCGTAAGTCGGGTCGACCATAGATGGTTTTCAGGTTATTAACGAAGTAGGTAACGAGCAGCGGTATATCGCCGGATCGCTCGCGCAGGGCGGGGAGCCTCACTGAGATAAGGTTAATCCGGTAAAATAGATCTTCCCGAAATTGCCCCTTGCTCACCATGTCTTCCAGATTTCGATTGGTAGCGCAGATAACCCGAACATCTACCGTCCGCGACTTGCTGCTCCCCAATGGTTCAAAGGTGCGATCCTGCAGGACACGCAGCAGTTTCACCTGACTGGCGGGGTCCAGATCACCAATCTCATCCAGGAAAATGGAGCCTTTGTTAGCGAGTTCAAACCGGCCGACCCGGTCCGTTTTTGCGTCGGTAAACGCTCCCCGAACGTGTCCGAAGAGTTCACTCTCAAACAGGGTCGAGGATATGCCGCCTAAGTTGACTTTCACAAAGGGCTGTCGATGGCGTCGGCTGTTCTGGTGAATGGCCTCGGCAATGAGTTCTTTTCCGGTACCACTTTCGCCCGTAATCAGCACGGGAGCATCCGTTGGAGCCACGCGCCCGATTGTGGAAAGTATCTCCAGTAAAGCAGTGTCTTCTCCAACGATGTTATCGAACCGGAACTGCTGGTCGAGTTTACGGCGATTAGGCGATGCTGGTGTTACCTGTGCCAGATTCAACGCCGTTCGCACCGACTGCACCAGATGGTCATTCTGCCAGGGTTTGGTAATAAAATCTTTCGCCCCGGCCTTCATGCCCTCAACCGCCAGGTCGATACTTCCCCAACCCGTGATCAGAATAACCGGCACATTAGGAATTTTCTCCCGAATTCGACGCAGTAATCGGATGCCGTCATCGCCGGAGGTATCCACCGAAAAATTCATATCCAGTAAAATCAACTCCGGCGTTTCTTCGGCCAGCACCTCGAAAGTATCAAACGGTCCATCAGCTACACGTACGCTGAAGCCTTCTTTTCTGAACAACAGAGAAAGTGAAGTTTGAATGGCTATATCGTCGTCGATGATGAGAATCATGGATATAAAATCTGTACAACGGATTGGTAATCCGTTGAGCCGTCAGGCTAATGTGCATTGTCTTTGTTAGCCTAACGGCTCAACGGATTACCAATCCGTTGTACAGACTACTCTTCGTGCAGCGCCACCGCTGGTTGAATCATAGCGGCTTGTCGACTTGGGAATAACGCACACAGGGTAACAATGGCATAAACAATTAATACGGCGATGACAATGGCCAGCACATAAATACCAGCCTGTAAGTCAAACACATTCAGCAATGGAAACTGAATTGCAAACAGCAGACCAATCAACATGGCAAAGGTGGACAGTACCCAGATTTCGCCAATGAACTGGGTCGAAATCCCATTCCCCGTAGCTCCTAAAGCTCGACGAAGGCCTATTTCTCCCCGACGTTTGGCAATGCTTAGATTCAGAACGCCAAATAAACCGAGGGCCACATTAATTAGCAAAAAGGTACACACAATCAGGGCGATGATGATTGGAACCAGTACAACATTGTGCTGATTTTGCCGTGAATCGGTCAGGTAGTCAACATCTACACTCCAGCCAGTTGCAATTGACGTAATAGCTTTCACCATTTTAGCCTCAAAGACGGCATCGGTGCCGGGTTTAACATGAATCAGCAGTCGCTTAACCCACTGATCTTTAGCACCTGCCAGTTCGAATATGGCCGGTTCGTTCGCCATAAATTCGCCCTTTGCCTTAAAATTACCAACCACTCCCATTACCTTAAACTTATTGTCGCCCCTGGTAATGATTTTGCCAATTGCGCTTTCGCCCCCGAAAAGGGCTTCCTGTGCTTTTTGATTGAGTACGGCGGGTTTATACTTTCCAACACTATCGGCGTCCCGGTACCAGCGTCCCGATACGATTGGCATGTCCAGAACACGGCCAAAATTTTCGTCGGTGACGTAAAAATCGGCAACCGTACTCGCTTTATCGTACCCTACTTTATTGTTCATCTGATTAGCCGAGAAAGGCGAATTATCGCTCATCCTTGACACGCTTTCCACGTCAGGATACGCTTTCATGCGCTGTACGATCAACTGCACTTTTTGAGCAATGTCTACGGTATCCTGGTTGTTGTTCAGATCTACATCCCAGGTGTCCATGTACGAGAAACCAAGCGGCTCGCTGTATTTTTTTACGTTGTAAACAATCAGCGAGGCCAGTCCGAAGAGAACCATAAACGAGGCCCAAATCTCTACAATAAGTAGAGAATGTGCTCTCTTCTTGTTCCAGATTAATTTAAACAGATGCGGGATCATAATTATTTAATTATTGGGTTATTGGGTTACTAGTTATCAGGCGCAATCAAACAACTAATAACCCAATGACTAGTTGGCTTTAAGTGCTTCGGCAATGTTTAGTCTAGACATGCGCAGGGCTGGTAATACGCCGGACAATAGTCCAAAAACAAAGCAGACGAACAGGCTGATCAGGAACACATTCAGGTTAATTGTCAGGTCGGCATAGGCGATCCATCCGCTGGTGTTGATCAACCGGATAACGACGAGGGTCAGGAGCAACGCGATGAACCCGCCGATGAGGGTAATGAAGATATTCTCGACGATGAATTGCCACATCAGCGTCCGAATTGGGGCTCCAAAGGCCTTCCGAATGCCAATTTCCGATGCCCGCTCCAAAATGCGGCTTACGTTAATATTCACCAGATTGATAGCTGGCAGACCCATCAGCATCAGCATGATAAAGGCAATAACCCCAAAGAAGATTGTTTTCAGACCTGCATTCCCATCCAGAATGGTTGCAACGAAGTTTTCAAGATAGGGCTCACATTTTATAACGAGTACCGAGTATTTGAACCCATCTTCCATACGAGGCAGCGGTATTCGGCTGATCTGGCTTTGAAACTCCTCCTGAATGCCAGCCATTTCGCTCTTGTCCTTCGCGAGCAGAATAGCAATGTAATTACCCCTGGAGCCAGTACTCTGATAATTACTTTTGGGAGCCGTGTACGGAAAATACACATCGGCATAGGTGAATAGCCGAGTAATTGGACTGCCTTTGACCACGCCAATCACCTTGTAATGTATGTTTTCAATCTCAATATCTTTCCCGACTACCGGCTCTGTGGCGTTTTCGAAATATTGTTTTTTCAGCTTGTCGGAAATGACCGCGACATGGTCGCCGTTAGCAATATTCTGCTCATTATAAGGTTTCCCTTCCAGAAATTCAAACCCGGTCACCCCCCAGAAATCAGCATCCGTAAATTTAGTATACAGGTCAATCTTCTGGGAGCCCACATACGCATTCGACGTGTTGAACATGGAACAGATGGTTGCACGCTCCGGCGTCTTCAGTGATTTTACATGCTCCGTCAGAAATTTGAAACTCATGGGGCCCTGACTCCGGGATGTCCGACTCGAATCCATCATCGACATCATCTGGATATAGAGTGACCGGTCTCGTTTTGTCTCAGGATAGTGTGTCCCGAACAGATGGTCGAGAAAAGACGTCAGCACCATCAGCACCGTCAGCGTCAGGCTGATGCCGAAGAGCGTGATGAACGTATAGAAAGGATGCCGCAGCAAGACCTTCCAGGCGATTTTTATGTAGTTCAGCAGCATGATTTGAAGGAGAAAAGGAGAATGGAAGAAAGGAAGAAAGGAAAAGGGGGCAGGAGAATTTTACTTTCTCCTTTCAGCCCTCCTCCTTTTCTCCTTTATAATACCTGTGAGCCGTCGAACAGGCGAATGAGCCGGTGCGTGCGTTTGGCCATTTGTTCGTCGTGCGTGACCATGACGATGGTGGCACCGCCGTCGTTGAGTTGTTGCAGGATGCTCATGATTTCGTTACCCATGGCACTGTCGAGGTTGCCGGTTGGCTCATCGGCCAGAATAATATCGGGGTTACCAACGATGGCGCGGGCAATGGCTACCCGTTGCTTTTGACCGCCCGATAGCTGCTTCGGAAAATGCTTCATGCGGTTGCTCAGGCCCACTTTGGCCAGGGCTTCCTTGGCGTACTCCTGTCGCGGCCTGCCATTGGTGGCCCGATAGAGCAATGGTATCTCGACGTTATCTAAAACTGTCAAATCGTTAATCAGGTGGAAGCTCTGAAAGATGAAACCAATTTTCTGATTTCTCAGGCGGGCGAGTTCTTTGTCGGTATACTTCGTTACGGGCTGGCCGTCCAGTTGAACCGTTCCTTGTGAGGGTTCATCCAGCAAGCCCATTACGTTCAGTAAGGTACTCTTACCGCAGCCCGATGGCCCCATAATGGAGACGAACTCTCCTTTTTTGATATTGAGGTTGATGTTGTTCAGTGCCAACGTTTCGATGGTGCTGGTTCGGTAAACTTTTTCGATGTTCTGGAGTGTGATCATGGGCGTTTGGGTTGGTTCGGTCGTTGTGTTCACCTCACCCCCGGCCCCTCTCCTAAAACAGGAGCGGGGAGCGTTAGTGCCCTTTTTCTCCCCTCTCCTGTTTTAGGAAAGGGGCCGGGGGTGAGGTGAACGCAGCCGAAAGTTGAGTTAATACTTTATTTTCTGATTCGATTCAAAGTCATATAAAGTCAAAAGTCGCAAGGTGTGATAAGCCTGCCAATAGTCGCGGAGGGCTAAAATGGCATCTCGGCGGGCGCGGTCTTTTTCCTGGGTCGCAATGCCTAAATCCGTCACACTGAGGTCGCTTAACTTAAAGCGGTCCTGGGCAATCTGGTAACGGGCCTGACCAATTTGATCGGCTTTGGCCGTTAGCGTTACCTGCTGGTTTAACATTTGCAGCAGCGTCACCTGCGTAAAAATCTCTTGCTCGAACGTGAGTTTATCCTGCTCTACGGTTTGCTGCGCCAGTTCCCGATTGGCTTTGGCCGTTTCGACCAGAGCCCGCGCCCGGCCCCAGGTCATAATGGGCAATGTAAATTGAAGCGTTACATACTCCCGGTTCTGCGGGCGAACATAAACATCCAATAAGCTTGGTCCCTGGTTTGACAGCCCATATCCCGCCGTCAGGGTCGCATTCAGGCCATTGTTTTTCCGAGCTTTCTCTAAATCCCGTTCAGCTTCCAGCAACCGTCGTCTGAACCCGATAGCCCCCGCCCGATTGGCAATGGCTTCGTCGATGGCCCGCTTTACATCGACGATCAGGACCGGAATCTGATTGGGAATGGCTAGCTCAAGCGGGCGAGATTGACCAGCCGTATCATCCCGATAGCCGACAAACGTTTTGAGCCGAAGCGAGGCAACAGCCGCCGTTTGTCGTGCCGAAGCCAGGTCTTTTTCGGCATTCAAAACACTCAGTTGGAGTTGCAACAAGTCGTTCTGCGAAATCTTGCCCATATCCAGCTTATGCAGGGCGATTCGGTATAACGTATCATTATTGGCACGGTTGGTTTCGGCAATTTGCAGATTCACCTGGGCTACCAACAGGTCGAAATAAAGGTTCGTTGCGGTGAGCGACACCTGTTC
>CAXTJJ010000277.1:0-8248 GCA_964244155.1 uncultured Spirosoma sp.
GGTAGCTTCGGACTAGGTTAGCGGTATGTGATTAGGCGATTCGTGAAGTAAAGGTATGCCTTTCGCTTAAATGTCAATATATATCAATTGAGAGATTCCCGTTGTCACTCGGCAGAGCCAAGCGACAACGGGGTTCATAAGCGGTTAACCACAGAGGCACGGAGGTCACAGAGAAAAAAGCCCCCTGTGACCTCCGTGCCTCTGTGGTTAACTGCTCTTGTTTAAGCCTGCTTAGTCAATTTCTGTTTCAAATCGAATGTTTGAGCGGCAAAAACAATCAGAATCTGGTTGTCGTCGAAGGCTTTTTTTACTACAATAATGGCCTCACTCAGGGCGGCCTGCGCATTGGTAACCGATGGGTTTATCCAGAACAACAGTACAAACTGCACGTTGGTATCAGCAAAATTACGATAATGCAATTCGACAGGATGGCTCTTTAACACAAAGGGTAATGCAGTAACAGCCCCAATGGCCACCTGCTGCGCTTTGGCCAGATCATCAATGTAAGAAACACCGGCGGCTAGTTCGATACGTCGTTGGCCAATGCGGGAAAAATTAGTGATCGGTTTCTGAAAAACATCCTTACTCGGAATCTCGACCGTTTGCCCCTGTCCGTTATCCATGACGATAGAGCGCAGCTTTATGTCCAGAACCTTGCCTGTGTAGCCGTTGGTTTCAACGGTGTCGCCAACCTGAATGGGGCGGGCCAGGGCAATCATCGTTCCTGAAATAAAATTGGCCGTCAAATCCTGAAACGCAAAGCCAACCGCCAGCGCAATCACGCCGGCACCAGCCAGCAGGGAGGTTACGGTTTTATCAAGTCCCAGAATGCCCAATGCTACGAACAGGCCAACCGCCAGGATCACCGCTCGAACGATTGCCCCTGTCAGGTTCACAATCGACTGGTTATCACTCACGCGCCGTAGCCCATTCAATAAACCCCGACTAACCCAGCGCGAGAGGAACGTGAAGAAGATGAAGACAAGGATGGCCACCGCCAATTCCGGTAGAAAGCGAATGGCATTGCGAATCCAGAGAGAAAGTTCGGCATAAATAAGGCCGGGAGCCTGAGAGAAATCCATTGTGTGCACATACAGTTGTGTTTCATGAACGTCGTAGATTTACTTACTGTTTCATCGGTATGGCCATTCGCCGTACCTTTGTGAACCAGTTCAACAGACCGATGATGAAACCTACCGCTGCTATTTACCTCGATAATGCCGCTACCACCCGGCTCGACCCCGAGGTCCTTGACGCTATGTTGCCGCTTATGACCGAACAGTTTGGCAACCCTTCTTCCATACATAGTCATGGTCGTGCGGTGCGCACGGCTATCGAAAAAGCGCGTAAAACAGTGGCCATGCTGTTGAACACGTCGCCCGCTGAAATCTTCTTCACATCGGGCGGCACTGAGGCCGACAATACAGCCATCCGGAGCAGCATCGAAACGTATGGGCTGACACACGCCATCACGTCGCCATTGGAACATCATGCGGTACTACACACGCTGGAACACCTTGCCAAACAGGGCGTTATTCAGCTCAACATGGTGAAAATAGACTCGAAAGGGCACATTGATCTGGGACACCTGGAGGAGTTACTGAGTGCTCGTAAAAGCACAGGGCAGGGCCGCTCGCTGGTGTCGCTGATGCATGGCAATAACGAAATTGGTAACCTGCTGGATTTGAACCGGGTAGGGGAGATTTGTCGTTCCTACGATGCAATTTTTCATTCCGATACGGTGCAGACTATGGGGCATTTCCGGCATAATCTACAGCAACTACCCGTTGATTTCATCGTAGGAGCCGGGCATAAATTTCATGGTCCCAAGGGCGTTGGTTTTTTGTACGTCAATGCTGATCGGGTAAAAATTAATCCATTTATGTATGGTGGGGCACAGGAGCGCAACATGCGGGGCGGCACTGAAAACGTATATGGTATTGTTGGGTTAGCCAAAGCCCTCGAAATTGCCTACCGCGACATGGACGCGCATCGGCAGCACATCACGTCGTTGAAAAGCCGGATGATCAACCAACTGCGGGCCCAAATGCCGGATGTGCAGTTCAATGGGGATTCTGCCGATGTTGACGCTAGTTTATATACTGTACTCAATGTTAGCCTGCCCGCATCAGATATGAGCGATATGCTCCTGTTTAGTTTAGACATTGCCCGTATTTCAGCTTCGGGTGGATCGGCTTGTTCGAGTGGATCGAATGTGGGATCTCATGTATTGGCGGCACTGCCGGGAGTAGACCCCGACCGGGGCTACGTTCGGTTCTCGTTCGGCAAATACAACACAATCGAGGAGATTGACTATGCCGTTGATACGCTGGTTGGATTATATAACAAAGAAGCGAAACTTGTGTAGGTAATCGCGCCAATTCATTAAACACAGAGGCACAAAGAGCAAAGCGTTTAATGAATTGGCGTAATTGCTTGATTATGCCGAAAATGCCTTATTCTGAATACAGCGCTATTTCGGCTCGATCATATCCCACAAATTGCCGTACAAATCTTCAAAAACGGCGACCGTGCCATATTCCTCTTCCGATGGCTCCCGCACAATTTTTATGCTGTTGGCGAGGAGGTTGTTGTAGTCCCGCCAGAAATCATCTGTGTGTAAAAATAGAAAAACACGTCCACCGGTTTGATTACCTATCCGACTTTTTTGCTCCTCATTAGTGGCCTTCGCCAAGAGTAAATCACAGCCCGTCGAACCCGGAGGGCTAACCCTTACCCATCGTTTTGTTTCACTCAAAACGGTGTCCTCAACTAAGGTAAAATTTAATTTCTGGGTATAAAAAGTAATGGCATCGTCGTAATCGTCGACAACTAGCGCAAGTTGGGCAATATGCTGATTCATCGGTTACTTCTCCACTAAGGTGGGCGTCAACCATCGGTGAGCCACGTTCAGTGTATACGCCAGAAATGCCTTGACGGTGCGCTCATACACTTCATGGCCGTTGAATTGACCATTTTCATCCAGATTTTTATCGGTTTCGTGCGACTCGTACAGTTTAGGCGAAACAATCGAGTAGCTGTTGGTGAAACTGATAATCTTATTCATTACCGTCGTCATGTCCAACGCCGGTTGGCGGCCACCCCGTCCGTTTGAAATGCCCACCATGGCGAATACTTTATTTTCGAACAGGTGTTTAAAGGCCGGGCCACCCAATTGATGGATGATGTTGGTTGCCTGTGGCGGGGCTGTCCAGTTGTATTCGGGCATGGCAAATAAGACCAGATCAGCGGCATCCCAGGCCTCGATTAACTCATGCTGAAATGAAGTCAGATGGTCGGGTTTAACCGAACCCTGCCCAACAAACGGTATATCGTATTGCTCAAATGTAACAATCGAAACCTCATGCTGACCCTCTTCGGCAAGAAGATGCCGCAGGTAGTTGACAAAACGCAGCGAGTTACTGTTTTTGCGCGGTGAGGTAGAAATCAGTGTAATTTTCATGCGTTCAATTCAGTAAATATGCCTTACAAACCGAAGGTGTAAGCCTTTAGTTTCCAGAAAATAAAGGGGTAGTTGCAACCTATATGGAATTGATAGAGTCCTTGCATCAAACAGTACGATTTAATGATAGTCAAGACGATGCGACTTCTTCTATGTTTAATGGTACTGGCGGGCTATGCCCATGCCCAGACTCCGCCCAAGCCCGTTCAGCCCGATTCGATACCATTCAGACCGGTCTTACCGCACGGGCTTCCTCCGGCCGAAGCACCTGACCTGATGCCTATTACCAGCCCTACAAATTCATTCTATCGGTATCGCACAGACCCGCCCAATGTCGTGCGGGCTACGCTGGATAATATGCCAATAAAGGTGCCCGACTTATCCACGAACTACACTATTCTTCAGTCGTACAGATTACACATAAAACCTGAACTTCTGCCGCAAATAGGCCCGAAGACAAGACCTTGATGATTAGTTAGTAAGATATGATTATTGAGTTAAAACCAATAACTCAACAACTTAATAATCACTTCTCAAGGCTTGAGCCAGATCGGCGATTAAGTCTTCGGCATGTTCGAGGCCGATTGAGATACGAAGGAGATTTTTGGGCGTTGTTGAGGTAGGTCCTTCAACACTAACCCGGTGTTCAATGAGGCTTTCGACCCCACCAAGGCTCGTTGCCCGCGTAAATAACTTTAACCGGCCAATGAAGGCCAGTGCCTTATCCGCGTCGCCGTTAACCTGTACGGACAACATAGCACCCGGCCCGTTCATCTGCTGTTGTATCAAAGCCCGGTCGGGGTGATGGGCCAAGCCTGGATAATGAACGCTCTCTACCGCCGGATGACCATCCAAAAAATCGGCAACGGCCTGTGTCGTAAGACTCTGCGCCCTCACCCGAACACCCAGTGTTTTGATGCCCCGACTTACTAACCAGCAATCGAACGGAGAGGGGACTGCCCCCGATAGCCCCTGCAACATACGCACCCGCCTGGTAAAATCATTGTCGTGCTTGAAGACCAACGCCCCACCCAGCACGTCGGAGTGACCACTAAAATATTTTGTTGTGGAGTGCATCACCACATCGCAGTTTAAATCGAGAGGACGCTGGATCACCGGCGTTGCCCAGGTATTGTCGCATACGCAAATAGCCCCGACTTCGTGTGCCAACCGGCTAACAGTCAGTAAGTCGGTAATCGTGAGCATAGGGTTTGATGGCGTTTCGCACCAGACAATGCGGGTGTTCTCGTGTAGAGACGATTGGACAGCATCCAGGTCGCTCATGTCTACCCGCGTGTAGGTCAGGCCCCAGGGGTGAAATACCTGTTCGAGCAATGCGGGCGTGCCATAGTAGGCATCGGTGGAAAGAAGTACATGATCGCCGGGACGCAGGGCCTGAAAAAGCGTCATGGCAGCTGCCTGCCCTGAACCGAACGCCATCGCAACCACTCCGCCTTCGAGCATGGCAATCGCCTTTTCGAGCGATTCCCGAGTTGGATTGTTAGGCCGTGTGTAGATAAAGTTTGCGGGCAATTCATTGGTTTCATTGCGGGCAAAGGTAGTGGAGAGATGGATAGAGGGGGCCACGGCTCCAGTGATCGGATCGGGCTGATGAGTAGCGCGAAGAGCGAGTGTATCGAAATGCATAACCGAGACTACGAGGTAGATTTTGCAACTATGAACACTTTTTTTTGACGGATAATTACCAGAGCAAGCGAAGAACTGGCACATAAATTCAGAATTAAGTATCCGATCTGTTAAAGTGGTATAATTTTTGGCTACGTTAATTGAACGCCAGACTGCTCAACCAGATGCCTTCATCCCTAGCTATTTATACTCAACCCTTAACGAATCAGACAGCGGCACATTTGCTCCGAAGAGCTACATTCGGACCAACGCCGGCTGAAATTGCGGCTTTTACCGGTCTCACGGCCCAACAGGCTGTCCGGCAACTCAGTAGTAACGCTGATGCCACAACTCCACTGCCAATTGATTTGAATGAATTGAAAACAACATTCAGACAGCCGTATTTGTCGTTGCCTTTCGATCAGGATCGGAGTTATGAATTCGGACAGTATGTGTTGTACGGCTGGCTGGCGCAAATGACTTCTCAAACGGCACCAACAAGTTTGCTGGAGAAACTGGCCCTGTTCTGGCAAAATCACTTTGTTATAACCCGGACAGTCGTAGGAGATTACCGGTTTATTTTTCAATATATCCAACTGATTCGTTCAAATGCGCTGGGTAATTTCAGGGCCTTCGTAACGAAAATGACGAAGGAGCCAGCCATGCTTCTCTACCTCAACGGCGACCAAAATCAGGTTGGTAATCCGAATGAAAACTACGCTCGGGAGCTTCAGGAATTGTTTGTGGTAGGAGCTGCGGACGTTGAAGGAAATAAGAATTACACCGAAGAGGATGTAAAAGCAGTGGCGAAGGTGCTTACTGGCTGGGGACATACAAACCATAATACGACTGGCTCTACGAGTTTTAAAACCACCTTTACGGATGGTCTGCACGACGCCAGCAACAAGACGTTCTCCGGCTACTACAATAATACACGTATCGAAGGTCGAGCGGTATCGGCCCCCGGCACCACCTCAGCAGGCGACGCTGAGCTGAACGATCTTATTGACATGCTGTTGGCACATCCGAACACGCCACGCTATATCTGTCGTAAACTATATCGCTGGTACGTAAATCCAAATATTACAGCCGAGGTTGAAACGAATGTAATTACCCCGCTGGCCAGTTTCTTTGCTAGCCCCGCCAACGATTTTGCGATTCAGCCCCTAATTGAGAAATTATTGATGAGTCAGGTATTTTTTGACTCGGCCAACCTGGGTGCTATTGTCAAATCGCCCGCCGACCTGATTATAGGCACCATGCGGTTTTTCAACCAGACTGTACCGGATCGAGAGACCGATTCGGTTGCTTTTCGCAAGTACTTCGAATTTGTTTTCTACCAGATGAACGACATGCAAATGGGCCTTGTCGATTAACCTTCGGTGCTGGGCTATGATGCCTATTACCAGACGGGCTTTTCTAAACTCTGGATCAACACAAGCTCGATTGGCCTGCGCGGTAACCTGACCGATGCCTACATCTGGCGATGGCTGGCCATTAAGCCGGGGTATAATTTGGGTATTGATGTAGTCGCCTGGGTAACGACCCTGCAGCCCAATTTCGCCGATGTAGCTGGTACACCCGCCATTTCGTGCGCCACGGTACTGGCAAGTTTGTCAAAAAATCTGTTCACCGTCGATCTGTTTCAGTCGCAGACCGATTTTTTGATTGATACCATTATGATGCAGGGTGTACCCCGAACTGATTGGCTGTTCGAGTGGAACGCTTACCGCCGGGACAGCACCAACGTTAATAATCGGTTCAGTGTGTTGTGGCGCTTGCAGAACCTGATGCGGTATATGCTCCGAATGGCAGAGTATCATGTTTGTTAACCGGAAAATGCCTGATTGTTACGCAAATTTATTAACCACACAGTCACAACGACCACAGCGCTTAAACTCTTAAAAACCAACAGCTTAAGCACTGTGGTCGTTGTGGCTCTGTGGTTAACTCTATTTTTCAGTTTGAGTGAATACGTATAATATCCCGTAAACTGAATCAACGCTTAATCCCCGATGGGCATGAATCGCAGAGACTTTTTAACAGCAGCGTCGGTCAGTATGATCCCGGTTATGCTCGATGGCTTTGGGTTAAAGGCAATGAGCCGACAATCGGCCCTGGTGCAGTCATTGTTGCAATCGTCGGCTATCCATACCGATCGGATACTGGTTATCATCTACCTGAATGGCGGGAACGACGGCCTGAACACGGTTATTCCGCTCGATCAACTGTCGCTTTACAATGGGTTGAGGAGCAATATAGCTATCCCCGAAAACCGTGTTTTGCCCCTTGATGGTAATGCGGCAACTGGCTTTCATCCGGCTATGACGGGTATGCAGAGTCTTTATAACAACCGCAAATTGACGGTTCTGCATTCGGTATCGTATCCTAACCCCGACCAGTCGCATGCCCGGTCAACCGATATCTGGATGACCGGTGTTGATGCAAGTCAGACATCTACATCGGGCTGGGCGGGCCGCTATCTTGATGATCGATTCCCGGATTATCCGGAGAACTATCCAAACCCGCAGATGAACGACCCGCTGGCCATTCAGATTGGCTACCTGACCTCAACGGCCCTGTTGGGTAGCCGACAGTCAATGGCCATCTCGCTCAATGATCCCGATAACTTTTACACGCTGGTAGGCACCGGTGATCCGATTTCACCCGTCGAAACCATACCCGGCGATGTAGGCGATCTTGTTTCATTTATCCGGAAACAACAGACGCTGGCTGTGGGTTATGCCGGTAAAATTAAACAGGCGGCCAATGCAGGCCGAAATTTAGCCTCTTACCCTGAGGCCAACGAGAAAAATTCCTTGGCCGATCAGTTGAAAATTGTAGCCCGACTGATTCACGGCGGTATGAAAACGAGCGTATATTATGTGTCTATGAACGGCTTCGATACGCATTCGGCGCAGGTGGATGTTACAGACACTACGACTGGGGCGCATGCCAGCCTGTTAGGAAAGGTTTCTACCGCTATTGCTGCCTTCCAGCACGATCTGGAATTACAGGGAACACAGGATCGGGTTATCGGTATGACGTTTTCGGAGTTTGGCAGGCGGGCCAATTCCAATGCATCGAGCGGAACCGATCATGGCATAGGTGCTCCTATGTTTGTGTTTGGCACACGCGTTAATCACCAAACGATTCGAC
>CAXTJJ010000278.1:0-8221 GCA_964244155.1 uncultured Spirosoma sp.
TTTCGCTTCAGGGCAGTTTAGCGTATGTACGGGACTCATCGCGTGTCAAAACCATTGCCGATGTTATCGGGCTGGCAAATACGTCCGCTTTTGCGCCTGTACCCTCGCCTGTTCCTAATTTTGGGGTTATCACGGGTACCAAAAACGCTACGCCCGTCTGGCTCCGGTTTCGGCTGAAAAACCCAGCGGCAAGCCATCAGGCATGGCTTGCCGAAATCGACTTCTGGTGCTTCGACGAGCTTCAGCTTTTTGTGGTCGATGCGCAAAATCAGGTGCTGTCGACCTCACCAACCATTGGCTGGAAAACGCCTGCTACCCGGCGTATTCGACATAATCGCCATTTCTGGTTTCCGTTCACTGTGCCTGCCGGACAGACTGTAACGGCCTATTTACGAGTTGTCAAACACAGGGGAACACAAATTATTCCTATCGAGCTTGTACGGGAGTCAGCTTACGAGTCGGTCGTACAGCAAAGCTATTTGTTCTGGGGCGGGGTGCTGTTTACGCTAACGTTCGTGGCCATGATGAGCCTGATCTTCTTCCTGACAACTTTCGATCAAATCTATTCACGATATATTTTCTGTTTGTTGGGTCTGGTGGGCTTTTTCGTCATTAACGATGGTTTCCTGAATCAGTTTGGGTTCGATGCGCAATTCTGGATGCCCCGGCAAAACGTTTACTTTTTGTTTCCTCTCATTCTGTTTTACTCGCAGCTAACGTTTGTCAGGCGGTTTCTCAGCCTGAAAAACACGCCGTCTCACCGCTGGCACACGATTGGAACGTGGGTACTATGGGGCGGGGTAGTTTGTCTGATTGCCCTAACCGCCGAGTGGTTTACACCCTTGTCGCCCACGATGGAACTGGTGTTGGTACGCCTGTTCACGTCACTGTACTGGTTGCCTTTGCCGGTCATTGTGGCCTATATCATTGTCGGTATTGTGCGTAAGTATCATGTGGCGGAGTCGTGGCTGTATCTGGTAGCTATCTTACCCTTTTATACCCTTAATCTGGCGCTGGTTTTTGCCAATTTTGGGCTGTTGCCAACCTATATATGGGTATCCTGTTTTGCTTATTATGCGCCAGCCGCCTTGTTTGAAGTACTGGCTCTGATGGTTGGTCTGGCTTATCGCTATAAACTGGACCGCGACCAGACTGAAGGGCTCATACAGGAACGTACTGTTCAACAGCAACGGATGTACGAAGCTGAAGTACAGACGCTGGCCCTGAAAAATAGTCTTCTGGTCGAAAAAGAGCGTATTGCCCGTGATTTGCACGATAACGTGGGAGCGCATCTGGCCTTCGTGGTGACGAACCTGACGCACATCAGCGATCAGGCCGAGAAGAAGCCCATCACCGACGGGCAGCGGTGGGCTGTTCAACTGCGCACCATCGTGACGCACACCCGTGAGGCTGTCAAACTTCTGCGCGAAACCATCTGGGCCATTCACCAGGAAAGCTTTACGGTCGAGGAGTTTGCCGAGCGACTCAATCAGTACATTAACCGTTACGTACACGAAACCGACGGACTCAGTGTCGATGTGCAGGTCTCTGGTTCACCGCTTTACAAGCTCAGTTCATCGCAGGTACTGAACCTGTTCCGGATTGTGCAGGAGGCTCTCAATAATGTCATTAAGCACGCCCGAGCCTCAGAGGCCATTGTAAAACTAAGTGTCCATTCCGATGGGCACATCAATCTACGCATCCATGATAACGGCCGTGGCTTCAACTGGACAAACGGAACAGTAGCCGGACATCATTATGGCCTGCACAACATGAAAACGCGGGCTCAGGAACTGGGCGGCACGTTCCGGGTCTTTGCTGAAGAAGGAACGACAGTAGAAGTAGAGGTATAAACAAACTGTTTTCCCGTTTAAACGCCTTTCTGCCAACACATACGGGCTGCCGCTTGTTATTTGGGTAACCATTTACTCAACCACCAATGTCAACCTATGAATCAGGCATTACTTAGCCGCCGGATGCTGGGCGTTACCTTCGGGCAGGATGGCGCAACCGCACGCGTCTGGGCTCCTTTTGCACACAATGTAACCCTTCGCCAGAGCAACCGGCAGCTGGACATTCCACTCCAGAATGATGGGACATACTGGCAGATCACAACCGCACAGCTACAACCCGGTGATACCTACAAATTTGTCCTGAACGATACCCTCGAACGACCCGACCCCGCGTCGATGGGGCAGCCCGATGGCGTTCATGGGGCATCGCGAGCGGTGGATACCAACACGTTCGCCTGGACAGATACCGACTGGAGCAATATACCCCTCGAAGATTACCTGCTTTACGAACTCCACACCGGCACCTTCACACCCGAAGGCACCTTTTCGGGCATCGAAAATCGGCTGGACTATCTGGTCGATCTGGGTATCAATGCGGTAGAAATTATGCCTGTGGCGCAGTTTCCCGGACACCGAAACTGGGGATACGACGGCGTTTGCCCGTTTGCGGTCCAAAATTCCTACGGGGGGGCAGAGGGTCTGTACAAACTGGTCGATGCCTGCCACAAGCGGGGGCTGGCCGTAGTGCTCGATGTCGTTTATAACCACATAGGGCCGGAGGGGAATTACCTCGGCGACTTTGGTCCCTACTTCACCACTAAATATCAGACGCCCTGGGGCAACGCCCTCAATTTCGATGATGACTACAGCGACAGCGTTCGGCGGTACTTCATTGAGAATGTGTTGATGTGGTTCCGGGATTTTCATATTGATGCCCTGCGTTTAGATGCCGTTCATGCCATTAAGGACTCCAGTGTGAAACACTTGTTGCGGGAAATCAGGGAGTATGTCGATGCCCTAACAGTGCAGACCAATCGGCCGTATTACCTCATTATTGAGTCAGATCAGAACGAAACCCGGTTCATTCAGCCATTGGTCAACAACGGTTATGGCATGGATGCGCAGTGGAATGATGAATTTCACCATGCGCTGCGCGTAACGGCCGGGGGCGAACGGAGTGGGTATTACGCTGACTATTACGGAATACCGCACCTGGCCAAGTCGTACCGGGATGCGTATGTGTATGACGGCACCTACATGCCCCGACGCGCCCGAATCGTTGGGAAGTCGACGGCAGGCCATGCAGGGCGGCAATTTGTGGTCTTCTCGCAAAACCACGACCAGATCGGCAACCGGATGCTGGGCGAACGGCCCAGTCAGTGGGTGAGTCTGGAAATGCAGAAACTCATGGCTGGTGCCGTTATGAGCAGCCCTTATTTGCCCATGCTGTTCATGGGCGAGGAGTGGGGCGAATTGAATCCGTTTCTCTATTTCGTAAGCCACTCCGACCCAGACCTCGTCGAAGCGGTCCGACAGGGGCGGAAGAAAGAATTTGCTGCTTTCCAGACCTCATTCGAGGCTCCCGACCCGCAGGACGAGCGAACATTTGAGCGGTCCAAACTACAGTGGCCCCGACTCACGCAGGAGCCGCACAAAACGCTTTTCCGGTACTATCAAGCCTTGCTGAAGTTACGCAAAACGTCGTCCCTGCGCCACCCGAATCGCGAGTCGGTGGCGGTGGTTGTGGATGAACTGCGCCAGACATTAACGATATTCCGGCAACACAAAAGGCAGGCAAAAAACGGTTCATTTGTTGTGGAGGAAACGGTCGTTTGTCTGATGAATTTCTCGAAGGAGCCACAAACGCTGGTGTTACCGGCCAATGAGGGGCAATGGCGCAACTTACTGGATTCGGCCGCTCCGCAGTGGCATGGGCCTGTAGCGGCCCCAATGTTCGTAGACGGTAACGCCCCCATCGTTGTTCAGCCCGAATCTATTCTGATTTATACCAGTACGGCCGGTTAATTTCGCAGTAATCGAATGATCGCTACTCCATGACTGAATAACACAACCGGAACAATAAAGCCGGGTAGCCAGATGTAAGGAAATTTCAAAATTCCTACGTTAGGCTGATCGAAGGCCAGTTGCTGAAAGGGTAGGGGGGCGGACAACACGGCATGGACGACGATATTTATTACTAAGCCTAGCGCAAGGATATTCCAGACTAACAGCCAACGCAGCGACAGCTGTTTCTTCCCAAACACAAAATAGGCGATCACGGGGGCTGTCAGGCCGGAAAGTATATCGTAGTTGCCTCCTTCAAACGTCATCAATTTGGGCACTTGCTGGTGCATGAAGAGAGCGTATAAAGTTAGTTCAACGGGTATGCGTACTGTGTGCAGCGGGGTCAGAATGGACAGGGGTAACGGCTCAGCCCAACTGCGTCCTTTCGCTGTGCTGAGCAGTAAGATGATCAGTACAAATGGTGGTCCAATAGCTGCAATGAAATGCGGTGGAAACGTGTCGAGCTGCTGGAAAAAATGATTGCTGGCCAATAGCGCCAATAGTACTAACCAGATTATACTTACAACGAGCACTCGGGTTGCGCCAACGCCCGACACCCGACGGACCGCCAGGTAGAGCATGGCTAGCGTGGCTAGTGTTGTCGCCCCGAAAAAGAGGTCGAGCCAGAGTGGAGTTGGTGAGAAGAGATTCGATAAGTTCGGCTTCATCGCAGTGGAGACAGGGTTTCGTTGGCGTTGACGTGAAAGGTGAAGTACAGAATAGCGGGCAGCTCTCTGTAAGATAACACTTTGAAAACATATTCATTAAAATCAAAGTAGCGTCCGACGAAAAATGTCTTTTCAAGTAGCACTGTCATGTTCAGAATAGCACACAGATTTTTATGACTGTTATGGTATCATTATGATCTTATTTTATACCATAACAATCATAAAAATCTGTGTGCTATTCTGTATTGACTTATTAACGGTTACTCCCTTAGGATGAGAATGAAGAAACTAGTAAAAACCAAGAAACTGATCTGGCTCGGCGCGTTAGCTCCTATGCTCCTTTTGGCGGGCTATCAGAACGAGAAAGACCCTATAGACCGCCGGATCAAGCGTATGGTGCCCGAAAAAGCGGTCGAGCTGGCCAAAGCCATCGAAGCTACGGTAACCCCCGAACTAGCCGAAGGTCTTTCATTGCGTTTATGGGGCGTTGATTCATTAGTTGCCGATCCAATTGCGATTGATATTGATGACAACGGCCGCCTGTATTATACCCGAACCAATCGGCAGAAAAACTCCGAATTCGATATACGGGGTCACCAGGATTGGGAAATCGAATCCAATCATTTGCAGACTATTGAGGACAAACGGGCGTTCCTGCACCGGGTACTGTCGCCCGAAAACAGCAAGAAGAATGAATGGCTGAAAGACGTTAATGGTGATGGCTCTCACGATTGGCGGGATATGACCGTCGAAAAGGAAAATGTCTTCCGGCTTGAAGATACCAACGGCGATGGTGTCGCCGATATGTCGCAACTGGTAGTCGATGATTTCCACGACGAAGTGACCGATGTAGCAGGTGGGGTTATGACCAATGGCGATGATTTATACGTTGCCGTTGCGCCCGACCTGTGGCGGATGCAGGACAAGGACGGCGACGGTATTGCCGAAACAAAAACGTCCATTTCGCACGGCTACGGCATTCACGTTGGCTTTAGCGGCCACGGTATGTCGGGTATCGAGATGGGGCCGGATGGGAAAATTTACTGGCAGATCGGCGATATTGGCTTTAGTGGTAAAGGGCCGGATGGACAGAAGTGGGAGCACCCCAACAGCGGTGTTATTGTTCGTTCCAATCCCGACGGCAGCGATTTCGAAGTGTTTGCGTATGGCGTTCGCAACACGCACGAGTTCGTATTCGATGAATATGGTAACCTGATCAGTGAAGACAATGACGGCGACCATCCGGGCGAAAAAGAGCGGCTGGTTTACATCGTCAACGGGTCCGATACGGGCTGGCGCAGCAACTGGCAGTACGGCAAATACCGCGACCCGAACAACAATACCTATAAAGTCTGGATGGACGAGCAGATGTACAAGCCCCGTTTTGAAGGACAGGCAGCTTACATCACGCCAACGCTCGCCAATTTTGTGAGCGGCCCGGCGGGTATGCGGTACAATCCCGGAACGGCCCTGAGCCCAGCTTATAAAAACACGTTTTTTATTGCTGAATTTGTGGGCAACCCCGCCAAATCGGGGATTCATTCGTTTAAGCTGAAGCCTAAAGGCGCTTCGTTTGAACTGGGCGAACAAAAGAAAATTCTCGGCAATGTACTGGCTACCGGTATCGACTTTGGGCCCGACGGAGCTTTGTACGTGGCCGACTGGATCAATGGCTGGGATACCAAAGATTACGGCCGGGTCTGGAAACTGGACGATAAAGCGGGTGCTAATTCGGCCGACCGCCAGCGCACCAAAGCCCTGCTGGCAGAGAAGTTTGCCGCCCGTTCCGAATCGTCATTAGGCGAACTTCTGATGAATCCCGATATGCGTGTCCGGCAGAAGGCACAGTTCGAACTGGCGAAGCGGGGTGCCAAAGGTGCCGATATTTTCACCGCATCGACCAAACAAACCGGTAATCAACTGGCTCGTGTGCACGGTATCTGGGGGATCAGTCAGCTTGCCCGCAAGGACAAACAGTATGGTCAGTTACTCATGCCGCTACTTCAGGACAGTGACCCCGAAATCCGGGCACAGGCCGCTAAATGGCTGGGCGATATTCGTTATAAAGAAGCGGGTGCGGCCTTAATGCCTTTACTCAAAGACGCCAACGCGCGGGCACGCTTCTTTGCCGCCGAAGCGCTGGGCCGAATTGCTTATGAGCCTGCCATTCAGCCTATTATTCAATTGCTGGAAGCGAACAACGACGAAGACGTGTATATCCGCCATGCGGGTAGTCTGGCGCTGGCGCGTATCGGAAAAGCTGCGCCCGTTGTGGCCCTGGCTAACAGCCCGTCGCGGGCGGTGCGGATAGCCGCCGTAGTGGCCCTTCGGCGCATGAGCGATCCGGGTATCGCGGCTTTTCTGGCCGATAAAGACGAGTTTATCGTGACCGAAGCCGCCCGGGGTATCAATGATGACCTATCCATTCCAGACGCATTGCCCGCTTTGGGTAAAGTATTGCAAAAGACAACCTTCACCAACGAACCCCTGATTCGACGCGCCATCAACGCCAATTTGCGCGTTGGTACACCCGAAGCCTTACAAACACTGATTGATTACGCGCAGAAAGAAGGTAACCCCCTTGCTATGCGGTCCGAAGCATTGGAAGCCTTGAGCACCTGGGCGAAACCATCGGTGCTGGATCGGGTAGACGGACGTTACCGGGGCGTTGTCGAACGGGACCCGGCTCTACTCAAAAGCAAAACCGCCGATCTGTATACCACACTGTTGACCCACCAGGAGTTAGCCCTGCGAATGAGCGCGATCAAAGCCATTGCCAAACTCAACCTGACCGAAGCATCGGAACCCTTGTTCAGTCGGTTGACGACAGACAAAGAGCCTACAGTGCGGGTTGCTGCGTTACGTGCCCTGGCGTCGATGAACGACAAGCAACTCAGCAAAGCCATTGAAACGGCCATGGCCGACAGCGAGAAAAGCGTTCGGGTAGCCGGGCTGGATTTACTGGCCAAATCGAACATGCCTAAAGACCGGATGGTGAGCTTGCTAACAGAGGTTATCAATACCCGCACCACCGAAGAGAAACAGGCGGCCCTGCTCACGTTGGGTAAAGTGCCCGCTGCCAGTTCGCAGAAGGCGTTCGATCAACTGCTGACAAAACTGTCGGCCGGTACGCTGTCTCCAGAACTGCAACTGGAATTAGAAGAAGCCATCGAAAGCGCTCATTCGGCCCCGTTGACGGCCCGATACAAAGCGATCACGTCCAAGCTATCGCCCGATGCACTGGCGGCTTCCTATAAGGGCAGTCTGTTGGGCGGAGAGCCCGATCTGGGTCGGCGGATTTTCTTCCGCCACCAAACGGCACAGTGTATTCGCTGCCATTCGTACGACGATCTGGGCGGCAACGCCGGACCCCGTCTGAACGGCGTCGCTAGTCGACTTACCCGTGAGCAATTGCTGGAAGCCCTGATTAACCCAAGTGCCCGTTTAGCGCCGGGCTTCGGTACGGTAAACCTGAAGCTAAAAAATGGCAAAACGGTCAGTGGTATTTTGCAGGGTGAGACCCCTACCGAGGTATCGGTAAAAGTGGGTGATCAGCCCGATATAGCCGTAGCAAAAGCCCAGATCGCCAAACGCACGAACTCTCCGTCGAGCATGCCCGAAATGAAGTACCTGCTTACCAAACGGGAAATCCGGGATGTGGTTAGCTTCCTGTCGACCCTGAAAGACGATAAATAG
>CAXTJJ010000279.1:0-8218 GCA_964244155.1 uncultured Spirosoma sp.
TGCCTTAGTGGTGAGCCTGAATGCCTGTAACCGTAACTCGGTCGACCCCTCCGCTACAGATGCTTCTGCCCGTTCGGCTGGCGTAACGAGCACGTCGGCAACCAGCCCGAAAAACCTGACAGCAGTTGATGCCGCCACGTTACCGGCCGCCATTACTACGTACATCAGCACAAATTATGCTGGTGCAACTATCAAAGAGGCCTTGAAAGATGCCCAGGGAAATTATGTTGTATCGATTACAGTGAACAGTGTTGTGAAACGATTGCTATTTAAAGCAGATGGTACATTTGTGCAGGAAGCTAACGGTAAGCATGGCCCCGGTCATTTCCCCGGCGACTCTACCCATCATGCACCCGGCGATACGTTGCATCATCATGCTCCCGGCGATTCGACGCACCACACACCCGGCGACACGCTCCATCACCCTAAACCAGCCCTTGGTGATTCAACGCATCACCCCCGCGGAGGACCGGGCCTTAACGTGACCGTTGTCGATGTAGCGAATCTCCCAGCTGCCATTACAGCATATATCACCACGAACTATGCCGGGTCTACGATTAATAAAGCCGCGCAGGACAAAACCACCAGCGATTACATTGTAGCCATCACTACATCTGACAGCAAGCATGTGGTGTTGTTATTCGGGTCGGATGGTACGTTCAAGCGAGCGGTGACGGGTCGATAGTTGAGGTATATAAAACAGGTTTTCAAGCAAAAGGCCCGGCCACAAAGCCGGGTTTTTTTGTTAAATATTATTAATTTATGGTACTTTAAGTAGCTTTCTCTCTATTATTGCCGCAAAAATCAACATATAAACGTTTATGAAAATCTTATACTTTACCCTTACATTACTGCTGACGGGCCTTTCCTCGGTAGTGGCCCAAACCGAAAAAGGGCGTTGGATGGTTGGTGCTAGTGTCGGGAATTTTTCCTATAGTGCCCAAAACGGAAATAAGTCTTTTGCGGGGAGTATATCGCCTTCTGCGGGGTATTTTGTCGCGAATAATTTAGTGGTTGGCACGGGTATACCTCTTGGCTTGAGTACCAATAACTATTACGACCCTACTGGAGAAATACACGCCAGCACCATAAATATGGGTGTATCGCCTTATGTATTTTATTATTTTGGCAGTAGTAAGCTAAAACCTTATGTAGGTGTCTCTTACACGTACTCAAAAACCGAACATCGCATCCGTAGTGGTAGTCAAACGAATACAGATAATGGGTATACATCGTCAGTAATCCCGACTGTTGGAGTCGCTTATTTCATTAATCGAACGGTAGCGTTGAGCGCTGGCTTAAATTATGTCTGGGATCGATATAAAACGGCCTATGCAGTTTACGATGTTTCCGGTAATCCAATTGAAACGCCTGTGTCAACATCCAAGTACCTGAGTTTAGGCATTGGCTTTCAGATCTTTCTGGGCAAATAAACAAGGTAGTTGAGAGGGGTAACGGATTCTTAAACCCACCAACCCTCTCAATCACCTCGTTTACCACAAATAATGAACGGGGTTCTTGATACGCTCATCGTAAATTTTCTTCACAGCCGCCATCTGTTCAGCCGATGGAGCCGGTCGGTTCATGGCTTCCAGATTTGAAGTCAGGTGTTCCGGTTTCGACGCGCCGGGGATGATGCAGCTTACCGCATCGAAGGCGAGAATCCAGCGTAGAGCATCGGGAGCCAGGTTTATGTCATCAGGAAAGACCGCCCGTAATGCCTCAACGGCCGCCAGCCCTGTTTCGTAATCGACACCGGAGAAGGTCTCGCCCTTATCGAAAGCCGCGCCCTGCCGGTTAAAATTCCGGTGATCCTGGACAGAGAAAGTGGAGTCGGTACTGAATTTTCCGGTCAGTAACCCACTTGCCAACGGCACACGCACAATAACGCCTACATTACGCCGATGTGCTTCTGTAAAGAATAGCTCGGCGGGGCGCTGCCGGAACATATTAAAGATAATCTGTACCGTTGTTACGTTCGGGAATTCAATGGCTTTCAAGCCCTCTTCTACTTTCTCAACGCTCACGCCAAGGTTCTGTACCTTTCCTTCGTCCTTTAATCGGTCGAATAGTTCGAAGATTTCAGGCCGGTAAAAAACGTCGGTAGGCGGGCAATGGAGTTGAATCAGGTCAAGGGTTTCCAGTCCCATATTTCGCAGACTATCGTCTACAAACTGGCGGAGTGCCTTAGGTTGGTAAGCTTCGTTGGTGTGCGGCTGCAACCGACGGCCGCATTTGGTGGCAACATAAATCCGCTCAGACCGTGAACGCACTAATCGACCGACGGCTTTTTCGCTTTCGCCATCGCCATAGACATCGGCGGTGTCGATAAAATTAATCCCGGCGTCGACGGCGGCCTTCAGAATACGGTCGGCGTTATCATGGCTGAATGGGTCACCCCATTTGCCGCCAACCTGCCAGGTGCCCAGGCTGATTTCGGAAATAGAAAAGTCTGTCTTGCCGAGTGTTCGATAGTTCATACGGATTATAGTTATGTAACGCGGACATTCTGTCCGCATAGCCAAATACTAATTTTTTAATACCTAAACTAATTCATCCAACTTAGCCGTTGGCTATGCGGACAGGATGTCCGCGTTACAGTTTCACGCCAAATCGTTCGCCTAATTCCTCAAGGCTTTTTATGACCGGCTCTACAACTGGAATACCATTGGCGAGTCGTTCGGCTTCCATTTCGCGCTCGGGATCGCCGGGAATCAGCACGCGTTTGCCTTCGACCGCTTTGGCCTCCCGAAACCGTTGAATCCAGGTGTCCATATGGATTTTAAACTCGTTGGCGGGTCGGAAAGCGTCAATGCGCATGGCCCCGAAAAAGTGTCCCGTTCCGCTGCCTACCCCTTCATTTGCCTGCATGAATCCGGCCGTAGCGAAAGGCGGCACCCAGGGACCATAGTTGGCACCTGACAGCACGCCCGAAAAAATATCGACGATGGCCCCCAGGCCGTAGCCTTTGTGGGAACCGTGTTCGCGGTCGGTGCCGAGGGGAAGCAAGGCCCCGCCGTTTCGGATGGCGTTGGCATCGGTTGTGGGTTGCCCTTCGGCATTTTGTGCCCATCCTTCCGGAATATCCTGACCTTTGCGTTGCAGGATTTCGAGCTTACCATAGGCCACCGCCGTTGACGCAAAATCCGCCAGGAAAGTGGGTTCCGTTGCGGCCGGAATAGCTACCGCAATGGGGTTGGTCCCCAGTAGTTTATCCAGCGAAAAGGTGGGTGCAACCAATGGAGCCGCGTGGGTCATGGCCTGGCCAATCATATCGTGTTCAGCGGCCAGCATGGCATGGTATCCGGCAATGCCAAAGTGATTGGAGTTGCGTACCGCCACCCAGCCGGTTCCAGCTATGCGCGCTTTTTCAATGGCCACGTTCATGGCCCAGGGGCCGACAACAAGACCCAGCCCCCGGTCGCCGTCAACCACGGCTGTAGATGGCGTTTCGTGAACGATACGAATGTGTGGCTGCGGATTAATACGGCCATTATCGTAAAGCCGTACATAACCCGGCAAACGCGCTACCCCGTGCGAATCGACGCCCCGAAGGTCGGCGCTGACAAGGACATCGGCAGCTAACTGCGCGTCGGTTTCGGTACAGCCAATGGCTAAAAAAATTTGTTCGGTAAATGCTCGAAGTTGGTTTGCGGTAATCATGGCCGCAAATTAGCCAACACTTGGCGAATGGGTTAAAATTTTCTAAAAAATGGTCTACTACCTAAAATTTAATGTTATTGACCATAGATTCACTTACACAGTCCATGAAGTCATTAGTCCGGGGTTTATTTATTCTGTCTTTTAGTGTCATTGGTCAATGTGCCGTCGCCCAACCGCAGGACACGCTCACGACTGAGCAACTCCTCCAGCGCAAAGGTACAGCCTATGCGGCTCTACTTCGTCCCTCCCGTTACCTTGCCCTCGATGTAAACCATTTCATCGGGGGCTTTCAGCGATACCGCTTTTTTGTAGGTGATGAGCTGCATTTCAAATCGGGGGGCGAAAAATACCGGGAAGAAGTGTATGAAGTGACCGACAGCACCTTCAGTGTGCTGATGGCAAATCAGGTCATGAACCGCGATGAACCCGTAACGTTCCGATTTGATGACGTACAGAAAGTTTATCTACACCGTCGCATCCCGTTTATTACGGCAGCCGGAACCCTTTTCCCTATTGCCGGGGGTGTTTATCTGCTGGCCGATGTGGTGAATAACAGGGGATTTTACAGCAATACATTACCTGTTGTGGGCGCGCTGGTGTTAAGTGGTGCCTTGTTTCATGTTATCAGTAATCCACACATTCGTATCAATAAAAATCACCGGCTTAAGGTACTGCGAACGTATTAATGGCGTAATCCTGTCAAAAAATAAGACGGGCTTCTTATACTTTATGTGTCAAAACGACACAAAGGTGGCGTGTTTGGTTTTATAAAAACCGTTTTACATTTGTCTTATGCCAACCACCTTTGACACACTGCAAGCCGACTGGTATCAGCAGTATGCCACCCATATAGAAGCCTACCAATCAGGCCGTTCGTCCTATATTCCTAGCCTGCTGCCTCAAACGGCTGTGCAGTTCTCCGTGTACCAAACGCTGGAAATTCTTCACAAACGGCTTGGAAATGAGATGCTTCGCCAAGCGTTAAATCCTGCTGAAACAGTTCATAGTCCCGCTCGAATCTACACCGATGGCTCGTGGCTGAAAACCAGCAACATGGTTGGGGTGAATGTGCGAACCATTGGCTCCTTCTGGAAAATCATCAGTTATGTGTTGACCCTGCCCGCCAGTCACGATAGCATTCACTTGTTACCCATCTGGGAGCCGGGTGTGGTCGGGAGTTTGTATGGCATGGTGAGCTGGCAAATTAACCCCGAATTTTTTGATGTCGAACTGGCTCGCTTTGTCCCCGCACTTGACTCGGTCGAAAAACAGCTTAAAGTAGTGACGAATCTGCTCCATGCACTTGGGCGCACCGTGGGCATGGATGTTATTCCGCATACCGACCGTTTTTCGGAAATGGTGCTGACCTGTCCCTCATTGTTTGAGTGGGTGCAGCGTGACGAAAAAGGCGGCAATCCGACTACATTACTTGACCACTCCGATCTGGTGTACCGTTATGCGGAAGAAGCTATCTGGCAATTTCTTAAATTTCGGGGAGCTGCCGATGGCACACCGTTAACCTTTACGAAAGAGGTATTCTTTGCACAGAGCCTTACGGCTGGGGTCGCGTCTGCTTTGTCAGATGAGCAGCGGCAACGGATCCTGTTTGGATTACCGCATGATTATAACGGGCGGCTGAACCGGCGGCTGGGCCTCATTCGCCACCTCATTTTGCTGGGGCTCGAAACGCTGCCAATGACGATGGCTCCTCCGTATCGAGGCTTGCACATTGACGCCAATGATTTCGTGACAGACGATTACGGCCAGATCTGGTATCAATACGCATTCGACGAACCACAGGCTATGTCGCGGGTGTTTGGGCCACTGGCACGCTATCGATTCTATGAGTCGAAGGATAATAACCAGAACTGGGAGCTTGATTTCGACCGGCCCAACCAGCCTGCCTGGAATTACATCTGCCAGAAGGTCAAGGACTGTCAGCAAAAGTATAATTTCGATTTCATGCGGGGCGACATGGCGCACGTGCAGTTACGTCCCGAGGGAGTGCCTGCTACGCCCGATGCGTTTTACGATCCCCTGCAGGCCATAAAAAAATATGTGCAGGCCAGTGGCGTGCCCTATTATGCGTTTTTCGCCGAAACCTTCCTGGCTCCGCCCGATACGATGGGCTATGGCAATGAACCGGATCATCTGGAAGCCATCGAAGCCGATTCGACGCTTGGCGATTTACAATCTATCGTTGTTGGGTCGCTTGAGTTTCGTCGGCAGTTTGCGGCTTATTATACATACCTGAAAACGCGCCGGTTTGCGCCGAATTTTACGGTGATGACCGCCGATAAAGACGACCCGCGATTCGATGAGTTTTATCGGACCGGTAATCTGTTTCGCTACTTCACAGCGCTCTTTCTGACCGACATGCCCAGCTACGTCGGTTTGGGATTTGAAGTACGAAATCTGCACGAACAGCGAGGTGCTAACGAAGAGTATACTAAACTATACGTGTTCCAGATTGAAGACGACCGCCAGCCGGACAAAGTGACCCACGGGCCGTTTGTATGGGGCCAAAACGGCGATCAGTTTGCTGCCATCAGCCGAATGCGGGCCTTCGCCGAACAGATCTGGCTCGAGATCGTTGGCAAAGAAACGAAGTGGCTGATAGGCCCGGCAGATGGTGAACGGTATATCAGTTGGGCGCATGTTGAACCAACGGGCTACGCGTTTGCAGCTAGTATGGGGGGTGATTTACCGACAAAGGTTGCTGGTATTGATGATGGCGAAGTTGTCTTTGAAGAAGATGGGTGCAGGATTTACAAGTTGCTATAGAATGACAGCAACGACATACGCAGCAATCTTGTAAGTGTTACCTTTACTCAATGAATCGCAACCTACTTGACGGCCTTAATTTCGCATCCAAACTAACACCCAGGCGTATTGCCAATGCGCTGAAAGTAGTCTATAGTTATTATGAGTCACGACGAACCGGCAAAGCCGTACAACGTGGCTTGCCCATGTCGGTGTCGTTCGAGCCAACTACTTCCTGTAATTTACGCTGCCCGGAGTGCCCTAGTGGGCTACGGTCGTTTACGCGCCCGACCGGAATGCTTGGCGAAGACCTCTATAAGCGCACTATAGACGAACTCCACGAAACGCTCCTATATCTGATTTTTTACTTTCAGGGAGAACCGTATCTGCACCCGCAATTTCTGGAACTGGTACGCTATGCTACCGACCGGAATATTTATACGGCCACCAGTACCAATGCTCACTACCTGACCGATGCCAACGCCCGCAAAACGGTTGAGTCAGGGCTGGATCGACTCATTATTTCGATTGATGGTACCACACAGGAAGTTTACGAACAGTATCGGGTGGGGGGGAAGCTTGAAAAGGTACTGGAGGGAACGAAGAATATTATTCGCTGGAAAAAGGAATTGAAATCGCGCACGCCCCATGTCGTCTTTCAATTCCTTGTGGTCAAACCTAACGAACACCAAATTGCTGAGGTTAACCAATTAGCCCGCGAACTGGGCGTTGACGAAGTAGGTCTGAAAACAGCCCAGATTTATGATTATGAACACGGCTCGGATCTAATGCCAACGCTGGATCAGTACAGCCGATACGCCCCACAAACCGACGGGACCTACCGCATCAAAAACGGCTTTGGCGACCATTGCTGGAAAATGTGGCATTCATGTGTGATCACCTGGGATGGCCTGGTTGTTCCCTGTTGCTTCGACAAAGACGCCCACCATCGACTTGGCGACCTTCAGACTCAATCCTTTGCTACCCTCTGGCAAAGCCCCGCTTACACTGACTTCCGGCAAACCTTGCTCCGTTCCCGCTCCGAAATCGAGATGTGCCGCAATTGCACCGAAGGGACAAAAGTCTGGGCGTAATGAGTAAATGATAGGATGAGTGATTGAGTGAATAGGGAGCACAAATTCTATTCATTTACCTTAAGACGATATGAGCCTGGCATATGCCAGGCTCATTCTATTAGATCGCAGTGGCTTTTTGTACTTTCGAATTAACTGGTTTTCTATCCCTAATTACATAAATAATCACCGACAACAGAGATAAGCTTATCATGGCCATCAAACAGAACAAAAGTTCCTTCATCCCTACACTAGTCGATTCTAAAAGGCTGTATGCCATAGCCATCAACAGCACGGTTAAAAGCTGCGAGATTATTCGTTTTCTCATAAAGCTACCTATTTATAAGTTTAAATTTTAGTGATATGTTTATGATATTCGCAAACAAATTATTAACAATAATACGCATATGGTTATAAATAAGCTAATTAAAAAACTGTATTGTTGTCGGATTATGCTCTATATAAGTATATCAGAATAAATGGCATTTTGCCAACATCAACTTATGGAGAAATTGATTGCTGAGGTTACAAATGAAATCGTAGAAGATAATCCTGATAAAAGCGCAACGGGCTGGTTCACTTAGATTGACCAAAGCAGAAAAATCATTTTTTCTGCTTTGGTTGGTTGTCGCTATTTTATCTTTTTGATAAAGAGACCGTTACAGAAGAAAACTTCATAGAAATACACATAATACAGTTTAACCGAGTAACATCAACCT
>CAXTJJ010000280.1:0-8185 GCA_964244155.1 uncultured Spirosoma sp.
CTGTCAAACGGCTGTACCAGCGTACTGACCGACGATGGGGATTGACCAACTACCCTCAGACTAGTTAATAACAGCCAGTAAAAAAATACACGTTGGAGAAGCGAAGACATAGCAGGTTCGTTCGGTGGAAAGGGATGACTACCAGAAATCAGGTCTTGTTAATACACCACCTTGTAAGCGGCAATCCACGCAATAATCGGAGGTTGTAAAGTATCGAGTTCTATCAAACATACTGATAATAGCCGGTCTGTCTTTTAGGATGTCGCCTGTGCCAAGTGTATCCATTCGACAACTTTCGTAGCCAGTTAGGGTTCGGAAGGTGGGAACCTGATAATGCGTAAGGAAAATGCGCTTTGTTTCAACCGTTCCCACTCGAAAGAAGCCCAGAACCAATTCACTGGGGTTTGTCGTGCTGTGGAGGTTGCCCGTAATCTGAGAGGGTTGCGGATCGAAAATTGACCCGATGTTCTGCGTTATCTTCGCCAACTGGTCGTAATAGTCGAAACTGGCCTGGCTCAGGGCAAACTGCCTGACCAGTATGCTGTATTTAATGCCAAGCTTGATGGAATTTCCTGCAACAAAAATCAACGGAAACTGACTGACAACATCCTTACTCAAGCGGGTCGTTGATGTGGTCATAATATTGGTCGAACTACCACTGCGCCAGCACTGATTGACACTGAGTTGCCGTTCCACAATTCGGTTATTGCTTATCTCATATTCCGAACGGTAGGGTGTTAGATACTCCCAGGTTTCGTCGAACTCCCAGCGGTAATAGCGCGTGTTGTTTTGGGGATCATGGGTGTTTACACTAAACTGAACGCCATCGTTCTCCACCCGCCAGCTAACACTGTCGATAGGGGGCGTTTTGATAACGGGCACGTAATCAGAGTAGTACTCAACGCCTTTGGCTGTTTTAACATGCAGGCGGTAGCTTTCCCCTTGCTGGGGTGTAACACCCGACAGGGTATATGCGCCCGCCGTTCCTTCCGTTAGTGTATAGGTGGCCTTGTTCTGACTTTCAATGGTTACCAGTGCTTTTGTTTCAGCGGTTGGGACTTTGGTCTCAGTAAGGGTTTGCGTACGCGAAAGCTGAATGGTGGATGTAGTCCCCGGCGCACTGTTGAAGAATCCATTCACGACCAGATAACTACCGGGCGAGGTAATTTCGGGTGGACGATACGGATCAACACACCCGCCAACAAACAGGATGAATAACCAGGAAAGTATCTTTATTGATGTGTTTTTCATAGTAGGGTTTAGCCACAGAGATGCACGGAGGAACACGGAGATACACAGAGAGAATTCTCTATAAAAATCTCTGTGTATCTCCGTGTTCCTCCGTGCATCTCTGTGTAACAACTTTTCTGTAACAACCTCATTTCTTAAAACCTAAAGTTATACGTAATCGACGGGATCGGGTTACCAAAAATGGACAGCTGATAGCCGTTGATCCGGCCGTTCTCCGACTTGAAATAGACCGAATAGGCATTGTGCCGACCCAGTAGATTATAGACGGATATCGTCCAGGAACTGTGCGCCAGCTTTTTTACTTTGTGATTGCCTTCGATATTCATCGCAAAATCGGCCCGGTAATAGTCTGGAATCCGGTATTGGTTGCGCTCCGAATACAGTAACCGAGCCGCATTGTCGAGGATGTATTTGCCAACCGGCAACGTAATAGGCCGCCCGGTACTATACGTGAAATTCAGCGACAGACTGAACCGACGGTTAATCTTGTAATTGCTGATCATCGTAAAGTCGTGCGGCTTGTCGTAGCTGCTCGGGTAGTAATTTCCCTGATTGATGGTTTCGCTATTGTTAAGACTACTCGTGCGCAGGAGCGTTCGGGCGTAGGTGTAGCTCAGCCAGCCATTCAATTTGCCCGTCGTTTTCTTCACCAGAAACTCAACCCCGTAGGCTTTACCTTCGGCCTGCACCACGTCGGTTTCGATATGGTGATTCAGGATGAGTGAGGCACCGCTCCGGTAATCGAGCATATTTTGCATGGTTTTGTAATAGGCCTCTACCGATAGCTCGATGGTATTTGTGCGGTTGTTTTTATAGATACCCACGGCATATTGATCGCCGACCTGCGGTTTGATGTTTGGGTCGCTGAGTTTCCAGATATCGGTTGGCGAAATAACGGTCGTATTCGACAGCATCTGGATATACTGGCGTGTCCGGTTGAAACTCGCTTTTACCGAAGCTGTGTTCGAGAGCCCATACCGAATGGCCAGCCGGTACTCCGCCCCGTGATAGGTGGAAATGGCCTTGTTTGTGCCATACGTGAGGGTGTCTGTAATCGTATTTACCGTTTTAGGCGCACCCGGCACGTATTGAAAGACAGAACCAGGGCCTAAAAATGAATAAAGTGAATAGCGAAGACCCGCGCTTATGGACAATTTAGGGCTGATATCGAACCGGTCACCGATGTAGACGGCGTTTTCCAGAGCCTGTTCAGTGGGAACTACATCGGGCAGAATCAATGACTCATTGCCTTTAGGGCCAAACGTGCCGGGCGATATGCGGTAATGGGTTGAACTGACCCCGAAATCAACGGCATGTTGATTGGTAGGGTAGTAGTTGAAATCCGCTTTAAGCTGCGACTGTTTGATAGAGAACGCCAGTTGATAGGCATTAACCGGGTTTCTCTCGCTCGAAACGTCGTATTTGTAGCCACTGTAACTTCCCGTAAACACGCTGTATAGTTTGTTGGTGATGATGTGTTTCCACTTCAGCGTTGCGGTCTGATTCTGGTATCGGTACGAGGTGTCGCTGTTGAGCTTGAACTGGTCGCGGCTCATGTAGCCGGTCAGGTAAATCGTGTTTTTCTCGTTGACATCGTGCGTAATATGGAGGTTGAGGTCGTAAAACTGAGCCTGACTTTTTTGGAACGATGCGTTTTGCAATTGCCTCAGCAACCAATCGGAGTAGGACGAGCGAACGCCCGCAATAAACGATGTTTTGTCTTTAAGAATTGGCCCTTCCAGCGTCAGCCGGCCGGTGAGAAGCCCAATTCCCCCGGAACCAACAAATTTCTTTTTGTTGCCGTCGCGCGTCTGCACATCCATCACCGACGACAACCGCCCCCCAAATCGGGATGGAATTGCACTTTTGTAGAGTTCCGCACTCTTGATCATGTCGGGGTTAAAAGCCGAGAAAAAGCCGAACAAGTGCGACGAGTTATAGATCGTGGCATCATTATACAGAATCAGGTTCTGGTCGGTGGCGCCCCCGCGCACGTTCAGCCCTGTTGAGCTTTCGCCTACCGTTTTAACCCCCGGCAGCGTCTGGATAACCCGCAGTAAATCGGCTTCGCCCAGGGCGGTGGGTACCTGCTTGATACTCTTTATGTCGACCCGTTCCTGGCCCATCTGAAGTCCCGAAATGTTCTTGTCTTTTTCGGCTTCGATCACTACCTCTTTCAACGCAATGACATCATCTTCCATCTCCAGATCGAATTTGCCATCGGCGTAAAGGATAATCCGGCGACGGGTATCTTTCAGGCCAATGCTTCGCAGTTTCAGTTCATGCCGCCCACGCGGCAGGGTGATGGAATAATAGCCAAACTGATCGCTGATGGTGCCAACCCGCGGGTTGTCCAGATAAACGGCTGCCCCCACAATGGGCTCGCCCGAGGAGCCATTGCGTACATAACCCGACATAGTGGCCCGACCCGGCCGGATAGGTGTAGTGCGCTTACCAATTTCGTATACTTTCGTTTCGGGTTCAATGCGTTTGATTTGACTTTCTGTCAGGTAGGCCGTTGACGCTGAATCGCTTCCGGATTCTGACCGGCCCCGAATGAAAAAGCCAATGGGTAATTCGGTGCGTATAGGTTGGCCTGAGGTAATGTAAACCCGCTGCTGGTTATCAATGGCGAATGTGTATTTAGACCCATTGAACAGTTGCTGGAGAATGGCCCGAAGCGGCTGTTTTTCAACGCGCATATTAACCGTTATACTGTCGGCATCGGAAGGATTATAGAAAAAACGATAGGGTGTCTGGCTTTCGATACGCTGAACAAACTGCTCAAAGCGAAGAGTAGAGAAATCACCGCTGATGGGTTTGTCGGCTGATGTCTGTCCCGATGCAGGTGGTAGGATACAGAATAGACCGAGAAACAGGAAACATAGACGGTACAATTGAGCCATAATCACTTGGTTAATTCTTCATAGCGTTTCGCAATCCGGCTAACCGCTTCCTCGCGCTGGTCGTCTTTAAATTTTAGTTTGTTGGTCCTGATGTATTTTCTCAGGGCTTTGGCCTGGTCGGGAAACAGAGTAAGTATCGACCGCTTGCTTCTTACTTCATAATAAACCCCTTCTTTCTGAATATAAAAACGATCTTTCAGCAAGTATTCTGCCTGATATTTACCGCTCGAAATATCTTCATACACCGTTTTTATGCGATGCGCTAGGGCTTTTACGCGGCCATCGTGTAGGATTTCATAATAGCCGGTCGGAATACCCACGGCACTGTCGCCACTGTCTGATTCAAGACGTGAGAACTGGTGTGAACCCAATGAGAACGCTGACAGATAATCATTTCGGAGCCGAAGCCGGTAACCGCCGTCTGGGGGTTGAATGGCCAGCTCTTCCCGAACAATATCATATAACATGGGCACATCGTGGTATAGCACACCGTTGTATAGAATCGTGCCTTTTTGAAGGGTATCTATTTTATAGTAGGGATGGACTTTTATGCGGTGGTCATGCGCAATGTATTCATTGCCCTCGTATACATGCGCCTGATCGTGGAGAGTTCGTTCATAGGTACTGATAGCTTCCTGTTGGGCTGATCGTACAAACAAACTGTCGGGTTGCGTTAATTGCCCAACGGCAGGCGTCGCCAGATACAACAGAATACATACGACGAAGAAATAGGGCATGATATGCTTATGAGCCACGCGTTACGACGACTAAATAATCGCTAAAAATAGCGGAAATAGGTTTCCCATTGCAAGACACCTATTGTTTAATATGAATGCAATCCAACTTAGGAGTCTACTGGATTGAACGTCAGTCTGTTGGTGGCGAAAAAGCCTGAAAATGATGACTGTCCACATAGCCAACCCAATAGGTTGAGAACAGAATTTCACATAAAACCAGGTCTGTTACTAAATAAAAATAATATTTCATTAATTTGGCTATTATAATACGATATATGGTACATCGGTCATGAAAGCCAAGCATTTGCCAATATATTTATAGGAATTTTAAATTAAACTATAAGTATTATTATATTTGCTTACGAACTGCGCTGATAGAATAATGTAGCTGGTGGTGTTTATATACACAGCCCTTCTGCCCTGTATATACCGCTCAAATCTGTACCGTAAATCAAATTGAACAAGACAAAGTAAACACGACAGACTCGTTCATAAACATCAGGGAACGGTTTGATTTTTTGTTTTTAGAAAAAGAAAGCCTATCAATGGTCATGAACCTGCCTAACTTACCTTCGACGGAGTTGTTGAAAAATGTACTGATGGCATCGCCGAATGGCGTGCTGGTTCTTCAGGCCATCCGAGCTGCTGATGGCCGGTTGATTGATCTGTACATGACGTTGATCAATGCCATTGCCGAACAGGAACTGGATTGCCCGGCCGTTGAAGCATTAGGGCAGTCGTTCGCTCAGTTTTTTCCTCACCTGACCGAAAAAAACTTGTTGGAACGGTATCGGCAAGTGCTGGATACCGGGCAATCTGCTCAGTTCGAAACGAACTTTTTACACCCTGCACAGACGAGTCCCACCTGGCTGGACGTCTCGGTGGTACGACTGGAAAAAAGCCTGCTCCTGACTTATTCCGACATTACTGATTCGAAAATCAATACTGCTTCTCAGCCATTGATCGATGTACTTCAACAGTCATTCGATGAGTCAGTCAATGGTATTTCTGTTTTCGAGGCCATTCGGGACGAAAGTGAACAGATCAGTGATTTTAAACTGGTCATGATCAATAAGGCTGGTCTGCAGATGAGTGGCTTTCTGAGCAAGGAAATTCTGGGTCGAACAATTTGGGAAATGTATCCGGCCACCAGTATAAATGGTCTTTTTGATCAGTATGTGCGGGTATACGAAACGGGGAAGTCTGTTTCAACCCAGAATTATTACCCTGAGTATGATATTTGGCGCGAGGTAAAAATCATGCGCGTGCAACGGGGCATTATGGTCGCTTACAACGACATCACGGTGCTGAAAAAGGCGCAGCAGATCGTTAAACAGCAGGAACAGCTTTTAGAGGATATGCTGGAAGGTGTTTCGATAGGCATGGCTGTTGTAAAGCCCGTTCGAAGTGACAAAGGGGCCGATACCCGAATCGTCAATCTTCGTATCATGAAAGCGAATTCGGCTTCAGAGTCTGTCTTTGGTCAATCAGCTTCTCAGGTCGTTGGCCAGTTGTTGACCGATATGCTTCAGCATGCCAATGTATCCGATCTATTAAACCATTGTGCAACGGGTAGTGAACAAGGGAAAAAGCAGGTGTTTAACATGGCTTTTGAAAGCCAGAGCCAACCCAAGCCGTGTCGAGTTTCGGTAACTTCCAGCGGTGATCAGTTTATTCTGACTTTCAGCGATGTCGTCGAATAAATCTTCAGATTGCCCGCCAGATCTGAATAAGTACATGATTTGGCTTTCGTGAACCAATTGCCATAAAAATCGACCGGGTTTGCCAAACACATTGCTCATCGGCGGTTTCAAAAACAGAATGGACCGAAAATAACAGGCAGATGCGGGTACGTCGATTCACCGCGCCAGTTGCACCATCTTAATACCAGCCTTATGCAGGCAAAGGCTGTTGTCAGTCCACCGATACCACCACCAATTAGTAATACGTTCATGAGATGAAGTGTCGCCGACAAAACTATCCCAATTTATTGAGATGGCCCTTAATGCCTCTGAAAGGATAATGACCTCTCAACACACAAGTAGATTCCCGGTATTGAGAGGCCAGGCCGTAAGCCAGTTGTAAATTGGCCACTGATAGCTACTTAATCAGCTAAATTTTGTCTGATAAATAGGCGGCTACTTCAGCCAAGCGCGTCGAGTACCCCCACTCGTTGTCGTACCAGGCCGCCACCGACAGAAGTTCACCTTGCTTGATCGTCAGTGGTAAGTCAATGATGGATGAGTGTGGGTCGGCCACAATTCGGGATGAAGCCCACTCACCGGTCAACACATCCAACACACCGTGTAATGGCCCTTCGGCTGCGGCTTTGGTAAAAGCGTCGTTCACCTCCTGTACACTGCAATCTTTTTCTGTGATAATATTCACTTCGGCAATGCTTCCCGTTCGGGTTGGAACCCGGTAAGCCTTACCCGTAATTTTCAGATCTTTCCAGATAAACTGAAGGGCACGAGCAGCCCCGGATGCTGATGGAATAATGTTTTCGGCAGCCGCCCATGAATCGCGCCGGTCTTTCATTGGCTGATCTGTGAGGGATTGAGTATTCGTATAGGCATGAACGGTTGAGAACAGTCCGTACTTAATACCGAAGTTTTCCCGTACAATTTTAACGACAGGGGCCAGCGCGTTAGTCGTGCAACTGGCCATGCTGATAATTTTGTGTTTTTCCGGATCGAAGTCTTCCAGGTTAATACCCTTCAGCAAAACGGCATCGCAGTCGTCGAGGGTTTTCGGGGGCGCACTTACGAGTACATGCTTTGCACCCCGGTCGAGGTGATCTTGTGCGCCGGCGCGGGTGGTAGACCGGCCCGTGCAGTCTACAACTATGTCTACCCCCAGATTGCCCCAATCCGGAATTTCTTTTGCTGAATTGAGGTACGGAATAGCACGACCGCCAATGGTTAACTCGTCTTCTTTTGCTGAGACCGCTTCGGGCCAGCGTCCATAGTTTGTGTCGACCTCAAATAAAGCAGCCAGGTTTGTGGCATCTTTAATGTCTGAAATTGACACGGGAACAAAGAGGTTGTTGCGTAAACCAACACGAAGAAATTGCCGCCCAATGCGACCAAACCCATACATTGCAATACGTCCCATAAGAATCAGTTAGTGGCTGTTTTTTTGAAAACAACCTAATTGTAATAGGGTTTGCGGGAAAGCTGTATTCGTGTATTTTTTTTATTTGAGTTCCTGATCAAAAAGCCTGAGCCTGCTTCTCATCAATAAACTGAAGAACAAATTTTCCTGTTGCTCTTCCGGTTTCGCTGTCGTCAT